>JAADGD010000323.1:8174-25366 GCA_013152515.1 Planctomycetota bacterium
GTTTATCCGTGTTTATCTGTGGCTTTTCCTTTTTCTTTTTCTTCTTTCAGCACCGCGAACGGTTACTATTCTTTGCCACTATACTTCGGGATTTCAGGAACAGGGATCACCTCCAACAGCCGGTTAATGACGTCCTCGGTCGTCATGCCTTCGGCCTGCGCCTGAAAATTTGTGCTGACGCGGTGACGTAGTACGGGGATCGCGACTTTCTGTACGTCTTCGATCGCTACAGTAAATCGTCCATCCATCGCGGCGAGCGCTTTGCCGCCGTGGATGAGGAACTGGCCCGCGCGGGGGCCGGCGCCCCAGTCGACCATGTCTTGGACGAACTCGGGGGCCGATTCGTCTTTCGGCCGTGTTGCGCGGACGAGTGTGGCGACGTACTTGATGATGTACTCGCTGACCGCGACCGAGCCGACCAGTTTTTGCAGGTTGAGAATCGCGCGGGCGGAGAGGATTTTGCTGACCTCGGGTTTGTCGCTTCGAGTGGTGGCGGTGAGGATCTGCTCTTCTTCTTCAGCCGACGGGTAGTCGACCTTGATGTTGAACATAAAGCGGTCGAGCTGCGCTTCTGGCAGCGGGTAGGTTCCTTCCTGCTCGATCGGGTTTTGGGTGGCGATCACAAAAAAAGGTTCGGGGAGCGAGTAAGTCGTTTGGCCGATCGAGACTTCGCGCTCTTGCATCGCTTGCAGCAGCGAGGCTTGCGTCTTGGGCGGCGTGCGGTTGATTTCGTCGGCGAGCAAGATGTTGGTGAAGACAGGCCCTTCGACAAACCGAAAGCTACGCCGACCATGTTCGTCTTCGTCGAGCACGTTGGTGCCGGTGATGTCCGAGGGCATCAGGTCGGGCGTAAACTGGATGCGCTTGAAATTGAGGTCCAAAATCTGCGACAACGTGCTGACCATCAGCGTTTTGGCCAGCCCCGGCACGCCTTCGAGCAAGCAGTGCCCGCGCGTAAAAATGGCTGCAAAAATTTGTTCGATCACTTCGTCTTGGCCGATGATCACCTTTTGCAACTCGCGCTGCATGACGAGTCGGTGTTGACGAAACTCTTTTAATATGTCGCCGAGGTTGCGAGTCACGAAGTCTCCTTCCTAATGGTAACGGCACGAAACGGACGGTACGGCATTGACGATGCTGTATCGCGAGTTTGTAATTCTATAGCTCGCACAGCTGATGGACAATGTATACTTCAGAGTAGCACGCCTCTCCGAGTCGTGAATTTGGCCAGACTCACGACTCGGAGAGGCGTGCTACTCTATGCCAGCATTGTCCCCCCGGCTATCGCAGCTTACTATGGAAGTGAACCTTTGTTGGACGGAGACAATCGATGGACAGACGAATTTTGCCAATTTTTTTAGCTTGCTCGATCTTGCTGGGCGATCTCCCACGGTTGCAGGCCCAGCCGGCGAGGCCCTTGACAGCAGAACAGGTGCGAAAGTCCATCGAGGGGGGGATCAAATTTTTGCTCGCTGAGCAGGACAAGAAAAACGGTAGCTGGAACGATATGTCGGACTACCCCGGCGGCGTGACAGCCTTGTGTACGTTGGCGCTGTTGAATTCTGGCGTTGAACCGACCGACCCGCAGATTCAAAGTGCTTTGAAGTTTTTACGCAAGTTTGGTCTGAACAAAAATCCGAAGACTTACAGTGTCGCGTTACAGACGATGGTGTTTTGTGCAGCTGAGCCGCGGCGAGATCTTGTGCAAATTCAAAACAATGTGAATTGGCTCGAATCCATCCAGCAGCCGGGCGGACAATGGTCGTATGGAGTGGGGGCGGGTGGCGATAACAGCAATTCGCAGTTCGCCATTCTCGCGCTGCACGAAGCCGATCGCGTCAGCGCGACCGTCAAGCAAGAGACGTGGGAAAAAGCAGCCGAGTACTGGAAGGACTGCCAGAATCCAGACGGTTCGTGGGGGTACCGTAAAGGATGGGATTCTGGTCTGGGCAGTATGACGTGCGCTGGCATCGCCGCCACAGTGATTTGTGAGGGACGCGTTGCTACCCCTAACGCCGCGATTCAAAATGGGCTGGTGCAGTGTTGCCAGCCGCAAGAGGACGATGACTCGCTTGACCGTGCCCTGACTTGGCTTGGCAACAGTTTTTCGGTGCGACGCAATCCAGGCCCTCGTGGTAATTGGCTCTATTATTATCTGTATGGATTGGAACGCGTGGGGCGGCTAACCGCGCGGCGGCTGATTGGCGAACATGATTGGTATCGTGAAGGGGCCGAATTTCTCATCAGCCAGCAGTATCCGATCAGCCATCACTGGGAGGGGAAAGGCCACGCCGAAAAAAGCCCGCATATCGCGACCGCCTTGGCGCTGCTCTTTTTGTCGAAAGGGCGGCGACCGGTGTTGATGGCCAAGTTGCAGCATGGCCCCGCAGACGATTGGAACAACCATCAAAGCGACGTCGCTCATCTGACCGCCCGCGTTGAAAAAATGTGGGGGCTCGATCTGACTTGGCAAATTTTTGATCCCACTGAAGCGAGCATCGACGATCTGCTGCAAGCACCGGTGCTGTTTCTTTCGGGCAGCAAATCGCCTCAATTGGCAGGTACCGAGGAAAAAATTCGCGGCTACTTGGATCGTGGTGGGTTTCTGTTTGCCGAAGCATGTTGCTTTGATGGCGGTCCATTCGAGCAAGGCTTCCGCGCGTATCTCGATCGCGTTTTTCCGGAGAAAGAATACCAGCTCCGTCGCGCGGGGCCGGAGCATCCGATCTGGCGCGTCGAAGAATTGGTACGACCCGAGTCGCCGTACGTCGGCCGGCTGTGGACGGTCGAATATGGTTGCCGCACCTGCGTTGTCTTTTCTGAGATCGATCTCTCTTGTTACTGGGAACTTTACGGCCAAGGCCGCACGCGCGGTCTGCCGGGAGCTGTGGCAGGCCGCTTAGACGATGCGAATGCCATCGGCGTCAATGTGGTCGCTTACGCCACCAATCGTGAACCCAAGGGCAAAGAGGAATCGTTCACCGGCACCAGTGCACTACTCGAACTCAACGCCGCTGGCAGCCGCGGGACCATTCAAATCGCCAAACTCCAGCATGGCGGCGGCTGCAACGATGCGCCCGGCGCGTTGGTGAACTTGCTCCGCACGGCAGCGCAAGGTGACTTGCAACTACGCGTCAGCACCAACGAGTTTCCCGTTCGTGCCGACGACAAGAGTTTGCGGCGGTTTCATATGGCGTTCATGCACGGTCGGCACGATTTTAAGTTTACGCCGAGCGAGCGGGCTGCGCTGAAGGAGTATCTCACCAACGGTGGCACGCTGTTTGCTGATTCGATTTGCGCGAGCAAAGAGTTTTCGACTGCCTTCCGTCGCGAGTTGAAGGCGACATTCCCCGAGGGCAGCTTGCGGCGAATCCCCGTGACCGATCCGTTGTTTAGCTCTGCACCGGGTGGCTACGACATCCAGAAGGTGAGCCGTCGCGACCCCGCTCAGCAACAAGCGGGCCAACCACTGCGTGCCCCCCGCGTCCGCGAAGTCGAACCGGAACTCGAAGGTATCGAAATCGACGGCCGCTGGGCAGTGATCTTTTCGCCCTACGACATCAGCTGCGCTCTAGAGCAACACGAATCGCTCGAATGCCGCGGCTACACGCAAAAAGACGCAGCACGGATTGGGCTGAATGTGTTGATGTACACATTGAATCCCGATGTGGGGCCGTGAGCGCACACGCTTTGCTGCCAAATTCCGAACCGCGACCGTAAGGGAGTCGACTAAACAGACTTCTAGCTCAAACTGATCGACTCCCTTACGGTCGCGGTTCGATGTTTTGTTGTTCAGTGGCGATGTAGCTTGTGTTCCAGAAAACTCTTTAGTGCAACTAATCGTTGACGGATTTCGCGATGAAAGATTCGCTGGACAACGGGTTCGATGAGGAAGGCGAGCCAACCTGGTTTGGTTTGGAAGTTGTAGTTGTAGGTGACCAGTGTGGCCTGAGTGTTGAGAGACTCTTGTCGAATCGTGGCGGCAAAAGTACGGAACAGGTAAGGTCCGCGTGTCATTTTTACTGACGCGACTGTGGGGCGATTGAACGAGATGTATACGGTATCCATCGCTAAACCTCCAACGCCACGATGCGCGACACAACGGGAAGTGACGCCAATATCGGCTTTCTTAGCACCTTCCAACAACCGGGCTTCGCGAAGGAATGGATCCCATTCGAGACGACGCGAGTAATTGTGAATGAGATCGAAAATATCCTCGGCAGAAGCGCGGATTTCGATGGTAGTTGTTCCACTGGGCATAATGTTCCTCTCAGGCCTTAACCGTGAAGCAGAGGCAACGTTAACCACTTATTTTTTTCGCTCCACCCATCGTATCAACAGCGGCAACACCAACAAATTCCCCACTAGTCCGCCGATCATCGAGAGGCTCACTAGCGCTCCAAAATAGATCGTGGGGATGAAATCGCTGTAGCAGAGCGTTGCGAAGCCGACGACGAGCGCCAGCGTGGCGAAAATGGCGGCGCGGCCCACGGTGGCTTGAACCGACGCCAGAGCGTCGGGCAAGCTTACATTTTCGCGGCGCAATCGCTGATACGACATCACATAGTGAATCGAACCATCGACCGACAAACCGAGCGACACAGCCGCGATCATCGCGGCGCCCATATTCACCTTGATGCCTAGCCAGCCCATTGCGCCGAAGAGCAGTAACACCGGCAGAGCGTTGGGAATGAGCGTGGCGAAGGCGAGTGAAATGCTGCGAAAGGCGAGGGTCATCATCACAAAAACTGCTATCGCGGCCACGCTAAACGTCGTCCATTGGTCGCGCAGCAGGCTTTCAATCAACTCGTTGAGCAGCACGTAGTAGCCGGTGACTTCGGCGCCTGGGAAAGCGGCTTGTGCTGTTTCGCGGACTTGTTGGATAAGCTCGTTTTTCTCGGCGGCTTCGAGGCGCTCGGGCGTGCGTAACAGCAGGCGAAGTTGGACCGATTGTTTTTTTTCTTGTGGGGGCGACTGCCGATAAAGCGTGTTGACGAACTCGGGTAGTTTGACACGCATCACGGACAGGCCGATTCTGGCGACGCCGATTCCTCCCATGCTCGCGTCGAGGACGTCGGCTACGGAGGTGACTTTGTTGAGCAAGGGAATCTCTTTGCGCATTTTTTTCTCGAGCGTGAGAACTTTGGCGAGATACCGTTTGCTGAGCTGCCTAGTAGGCGGGAGCAAAATATCCCACACGCCTGCGCCGCCGAAATGCTGTTCGACGAACTCGTATTCTTGGACGATTCGGCTGTTTTGGTGGAAGTTGCGTGTGAAGTCGGTTTCGCGATGAAGTCGGGTGCTGCCGTAGATTGCGAAACCGCTAGCGACGAGCGTGAGGGCGGCGATGGTTTTTGCGTGATTTTGGGAGATTTGGAGGAAGTGTTGGAGCAGTTTTTCGGTGTTGAACGCAGAGGTCGCGGAGTCTTTGTCTTTTCCTGAGAGACTCTGCGTCTCTGAGGTTTCAGTGTTTCCTTTTGCTTTGCCCAAAAGTACGATTCCAGGCACGGCGAGAACCACGCTAACCAATACTAGCAGGCTGCCGATCGCCATCATCAAGCCGAAATCGTGGACGGGGCCGACGCGGGAGGTCATCAATGCGGCGAAGCCGGCGGCGTCGGTCAGACAGGCAAAGAAGATGGGGGCGGCGAGCAATTGGCCCGCTTGCTGCAGAGCTTTTGCGGGCCGGAGGCCCGTCGCTTCTGCGTTGCGGTAGCGCACGATGATGTGGACGACGGTAGCGACGCCCACCACGGTGACGATGGCCGAGAGCATCGAGCTGACCATGCTAAGCTGCAAATCGAGCGCGACGAGTGTGCCACGCGTGAGGGCGAGGGTCAGTTGCACGACGACCAACGGCAACAGCAACCATCGCCAACTGCGAAAGCAAGCGAAGATCGTCAACATCAATAGCAGCGTACACCAAGTGTTGAGCCGCTTTCCGTCAACTTCCAAAAGGTCAAATGCTTCTTCGATCAAGACCGGCTCGCCAACGAGGGCGCCGTCTGGCAGATCAGTGACGAGCGCGCGGAGTTTGTGGAGAGTTTCGCTGTGCCGTGGATCGCCCGTTTGTGGACGAGCGAGCAGGCAGACGATGCCCGCAGCGTTGAGTGCTTCGTTGTGTGTGTAGCTAGCGAAGACTTGGCGCAGCTTTGCACCGTGGTCGGTGTCTTCAAAGTTGGCGGCTCCCGGCGGATCATGGATCGAAACGACAGCGACGACGCCAGGGATTTTTCGTGCTTGATCGGCAATCAACGCGACGCGTGCCAAGCCTTGCTCGGTTTGCAGCTCTGGCTCGGAATAGACAACCATCGCGATTTCGTTCTGGCCGAATTTTTCTTGCAACTCCCGATACGGTTGGAGAATCGGATCGTCGTCGGCAAACATATGCTCGATCGACCGATCGAGTTGCAACCGAGTTCCGAGCAGCGCAGCAGCACCTGCTAGCAACAGACCGAGGCCGAGCAGAACGAGGCGACGACGAATGAGGAAGGCGAGAAATGGGGAGGCGGGAGCTGGGGGCATGGAGATAACTTATCAGCGACCGGTGGGTGAATGCGACGTGAAATCGGAAATCCATTTTTGGTGGCGGTTGCTCGCGTCCTGGCGGAGCAGAGCGACGAGTCGCAAGTTGTTACTGGGCAAGGGTTTGCGCACTGGCCATTGGCCGCGAAGGTGCCTTGCCGCGGGCAGGAGGGGCACCTATACTCCGCTGCCCAAATTTTAAGGCCCTGCGAGGGGTCTTCGTTTTTCGTAACTCATGGTCCTGCTTATTATTGCGCGCACTCCAATGTGTTGCCGTCGATTCAGCCGCTTTGCGCGGAGCGTCGGGTGCTGCGCGCTGGTGTTGTTGCTCAGTAGCGTGAGCTTCGCCAGCGACATTGGGCCAGCGCCGGCAGAACTGTCGGAGCCGATCACGGTTGCCGCCGATGCGTACAGCCGATGGCAACAAGGTGTCTACGAAGTTTTTCATCTGCGCGGGAATTGCTACCTCAATCAGGGTTTGACTTACGCGCGCGGTCCGGAGGCGGTGTTGTGGGTCGAGCGCGGTCAGTCGCCTGGGCAGCCGACAAAGGTGATTGCCTATTTGGAAGATCGAAACGGCCGAGGGGTGATGGTTGATTATCGTGATGCTTCCTCGAAGGCTGGGTCGTTGGGGCGCGAACAAGCGTCGACGTGGTTTCAGCGGTTGTCGACTTCGATGCCGCTTAGGTTGAAGCTTCCCGAGGGCGCGGCCCAGCAAGTATCGCCGTCGGCGTCGCTTCCGGAGATTTATCAGCGAGGATTGGCGAAGTTTCATCCACAGCGGCAGCGGGATTTGATGCTGGCGCAGTTTACGGAGTTTGCGCCGGTGCCGGCGGGGGTCTCGCAGACGTCGCTAGGGATGCGTAGCATTCAATTTGGTGGGCGGAGCGATGTCTTTCCCGATGTCAAGTCGCAACAATTGCCCAACGGTCAACGCGTAACGACGGCGACGGGCGGCTTTCGCGTGGTAATCGAAGGGTTGCCAGCAGGAAATGTTCCAGCAGCGTTGGGACCGATCGGCATGATCGATATCAGTACCGATCGGGCAGTGATTTGGACCGAAGGTGGCTTGGTCTTGGGCGGACAATCGGTTCAATCTCAAGACACCCCGCTCGAAATCTACATGGAAGGCAACATCGAGTTTCGGCAAGGCGATCGGTTGATCACCGCCGACCGGATGTTTTACGATGTGCGGCGTCAGGTTGGGGTGATCTTGAATGCAGAGATGCTGACGCCGTTGCCGAAAACGGAGAACTTTGAATATCAAGGGCTGGTGCGTTTGCGGGCGGCGGCGATTCGGCAGTTAGATGCCTCGCATTTTACGGCGATTGGCGCGCAGGTGACGACCAGCCGGTTGGAAGAACCGACCTACAGCTTTGGCTCCAATCAAATCACGTTTGAGGACCTGCAAAGCCAAGTTTTCAATCCGCTGACTGGCGAATCAGAAATCAATCATCGGTATCTGACCGAAAGCCAGGGCAACACGGTCTACGTGCGCGGGATTCCGGTATTCTATTGGCCCCGTATGGCAACCGACTTGAGTAAGCCCTCCTTTTTTATCGATAACGTTCGTGTCGGCAGCGACAGCATTTTCGGCACGCAGGTGTTGGCCGACTTTGATGCGTATCAGTTGTTTGGAATTCGCAACGCGCCGGAAGGAACTGACTGGGGGCTGAGCCTCGATTACTTGAGCGATCGGGGCGTCGGGCATGGGACCGATTTTCAGTACGACCGCCAATCTTTTCTGGGCCTCGAAGGGCCAGCCCAGGGGCAATTGAATTTTTGGGGAATCGCCGACGACGGGCTCGACAATTTGGGCTTGGGCCGACGTACGATCGTGCCGGAAGAAGACTATCGCTTTCGATTGTTCGGACGGCATCGCCAGCAATTACAAAATGGCTGGGAGCTGACGAGCGAGGCAGGGTGGATCAGCGATCGGACATTTTTGGAGCAGTACTACGAGCGAGAATGGGACGAGTTCAAAGACCCGCGCAATGGTTTGCGACTAAGACGCCTAGCGGACAACCGGGCCTTGTCGATCGAAGCGAACGTACAGCAAAATGATTTCTTCACCGAGACGCAGTGGTTGCCGCGCGTCGATCATTACTGGTTAGGCGAGTCGTTGTTGGGCGATCGGCTGACGTGGTTCGAGCATTCGCAGGCCGGGTACGCCAATTTGAACAACGCCGACGCGCCGACGAACGCAACACTCGCCGCGCAGGTCGATGCCGGCTTGCCGTGGGAAGTGGGTGCCGGGCAAGAAGGCGAACGCTTGGTGACGCGGCAAGAAATCGACATGCCGCTGGCGATCGGACCAGTCAAAGTGGTGCCTTTCGCGTTGGGCGAGTTGGCACATTGGGGCGAGGCCCTTGACGGTAGCGCTTTGCAACGGGCTTATGTCAATGCGGGCGTGCGGGCGAGCGTGCCCTTTTGGGCGGTGTTCCCCGATTTCCGCGATCCGCTGTTTAATCTGCATGGGTTGGCGCACAAAGTCGTATTCGACGCGGAATTCACGTACGCCGATGCGAATCGCAACTTTTCGGAGCTGCCGCTGTACGATCCGCTCGATGATATGTCGATCACCGAGTTTCGCCGCCGAGTGTTCGATCCGACATTGCCGACGACGATCACAGACCCAAAATTTTCGCCTGTTACGTACGCATTGCGCAGCGGCTTGCAAGGCTGGGTGACTTCGCCGTCTACCGAAGTGGTCGACGATCTGATGACTCTGCGCACTGGGATGCGGCATCGCTGGCAGACCAAACGTGGGGGACCGGGACGCGAACATGTTGTCGATTGGCTGACGGTCGACTCGAATTTGACCTATTTCCCCGACCAGAACCGCGACAACTTTGGCCAAGAGTTTGGGCTGTTCGATTACGATGTGCGCTGGCATCTGGGTGATCGGTTCACGATCGTCTCGGACGGAGCGGCCGATTTTTTCGGTAATGGCTTGCGAATGGTTTCGGGCGGCGTGTTGCTCAACCGCCCGACTCGCGGGAATGCGTATTTGGGAGTGCGCTCGATCAGCGGACCGATCGATAGCAATGTCCTGCTGGCGAGTTACAATTACCGTTTGAGCCCCAAATGGATCTCGAGTGCGGGCCTCGCCTACGACTTTAGTGCAACAGGCAGCATCGGCCAAACTTTCTCGATGACCCGCATCGGCGAATCGCTACTGGTTTCGATGGGCTTTAATGTCGACAATGCAAAAAACAATGTTGGTGTGAAATTTATGGTCGAGCCACGTTTCTTGCCGAAGCTGGGTCTGACGAGTCGTACCGGCATCGAAGTGCCACCGGCGGGTGCGTTTGGCTTGGAATGAATGCGGAATGCGGAATGAAACGTGCGGCAGCACGTTAGTCCCGGCGCGCCAGGATCGGCAACGACACTAAACTGACGCTGAACCACCAACCACTTCCATGAATAAAACACCCCCGAACCAACCAAGTTCCTTCCTAAGTCGTTGGCGGCGAAAATTCGCTTGCGCGCTACGCGGCATAGCCGTTGGGGTTCGGGGTCAAAGCAGCTTTTGGGTGCATTTCCCTGCGGCAATTGTCGTCGTCGTGATGGCGACTTGGCTACAAATTTCGCGAACCGATTGGCTGGCGCTGGTCGTGTGCATGACAATCGTCTTCTCCGCCGAACTGTTCAACTCGGCAATCGAGCACTTGGCCCGCGCGATCACGCGCGAACAGCACCCCGAGATCCGCGACGCGTTGGACGTTGCGAGTGGAGCGGTGTTGGTGGCGGCGATGGGTGCGGCGGTGGTTGGTGTGGGGGTGTTAGGGTGGCCACTTTTGGAATGGTTTTTGTAACTCTCGCTCCGAATCAGCAAGCTCGTGCGATTCGAGGATCCGTTAATCTGAGGCTATCGCAACGCGAGTATTTCGGGCAACCCAGATTAGAGGGTTTAGGCGAGCGGCAGATGAGAATTTACCAAAATCCATCGAGGCTGGGGACTAGGATTTGGGGACTAGGGAGAGAGCAAAGGTCTTCATGGTCCGCCCCTGAATCCTAGTCCCTAGCCCCCAGCCCCTGAGTAAGTTGGTATAATTTTATCTGCCGCTCGCCTTATTACTCGCTTGTCGGGGTACAATGCGGTTTGTAGGGAAAAAGTAGTTCGTGGAAATTCAAGGGGACTAGCGATGTTGAGCAACGGTGCAAAGTTCGGGATTCTTCGTGGCATGCTTCTGCTGACGATGTTTGTTCAGACGACTTTACTTCTGAGCGGATTGACTCGGGGAGAAGATTGGCCGCAGTGGCGCGGGCCGTTGCGCGATGGGGTGTGGCGCGAGTCGGGTGTGCGAAGTGAACTGCCAACGGGTGAACTGCCTGTGCGATGGCGAGTGCCTGCAGGTTTGGGCTATGCTGGCCCTGCAGTTGCCGGAGGCAAGGTTTTTCTGTTCGAGTACGAAAAACGCGCGGGCACAATCAAGAACGACCCGGGGAGTCGTGTTCGACTCGAAGGTTTAGAACGACTTCGCTGCCTAGATTCTGCGACGGGCGATGAACTGTGGCGGCACGAATACGATCGGGATTATAATGTTTCTTACCCAAGTGGTCCGCGATGCACGCCTACGGTCGACGGCGATCGGGTTTATCTATTAGGTGCGGAAGGAGACTTGAAGTGCTTGCGAACCGGCGATGGAAAAGTCGTTTGGACGAAATCGTTCCGCAAGGAATACGGTGTTGAGTCACCGCTCTGGGGACATTCGGCGCATCCTCTTGTGGATGGCAACGCGGTCTATTGCCTTGTCGGTGGCGAGGGGAGCATTGTCGTGGCGTTCGACAAACGAACGGGAGCGGAAAAGTGGCGGGCTCTCTCGGCTTATGAGCCAGGTTACTGTCCGCCATCGATGATGGAGATTGGCGGTCGAACGCAGTTGGTGATCTTCCATCCGAAAGCGATCAGTGGACTTCATCCAGACAGTGGCGAAGTTCTTTGGAGCGTGCCAATAGAACCCAGTTATGGGATGTCGATTGCGCAGCCGTTATTGGCGGGTAAACGCCTTTTTGCGTCGGGCTACAACAACTCGGTCTGTTTTGCCCTACCGGTGGGTGGGAAAGAGCCGGAGGTACTTTGGGCCGGCACTCCGAAGACGTCGATTTCTAGCGCCAACGCTTCGCCGATCTTCGATGGCGAGGTAATCTACGGAATTGATGCCAACGACAGCGCCTTGGTGGCGGTCGATCCCGCGACGGGCGAGCGACTTTGGCAAACGAAAGTGCCGACGGTCGGTGAAGGAAGTCGTGGTCGGCATGGCACAGCGTTTGTCGTTCGTCAGGGCGAGACCGATCGTTATTGGCTGTTTAACGAGCAGGGCGATCTGATTTTGGCACGACTGCGGGCAACAGGTTACAAGGAACTTGGACGTCAGCGAATCCTGGAGCCGACCAGCGAAGCCTTCGGTCGCACGGTCGTATGGAGTCACCCAGCGTTTGCCGAGCGCGCGGTGTTTGCGCGGAACGACAAGGAGATCGTCTGCGTGGAGCTGTCGGCTGAATAATTTCGACAGCGCCAATTTCGCCAGGGCAATGTTCGACATTTGACCATGTCAAAGCGCTTGTGGCGATGTTGACAGACGTGTCGGCAAACGTGTTTTGAAGTTCAGCCAGCTTTCTTGCCAAAAGTCGATTTCCTCACGGACGGGCGATTCAACGTGGAGGGCGACCTCTTCCCAGGCAGGCATGGCGGGCAACGTGAGATTGGTTAGCGGGGAAAGCTGTGGCAGTTGGGTTTGCGAAGTTTTCGCGGCGCGCGTCAACAGCCGAAGGACTTCGCCGGGGACGACCGTCAGTTGGCGGGAAAACTCGCCCGCTTGGACAGCGGGCGGCGCGGGGCGGAACCAGTTGGGTGACCAAGCGATAAGAACGAGTGCCGCAGCGGCCAAGCCGGAGAGCCAAGCAAGGGAATGCCCTGAATTTTTGGCGCGAGCGACGGTTGCCTCTGCATTCCGTTGGGGCGGCAATGTCAGAACGGCTGCGTTGGTATTGATCTCAGCCTCACGGCTGGCGGTCGTCATCGATCGTCGCTGCTCAGCCGCCGAGCTGCGGAGGAGCGCGTCGAGCTGTCGCGATTCGGTATGGTAGCGGTTGAGTTGGGAGTCGCGGCGCAACAGTCGCCCGAGCCAACCGGTTGGTGGCGTGCCGTCGTCGAGCGAGCGACTGAGCAAAAATTCTAAACATGTGCGAATCATAATTCGGCCCTCACGACTTGCGGAGCAATGGAAGTGTTGAAACCCGTCGGTTCGGCGTCCACGATTGTTTTGTCGACGGTCTCTGAGTATTTCGCCAGATGCGGGGTGAGCTTTTTGCGTGCGCGGTAAAGCAGTACACGTATCGAAACGCTCGTGCGATCGAGCGTACTCGCGATTTCTCGCACCGTTTGCCCTTCGCCATACAGCAGCCAGAGGGCAGTCCATTGGTCTGGTTTGAGGAGACGTCGGGCGACTGCCCAAAGGTCGTCGGATTGTTCGCGAGAGATGGCTTGTTGAGCGGGGCTAGGTTGGGGGTCCGCGATCGTCGAAGCTGTTTCGCCAGTCGGTTCGGTAGCAATTTTTTTCTGGCGGTAATGATCTGCCGCCAGGCGAATGGCGATGGTGAACAGCCACGGACTGAACTTGCGGGTCGGATCGTAAAGGTGGATTTTTTCATACGCTCGAAACAACGTTTTTTGGGCGACATCTTCGACGTCGGCTTCGTTCCGCAGGCGACGTCGCAACACGAACATGAGCCTTGGCTGTAAACGCGCGACCAGCTCCGCAAAGCTCTCTGCGCAACCTCCTTGTACACGGCCAGCGAGGTCTTCCTCGCTCGCCGCTTGCAGGTCAGCGGACAGTGTTGCGGGTGACGAATCGTTCATCTCTATCAATCGATTTCGCTGACAAGTTCTTCCAACAGCTGATACGGTGCCGACAAGCTGGCCTGGACGCTCGACTCGCCTTCGGTGTGTTTGATCACCAACGACTCGAGTATGGTGCCAAGTTTCTGCACTTCAGGTTCGTCGAGCGGAGCGAGTTGCATCATCGCTTTGAGTCCAGTGAGCAGTTGACTGATCTGTCGGGCTTTGCCGGCGCTGCTGGCAGAGAGGTCGAGGGTTACGCTGAGATGGTCGTCATCGCTGGCAACTTGCAGGCCGAGTTGCTCGATGGTTCGTACAACGGCCGAGCCAGGATCATTGCTGTCGATGTCGAATGGCACCGCCGAGAGATCGTTGACGAAAAAAGAAAACAGCGTGTCGTCTTGCAGTGGAACAATCACAGGCGACAAGTAGCTGCCGGCCAAAGCTTGTCGAACGAGCTTGGCAGTGCGCTCTTCGTCGAACGATCCGATCAAGAAGTAGTTGCCCTGCTGCGGATGTTTGGGCAAGGCGAGCCAAATGCGAGCGTCTTGGTCCTCGAGGGTCATCGAGTGCAGCAGCGTGTCATCGTCGATATTTTCTGAGCGATATCCGGGCGCGGCAAGAAACCAGCCTTCTAAATTGCCAGTGCTTTGGCCAAGGTTGACGATCACGGTCGCGTCGGTCTCATCAAATCCGTTGCCAAACAGGACGATCTCGCCGATGTCGGTACGCGGGTCGATCCCGATGGCTTCGGCGAATTTGGTGATGTGTTCGAGTTTGTCGGGTTCTTCTTCTGCAAATTTCTCCAATACCCATTGTCCCAACGGACTGGAGAAAGCCTTTTGCAGGTCGAGATGCACTTCCCACAAGGGTGAATTTTCCGTCGACCGATGGGGCGACTGAGCTTGGACAGACAAGGTCGCCAAGCAAGTGACGCAAGCAAGCGTTAGAAATAGGTTGCGCATCGAACATCCTCGAGCTGCGGTAAATTGGGTACGACCGACCAGATTCTCCTTACACTACGATAGTTTGCAGCAAAACGTTACATCTGGTGTGGGAAAAACTGAGAAAATCGCGAATTCGCCCTCCTGGCCCATTATTGTTGGTTGTGGCAGGAAATTCACCTGCTTCTCGCCAAAATCTCTCGCTTCACCGCGACTTTCGGTCCTAGCATTCTCTGCTCTACCCAGCAATTTATCACTGAGCTATTATCGATGGATCGCTTCGAGACCCTTGAGCCTCTCGCCGCTCAATTTCCTGTCAATTCACAAGAAAAGTACCATGCGTTCCGAGTTGCTCCGCATCCCGCTCAATTGGCTAAACACTCCAGTGATGGGCGGTATTTCCGTCGGGATGCTGTTCATGCTAGCAATCGGCGTGGGGATCGTGAAGCTGCTTGTTTGGGGCCGCAAGACGAACCGCTCGGCCGAAGCCTGGGGTTTTGTGCCTGGGCTAGTGATTCTTGCCGTGGCGGTGTTCGTGGTCCCACGATTCGTCTCGGCGATTCCTGTTCGTGGTTACGGCGTGATGGTGCTGTTGGGATCGATCACCGGCTTGCTGATGGCGACCCACCGGGCACGTCAAATGAATTTATCGCCCGAAGTCATTTACTCGCTCGCCTTCGGCATGTTTCTCTGCGGCATCCTCGGCGCGCGGTTGTTTTTTGTGATTGAATACTGGGAGACGCGTTTTCAGTTTGGCGATTGGCGGACGAGGCTCTGGGAGGTGGTGAAATTTACGGAGGGTGGGTTGGTCATTTATGGTGCCTTTATCGGCGCGACGCTAGCATTTCTCGTGTTCACGCTCCGACACCGGCTGTCTCCGCTAGCAATGTCCGACCTCATTGCCCCCAGCTTGCTGGCCGGTCTGGCCTTTGGCCGCATCGGCTGTCTGCTCAACGGGTGTTGCTACGGTGGCGAATCGATGCTGCCCTGGGCGGTAACCTTTCCGCGCGAGAGCATGCCCTACACCGAGCAGTTGGCCACAGGTCGAATGCTCGGCCTGCGATTCTCACCGGCGACCGGCGAGGAAGAGTTGCCAGTTATCGCGTCGGTCGATCCCGATTCGCCCGCCGCAAAGGCCGGTCTTGTTGCAGGCATGAAAATTGTCGGCATCAATAACTACGTCCTAGAAAACTTTAGGCAGTTGCAGGGGGCGTTCTTGACCTTGGGCGGAACCGAATCGCCGATCCGCTTCAGAAATGCCGTAGGCGAGGATTTTGAAGTGGCGCCGCCCGAAATTCGGGGACGCAGCTTGCCGATCCACCCAACGCAACTCTATAGCTCGGTCCACGCGGCGCTGCTTTCCTGGGTACTCTGGTCGTTCTATCCCTTCCGACGCCGCGATGGCGAGGTGACCGCCCTGATGCTCACGATCTATCCGATCTCGAGATTTTTGCTTGAAATCATCCGAATCGACGAATCTGCTGTTTTTGGCACAGGACTGAGTATTTCGCAGAACATTAGTCTGGTGTTGTTCGTATCGGCAATAGGGCTCTGGTTTTTTCTGGGCCGCCAGGAGCCCCACCGGGCAACGCTTATCGCCCCTTGAAGTTTTTGCTCAGCCAAGAAAGGAAAAAATCATGCAACGCCAATCCACCCCCTGGGACACTTTTTTCGTGGTTGCGATGATGCTGATTGCTAGCGTGTGCGCCCACGCGCAAGCTGCCGTCCCAAAAGAAGCCGAAGCGAGTGATTCCGATGTTGAGGCGTCCCTGCGCGAGGCGCAAGCACCCGACGTCGAAGAGCAGACCTACTGGATCGGCATTCGTGGTCGTAGCATCGAAAGTGCCGTTTTGCGAACTCATTTGCAGCTCGCCGAAGGCATGGGCGTGGTGGTCGAAGAGGTTCTCGCCGACAGCCCTGCTGCCAAGGCAGGCCTGCGCAAGCACGATATCCTTCTCCGCGTCAACGGCGACGCCATCGACAACATGCAGGTGCTACAATCCCAAGTTCGCGCGGGCAAAGAAAAGCCGCTGGAGCTAACAATCATCCGACTTGGCAAACAAGAAAAGATGGTTATCGTGCCCGAAGTGCTGCCACAAGAGGTGGCCGCAGGGCAGCGTCTGGCAGCCCAGCCATTGGGGCGATTCAATGGCAGAGGTCTTGATAACGAAGCGATGAAGCAGTTGTTCGAGCAGCTTGGCATGCGCAACCTCGGCCCTGGAATGGGCTTTCGCGGTGGCCCGATGTTCAACTTCAATCAGATACCTGACGGCGTTTCCGTTTCGATTCAACGCAACAACGACGGACCTGCCCAGATCACTGTCAAGCAAGGCGACAAAACATGGCAGATTGAAGAGGGCGATGAGAAATCGCTTCAACAATTGCCCGACGAGGTCCGACCGTTTGTCGAGCGGATGCTCAGCGGCCAAAACAATGAGCAAGGTTTTGGCGGCGCTTTTTTAGGGCTTCGTGATCTTGAGGCCGAGTTGGAAGGAGTGTTGCCGCGAGGGCTGGGCAATTTTCGGCCTCCAGGTGGAGCGCAACGCAGCCCGTTTGAGCAGCAGGAAGATTCACTCAGAAAACGAATGGAGCAACTCGAAAAACGTCTTCAACAGCTTCAAAAGAGGCTCGAAAAAGACGAACCCGCCTTGCCGCTCGACAAGACGACTTAGAGCCTTCCCCAGAACTTCCAGCTAGAAAATAACCACGGAGTCACGGAGGACACTGAGAGATACCATCGGTAAGAAAACCATCGGTAAGAAAAATAGCGAACAGCCGGTAATCTCGTGTTTTTCCTCAGTGCTCTCCGTGACTCCGTGGTATTTTTCCACTTACTTTCCAAGGCGAATTTAGTTTTAGGCGAGCGGCAGTTGAGAACG
>JAADGD010000321.1 GCA_013152515.1 Planctomycetota bacterium
TTAGCGCCTTTGCGTGAGTCTTTTTTTATTGGATCCCCCTAAAATCTTTGTTCGGTGCGAAGATTTTGACCGTTAGTAACACGGATAAACGTAGATGAGGAAAGGGTTTATTAGCCGAATTCGATTGCCGAAAAGAAATCGGGGAGAAGTAGCGGAAAACTCCGAATCCCTCCAGGAAATCGATGTTTATCGGTGTTCATCCGTGGCTATTTTTTACCCTCGCGTGAACGGTTACCTCGATTTTTTGCCCAAATAGCTTCCGTAGACTCACGCAACAGCCGCAGGAAATTCAATCGTAAGAAGCGCAGCAGAAGGTAAAAGCACCAACAAAGTCAACGAGCTTTGCCGTTGTTACTTCTCTTTTTTACTGCGAAAAACTCCACCGACGACTAAGCCGATGCTGGCGATGATGCCAAAGCCAATGGCACCCGGCTCAGGTACAGGCGTGAAGCTCAGGGTATCAAAGCCAACGCCCGTTGAACTTGATGCTTCGAATCGTAAGATGCCAGCCGGAAATAATCGCGTGATAGAGCTGTAACCCAAGCCTGTTGTCGCATCCGTCGCAGTAACGCCAGAACCGATCTCGGTAGTGCCTGCCGCATCAGAGAAAATTCTCAGCGTCCAAATGTCAATGTCGGAGAAAAGAGTGGGATCGTCTCCGCTCCAAAGGGTGATCGTGGAAACGGGAGCATCAAATATACCGACCAGTGGATTCGGCTGAGGAAATCCGTCGGGAGCTCCCCCATGAGCAATTGCTTGATCTCCTGACTGAGAGCCATAGCCAAGAGAATCGCTCACGTTGTGGACTATGATCACTTCCGTACCTAAGTCAGTACTCAGTGTAACGCCACCAACATTAACTCCTTGGAGATTCGTACCACTGGGAGTGGAATCAAAATCAACTAAAATCGCGTCCGCGTTGGAAGCCAAGCCAGCGACCAGTGCTAGCGCAGTCGTGCTAAGGAAGAGTCGTGCTAAGGAAGAGTCGTGTGGGTTTCATGGTATTCTTCTCAGCTGTGGATACGAAGGTGAAAAACCGAGGTGAATGTATAACGCGAAAAAAGAAAAGTACTGAACCGCAAGAGGCAAGACAGGCCAATATACCCCAGCAGTAGTACACAGTGTCGCAGCGAAATCCAGACTTGTCAACTGATTGTAGGCGGATTAAGGACAATTACTTTAAGGGTTTAACGGGTATAAAGCGGGATTTCCGACTAGGTTTTCCTCTGGAACTACCAGGATTTGCTCCAGACACATGTTTTTCCCGCATAATAGCCAGGAGAATTGCAAAGTCCTATACTTCTAGCCAAGGATTGAAAAATGAACCACGACGACACGACGGACACGACGTGCCAGCTATCCGTCAACGCGTGCGTTGTGGCCGTTGTGTCGTTGTGGTTAGAGTCTTGTCTTGCAGGTGGGGAGAAAAGTGACTTTGCAGTTCTCTTGGATGACTAAATAGTTTCGCAAGTTGACCTTCAGCGATGGTCACCTAAAATGGTGCCGTAGAACAGAGCCTACCCTGCGGCATTCCGGTCGCGCTCGCCCCCACAATTGCTAGGCAAAAGTATGACTCACGACCAGCAGGCAAGCAAAAGACCGCGATTTTTGACGGCCTTGCCTGTCTTCAATGAAGTGCAGCACGTCACCGATGTGCTAGATGAAGTTGCAAAATACGCAGGCGACGTGTTGGTCGTCGACGATGGTTCGACCGACGGCACACGAGAGCTGCTGGCCGAGCGCGACGACATTCATGTGATTCTGCATGAAAAAAACCGCGGTTACGGGGCTGCGCTACACACGGCCTTTGAATACGCCATCGTCATGCGCTACGATATGATCGTGACAATCGATTGCGATGGTCAGCACGAACCGCAACGGATTGCACAAATCGCGTACGATTGCTCCAAGATCGATATCCTCTCGGGGAGCCGCTATCTCGATCTTGATCAATCAACCGATCCTAGTTCTACAGATCACGTTCCACCTGATCGGATGCAGATTAACAAAATCATCACCGCCGAAATCAACGAGCGATTGGGGTTAGATATCACCGACGCTTTTTGTGGTTTCAAGGCTTACTGCACGAAAGCATTGGCCAAACTCGATCTCACCGAGACTGGCTACGCGATGCCTCTGGAACTATGGGTTCAAGCGGCCAAGCATGGTTTGCGGATTCAGGAGATGCCAGTACCGCTGATCTATCTTGAGGAAGAACGGAGCTTTGGCGGCGCGCTTGATGCGGCGGATACTCGATTGCAGTATTATCGCGAGGTGATTGATCGAGCCGTCCTGGCATTTGAGCAATCTCCAAGCCATTCATGCGACCCCAAGGTGTCGCCCTGCTCATGACTGCTGAGGTTCGTTTTCCCAGTTATCTCGCTCCGCAGGCGAATCGCCAAATTCTATGCGCGCCACCTTGGTCTGCTGTCCGTCAAGAACTTGCCGGCCAGCGCGATGCAATAGTTGCCAGCACTCTTGATATTTTGGGCGTACCACTCGCCGATTTAGCGCGCGACGCGCGGCATGCCTTGCTTGCTCAAGCTCAGGCTTATACGCGTTCGTACACCGAAGTCGTTGAAACACCCTCCGCCGCTGGGCCTCTCATTATCACGGGGCACCAACCCGAGTTGGTCCATCCGGGCGTTTGGCTCAAGAATTTTGCCGCTGGCCAACTTGCCCAGGAGGTTGGCGGCATCGCGATCAATTTGGTGATCGACAATGATCTCTGCCGCTCGCCCTCGCTCCGAGTCCCCGCGGGCACGGTCGAGCAACCGCGCATCGTCGACATTCTGTTTGATCGGCTACAACAAGAGGTGCCTTACGAGGAACGGACGATCGTCGATCGTGCGCAGTGGAATTCTTTTGGCGATCGCGTAACACAATCGCTGGCGTCGCTGGTTTCGGAACCGCTCATTGCCCAATGGTGGCCCGAAGTGGTGGCGATCTCGGAATCGACCACGAATCTAGGTTTAGCCATCGCTCAGGCTCGACATGGCTTACAGCAAAGCTGGGGAAGTCACAGCTTGGAAATTCCCCAGAGCGACATTTGCCAGACGGCACCCTTCCACCGGTTTGCGCTGCATCTGCTTTCTCATGCGGCGCGGTTGCGTCGTGATTACAACGGCGCACTGGCCGAGTATCGACAAGTGCATCGCTTGCGCAACGCTGCTCAGCCACTGCCAGATCTTACCGAAGTGGACGGTTGGATTGAAACGCCGTTTTGGATTTGGACTCAAGAAAACCCCACTCGCCGGGCCTTGTTTGTGCAACCTAACGCTGAGGGCTTGCAGCTTTCCGATCGACAGCAATGGCAGGGCACTTTGCCGCTCAGCAAGGACGGAAACGCAGAGTCGGCCCTGCAGCAGTTAGCCGAGTGGCAACAGGCGGGCGTCAAACTCCGTACCAGGGCGCTGATCACGACGCTGTACGCACGGCTACTGTTGGCCGACACGTTTATCCACGGCATTGGTGGTGCGAAGTACGATCAGGTGACCGATTCGCTTAGCTTACGATTTTTTGGTGTAGCACTGCCGAGTTTTGTTACGCTGTCGGGTACGCTTCGGTTGCCGATTGATCATGAGGGGAGTTCGCCGACACGCTTGAGAGAGTTGCGTCAGAAGTTGCGTGAAGTGCGGTATCATCCTGAAAATTTTGTTGAGGCGCTTGCGTTCGAGTCGACGGAGCAATCGCAAGTAAATTTCTGGGTCGAACAAAAAAAACGCTGGATACAAACGGCAAAGACCACGTCGAATGCTGCCCAACGACATGCGCAGATCAATGCTGCCAATGTGGCATTACAATCTTGGCTTCTTCCGCAGCGCCAACGACTGGAGCAACTACTAGCCGCAACAATTGCCCAGACCCGCAAAAATCAGTTGCTAGAGTCGCGTGACTATCCTTTTTGCCTATTTCCGCGCGATCTTCTGCAGAATTTCTTACTGGATTTCTCTCGCTTCATGCCTTAACCTCTAGAGAGGACAGAGAAAACAAGTCGCACAGCAAGGACGGCACCTTTTTGAGTTGGTTGGTGGCACAGTTTCTTTTTTGCGCCATGTCAACTTCGTAGGTCATCGTCTACTAGTGCGCATCTTTTCGGAGGTACGGACAGATGGCCATGATTGAGGAATCTATCAGACGTCAACTCGACCGAGCGACGTCTCAGAGTGCTGAGTCTGCGCAAGGCGCTCCTCGGAGAGACTCCGAAACATCTGCTGACAGCCCTGCCTGTCTGCGCAGTCTAGGGTCCGAGACGCACATCATGGCTGGCAACTCCGGGGATAATCCGCTGGTTTTGCCGCTACTGGTTCAAGCGTATCAGGCGCCGCGAGCCGATGATTTCCAAAGTCGATTGGACGAGCCACTAACTCTGCCCAGCGACCGCCTTTTGCTCCGTCGAGCTGACCGGCTGATCGGGCATGTCCAGGTGTCGAAGTTTGTTGGTTGGTTTCATGGTCAGCGTTGTCCGTTGGCCCGGTTGCAAGATTTTGTCACTCTGCCCGAGTATCGCTCGGTCGATTACGACACCCCACTGTTGGAGGTCGCCGAGTCGGTCGCGGTCAGCGAAGGGGCCATTGTTGGTTTTTTGCGGACCGACCGACCTGAATGGTTCGAGCAACGGGGCTGGAGTTGTTGTCGAGGGCAAGGACATACGCGCGCCAACACACGTGCGATCCTTTCGCACCTCGACGCGCAACAGTCCAAGTGCAAAAAAACGACGTCAACGGTCGAAGTACGCACTTGGCGACATTTCGAACTGGATAGTATTCTGAAGCTGTATCAGCAATTGTCGATAGGCATGTGGGGCACTTTGCAACGATCCTTAGAAACTTGGCAATGGTTGGTCGGCCGCAAGGCGCACGATCAGATACTTATCGCCGTTGAACCGTCAGCCGACAAACTCCACAAAGACACCAGCGAGGACGATCTGCCCGAAGAGATGGATCCGCACAGGCAGATCGACATCGTTGGTTACGCGATCGTTCGCGATTCTTGCATCGTCGAAATGCTGACCCTCCCGGGGCATGCTGCCGTGAGATCCATGTTGCTGTTGCAAGCGTGTCGCGACGCGATCGATCATGATCATCATTTTGTCTCGCTGCACACGCCCGCGGCTGACCCGATGCACGAGTTGTTGGTCACCGCCGGTGGTAGCTGGATTGCCGATAGTGGTGCTTCGAGTGGGCAGGCGATGATCAAGCTGCTTGCCCCCGATCGTTGGATCGAGCGGCTGTATCCTGTGCTACAAGAACGCGCGCGCGAGGCTGGCATCCGGCCTCCGTTAGAAATCGATTTCGCGGTGGGCGAAAAGCATCAACGCCTGACGCTGACGCGTCGCAGTGCTCGGCTAGAGCCGATTGCTCGTTCTTCGTCAGCGGTACAGTGCGATTGGTTGGCGTTACAAGACTTGCTAACGAGCAACCTGACTTTTCCCGAAGCGGTCGTCGAAGGCCGCCTCCGCACGCCTCATCTCAGCATTCTGAGGATTTTGGCTGCGTTATTCCCACCCAAGCTGCTCTGGCAATCGCCGTTTCCATTGTTGCGATTGTGAGGTAGCGTTTGTAATAGCCGGCGAGCTACGTCTCGCCGACGTGCTGTTTAGAACCGGTAGACATTCGGCGAGGCGTAGCTCGCCGGCTATTGAGGTGTTGTCCTCGTACGTCGACGTTACCCTGCTCGTTGCGAAAAACACTCGATCTCTAGCCGCATCAATTCTTCGACGATCGCCATCGCGGAAGGTGGGCGGCGGAGTGGGTCTTTAGCGAGGAGGCGGTGTACGAGCGAGGCGACTGGTTTGGGAAGTTGCGGGACGGCGTGGCGAACGCATTCTGGTTTCGATTCGCGG
The DNA here is from genome assembly GCA_013152515.1 of Planctomycetota bacterium. Taxonomy (GTDB): domain Bacteria; phylum Planctomycetota; class Planctomycetia; order Pirellulales; family Lacipirellulaceae; genus Bythopirellula. Next base: position 5,846 of record JAADGD010000321.1, read on the forward strand.
TGTAGGCGAATGAGTAGGTCGGGGGCGCTGGCGACGAAAGGCAGGCTGCCGGTAATCATTTCATAGAGCGTGACGCCCAAGCTGTAGAGGTCGCTAGAGACCTCAGCAGCTAAGCTTGAGGTGACGACTTCGGGGGCAATGTAGCTGAGCGTGCCGACCACTGGGCGCGACGACCAGTGTTGCGACTCGGTCGGAGTGTGGGCGAATCCGAGGTCGATCAACGTGGCGTGGCCATCGGACGAGACGATGATGTTGCTCGGTTTAACGTCGGCGTGAATCATGTGGGCTGACTCGTGCAGGGCAGCGAGCGCTTCGGCCACTTGGCGGACGATCCACAAGGTCACTGGCAGCGGCAGGCGTTGCTTTTGTTCGCTTTTGGCTTGCTCGAGGATCGTCGCCAACGAGCTGCCGGGTAAGTGAGGTGTCACAAAATAAAACGGGGCTTGCCCGACATTGGCCGACAAGACAGGCAGCAGATGGGGATGCGAGACCTTGCGGCCAAGCCAGGCGGCGCGGCGCTGCATCTCGATCGCCTGCGGATCGCGCCACCACTCGCGGCGCAAGACTTTGAGGACGTAGGTCGGTGGTTGATCGCCAGCAGCGTCGGCGGGACGGGCGAGGTAGACGCGGGCGAGGTCGCTTTCGTTAAGCATGCGGACCAACTGCCAAGGGCCGATGCGACCAACGGCATTCTGACGATTGGGAGATTGCGTCGCGGCAAAGTTGGCGCGGACCGTGGGTGTGGGCTCGATGGTTGCCATATTGTCGATTTAGATTTGGGTCGAAGAGCTGCGGAAGTGCCACTGCGGACCCACTGCGGGAGGTGTTGGCACGCCGACCAAGTCGGTCGGGCTATGGTTTTGATCGGCCAAATGTGTGGCTGGCTCAATGTTGAAACATCGAGAACGACCAAGCACACGAAAAACCTGGTGGTTTGGAGAAGCGGCGGCGGGTTTGCCGTTAGTTGCCGATGTACTTTGCCAGCACCGTGCGAGCGACTGCCGGGTCGTCGGTACCGCCGACGATCGTCCGGCCATCGGCGAACAGGGTCAGCAGGTAATTGTCGACTTTTAGCCGTAGTAAAAAAGAGTTGGTCGTGACCTTGCCGACGGCGCTAAGCCGCTGGGCGAGTGCTGGCAGGTCGACCGGCTCGGGCGTGGTGGGGGCGATTTGTACCGAGTTGCGACCGCAGAGTCGAGTGATAGCACTGCCGCGCCGACCTTCGAGCCAGGCGAAATCGCGCTGGCCACAAGTGGGGCAATCGTCGCTGCGGCTGGCACTGACACCGATAGAGCGGATTTGGTTGTTCCAAAGATCGACAAACGTCATCGCTGGATTGAGTTGTTCGCGGTTACCGCTGAGTAGTTTTAAGGCTTCCATTGCTTGCAGCGAAGCAATCACGTTGACGATCGGTCCTAGCACGCCTGCCGTTTCGCAAGTCGGTTGCGCCGCGGCTGGTGGCGGCTCGGGCATGATACAACTCAGGCAAGGCGTTTCGCCGGGGACGATCGCGAGCGTTTGGCCCTCGGCACCAACACAACCGCCAAAGATCCACGGTTTTTTATTGGCGACGGCGTAGTCGTTGAGCAGGTAGCGGGTCTCAAAATTGTCGGTGCCGTCGACGATCAGCTCGACGTCGTCGGCCAGTTGGCGGATGTTGGTGGCGTTGAGGTCGGCGACGATCGGGTCGATTTCGATGGTCGAATTGATGCGCGCTAAGCGGCGTGCCGCGGCGATCGCTTTGGGAAGTTGGGCTTCGGCGTCAGCTTCGTCGAAAAGCACCTGCCGATGCAGGTTGTCGACTTCGACGAAATCGCGATCGACCAGCCGCACAAAACCGACCCCAGCACGCACCAACGTATCGGCCACCACACAACCGAGCGCCCCGCTGCCGACGACCAGCACCCGAGCTTGTAGCAATCGCCGCTGGCCCTTTTCGCCGAGCGGCGCGTAACGAAGCTGTCGACGGTAGCGGTCAAGATGTGCGTTGTTATTGGTTTCTTCGGAAGTCATGGCGTCACAAAATACCCAGCGAGATCAAATTCGGGAGCTAGCTCGGCTTGCAGGCGATCGCAAGCGGCGCGGGCGGCGGTAAAGTCAGCGTAGTCCTCGCCGCGACGGATGACAATCACAGGTTTTTTCGTGTTAGCCAGCCAAGCGGGAGGCCGTTCGCCAGCGTTTAATTCGACAAGGATGACGCTCGCCCAATCGTGCGCGATGCTTTCTGGCACCAATTGCGCGTTTGCATGGACCCTATGGCCTGGGATCAGTGCGGGGGGAAGATAGCCGTAAATCTCGTTTTGTAAGACCAAAGCAACGGACGGATGCCAAGCTAAGCTGAGCAGTCGAGGAGTTAATACGGTATCGACGTTATACAGGTCTGCGATCACCATCACGCCACATTCGCTGGCCTGCTGCAAAAAAGAATTGCTCGGTTCCTTCACGACAAGAGTCACTTCTGCATCGTGGGCAGCAGCTAAATCGACAGAAGACTCGTCAACGACAACACCACGTAGCACAACGCGACGACGTTCTAAGCGGAGATTGCGACCTTCCACTTCCCAGCGCCGAAAACCGACCGTGTGGCTCCACGATTGCTCGGACCCATCTGCCAGTTTCATTTCGCCTTCAAAAGTGTAAAGATAAGGCAGTTGGGGCGTCCAATAGCAAGGGTCGGTGATGATCTTCTGCGTCCTATTAGATACATCAGGAAGACCCTCGCACGGGGGTATCGAAAATGTTGCCGGTAACGTGCGAGCATATTGGCAGTGTGGACCGATGAGATTGCCACCAAACGATGCCAGCCGACCCTGCGACATATCGCAGAGCGCAAAGTTCACTTGGTGCTCGGTAGGCGAGTAACCAACTGGGTCAATTTGTTCGATAAATGACATTTGCAAGGAGACTCGACTCCGGGATTTTATTCCTGTGGTAATGGGGCTGCCGAGCGTTCTAACTCCACCGCCAAAAATTTTCCCGTCACCGACTCCGCGTTCGCCGCAATCTCTTCCGGCGTGCCGACCGCGACGACGCGTCCGCCTTCGTCGGCGGCGGCGGGGCCGAGGTCGATCAGAAAATCGGCCGCTTGCATCATTAGCGAATTGTGTTCGACCACGACCAGCGAGTGGCCCATGTCGATTAGCGAATCGAAACAGTCGAGCAATTGCAACACGTCAGAAAAATGCAGGCCGGTGGTCGGTTCATCGAGTACGAACAGCGTGCGGCCTTTGCGCGGGGCGGCGATGTAGGTCGCCATTTTTAATCGCTGCGCCTCGCCACCCGAAAGCGTATTTGCCGGCTGGCCCAAACGCAAGTAGTCGAGCCCGACGTCCATCAAACACTTGAGCCGGGCCAGAATTTTGCGGTGGCCGCGGAAAAACGCAAACGCTTCGCGGACCGACAAATCGAGTACTTCGGCGATGTTGCAATTGCGATATTTGACGTCGAGCACCTCGCGACGATAGCGTTTTCCTTGACATTCGGCACAGCGCATGTAGACGTCGGCCATTAGTTTCATGTCGATCTGAGTAAAACCTTCGCCTTGGCACGCCTCGCAGCGGCCGCCATCGACGTTGAAACTAAAGTGGCCCGCTTTGAAGCCGCGTGCTTGGGCTTCGCTCGACTCGGCAAACAAGGCGCGAATGGGGTCGAACGCTTTGATGTAAGTGACTGGGTTGGAGCGAGGTGTTCGTCCGACGGGGCTTTGGTCGATGAGCACGACGTCTTCGACTTGGCCAGTGCCGGAAAGGCCTTCGTACGGCGCCGGCTTGTCGGCATCGATACCCAAACCACTGGCGACTGCCGGAAAAAGCGTTTGCTCGACGAGCGTACTTTTGCCAGAGCCGCTGACGCCGGTGACGACACACAGCACGCCGAGCGGGAATTTTACGTCGACGTTTTGCAGGTTGTTCCCGCGTGCCCCTTTGAGGCGAATCCAGCCTTGCTCGGTCGCACGCCGGTTGTCGCGCACGCCCAGCGTACGCCGCCCGGTGATCCAATCGCCGGTGCGACTGTCGGACGAGGTTAGCATTTCGTCTGGGGAACCTTGAAACACAATTTTCCCGCCAAACTCGCCTGCTCCGGGGCCAATCTCGACGACTTCGTCTGCGGCGCGAATCAACAAAGGATCGTGTTCGATGACCGCCACCGTGTTACCGCGGTCGCGTAGCCCGCGAATCGTGTGGACCAACTGGGGCATATCGGCCGGATGCAAACCGGCGCACGGCTCATCGAGAACATACAACATGCCCATCAAGTTGGAACCCAACGCCGAGGTGAGCGAAACCCGCTGCGCCTCGCCGCCGCTAAGCGTGCGCAAAGGACGCTCCAGCGAAAGATGCCCGACGCCGACCTGATCGAGATACTGCAATCGCGAGACGACCTGTTCGAGCAACAGACGACCGACTTCACGCTGCCAGGGCGTCAGATTTACTTTGGCAAACCAATCGAGCGCGTCGCGGATTTTGAGCGCTGATAGATCGGCGACGCTCAAGCCGCCGATGCGCACCGCCAAGGCCTCGGGTTTCAACCGTGCCCCTTGGCAATCTTCGCAAGGATAGTAGCTTCGCCAACGGCTTAAAAACACACGCAGGTGCATCTTGTATTTGCGTCGTTCGAGCCACTTGAAAAAACCGTTAAGCCCACCGAATTCGCGCTCGGGCACCCCTTCGCGAACGAGCTGTTGCTGTTCGCGGGTGAGATCTTTATAGGGGATGTCGACCGGCAACTGAAAATCGCTCGCCAGCGCCAGCAGTTCTTGCAGTTCGTGGGCGTAGGCAGGCGTGTTCCAGGGCGCGATCGCTCCGTCGCGCAGCGATTTGTCGGGGTCGGGCACGACGCGGTCCATGTCGACGTCGATCACGTTGCCAAAACCTTCGCAAGTCGGGCAAGCGCCCAGCGGATTGTTGTAGCTGAGCAGTTGCGGTTCGGGCGTGGGGAAATCAATGCCGCAAGCATCGCAACGAAACGATTGGCTGAAACGCTGTTGCCGCCAAGTTCGATGATCGATTTCCAACACTCCGTTCGCGTCGGCAGCCATGCCGTCTCTCGTACCGTCACCCTCCGCCCAAACCACGCACGCCCCGCGCCCTGCCTCCAGCGCTGACTCCAACGAATCTCGCAGCCGGGCGAGCGACTCGGGCGAAACCGACAAGCGATCAAGGACCACGTCGATTTGCTCCAGGCCTTTTAGCGCGTCGACTGCTGCGGAACTCAAGTCCATCGTTTGGCCCTGCTGAATACAACGCCGATAGCCAAACGCTATGAGATCGGCCAGCCACACCTCGTCGGTCCGCTGCATCCCACGTCGCGACGGAAAACCGACCATTAGCCGTGTTCCTTCTGGCAGTTTGGCAATGCTCTCGGCTGCCGACTCCGCAGAATCTTGCGTCACCTGCTGGCCGCAGCCGTAACAAATCACTTCGCCGATGCGCGAAAAAAGTAGCTGTAGGTGTTCGTTGATTTGTGTCGCACTGCCGACAGTCGCCCGGCTCGAACGGCTGACGTTTTTGCGCGTGACGGCGATCGACGGAGGGATGCCTTCGATACTTTCGGCCGCCGGTTTGTCGAGTTGCTGTAAGAATTGCCGCGTGTAGGTCGAAAAACTTTCGATGTAGCGCCGTTGGCCTTCGGCATACAGCGTGTCGAGCGCGAGGCTCGTCTTGCCGCTCCCGCTGACGCCGCAAAAGGCGATCAAGCGTCGATGCGGCAGATCGAGGTCAACATGGCGAAGATTATTCACCGCCACACCGCGCAGTCGTATCGTCGAGTTAGTCACGTAGAACGCTGCCCAGTGGTGTCTGTCGGCCTGTTGGCAAACCGACCATTTTACAGCAAAACAGGCCCTGAAGGTAGCCGCGTTGCCACGCAAGGAACAGCACGCAGAACCAGGAGGACTGCAAAGTCACTTTTCTCTCCTACCCACAAGACTCTAACCACAACGACACAACGGCCACTCGGCCTGTTGGCAAACCGACCATTTTACAGCAAAACAGGCCCTGAAGGTAGCCGCGTTGCCACGCAACGCAAGGAACAGCACGCAGAACTCCGTCTCGCCTTGTGTTGCGTGGCAACACGGCTAGGAACAGTCCTGTGGCAGAGTTTTTCTCTGCTCTCTGCTCTGCTACAATCGCCAGTACATCACTCGTTGAACACTCCCAGCAGGTTCTCACTTTGTCCACCAAAAAATGGAAAAACCCGTTCTACACGTTGCTCATCCCTGCGGGGCTAGCTTTCTGCATCACAGGCTTCGCCTACGGAATGATGGCTTTTCAAGAGGTCAACGCCGGTCGAGCTGCGATCGAACAAACGGCCGGGCACCCGCTTTTTCTGTGGCTACAAGCGCACGGCACGACCGCCATACTTATCGAGTTGGCAATTCTGGCTGTGCTGACCGTCGGTGCGATCGGGACCGATAGCTGGTGGATGGAAGAGCGTAAAGATTCGCCCGCGAATGACGCGAATGAACGCGGATAAAAAGGGGAAACGCAGAGGTCGCAGAGACGCAGAGGTTCGCAGAGAAGAATATTTTGTGAGAAAAAATGATATGGAAATCCATTTACTTCCCTCTTCCATGAAATCCTCTGCGCTTCTCCGCGTCTCCGCGACCTCTGCGTTAAATTTTTAGCAGTCCACAGAATAATGACATTCACAAACCCTCAACAAGAAATCGAGCAGCTTCGCGAAGAAATTCGCGGGCACGACCGGCGGTATTACGTCGATGCTGCGCCGACAATTACGGATCAAGAGTACGATCAAAAGCTGGACCGGCTGAAACAACTCGAAGCCGAGCATCCCGGCTTGCTCACCGCCGACAGTCCCACGCAACGCGTGGGCGGCGAGCCACTCGAAGGCTTTCGGACGGTGGCGCATGCGAGACCGATGCTGTCGATCGATAATACCTACGACGTCGAAAATCTCAGCAAGTGGGCACAGCGGTGCTATGAAGCTTTGGATCCCCAACTGGCCGAAATCGAGGCGGAGCTTGCCGCGATCGACCAGCGAGAAGAATCGATCAAAGGCAAGCGAGACAAAGCATCGCAAGCCATACGCAAGCAAGGCAAAGAGCAACGCAAAACATTAGAAGAAAAAAAATTGCGACTGCGAGCGGCAGCCGCAGAAACAGGGTATGCAATCGACGGCGGCTACCTAGCCGAACCCAAAATAGACGGCGTGGCGATCAACCTACGCTACGAAAACGGCCTGTTGGTACTCGCCACGACGCGCGGCGACGGCGCCCGCGGCGACGATGTCACGCAGAATGTTCGCACAATTCGATCGATCCCGCTCCGACTGGCTGCGACCGAGACGCTGCCTGCTCCCGAAGTGCTTGAGGTGCGTGGCGAGATCTTTATGCCTCACGCCGAGTTCCGACGGATTAACGACGCCTTTCGTGACGCCGGCGAAGAGCCTTTCGCCAATCCACGCAACGCGACCGCTGGAACGCTCAAGCAACTCGATCCGACAGCGGTTGCCGAGCGGCGGTTGCAATTTCTTGCTCACGGGCAAGGCGAAGTTGCCGGTGCACAATTTGAGACGCACACGCAATTCTTGGACTCCTTGGCTACCTGGGGCGTCCCGGCAAGTCCGCTCGCAAAACTTTGCAAGTCGATCCAAGACGTTTGGGAGCGGATCGAAAAGTTTGACTCGCAGCGTGACCAGCTTTCCTATGAGGTCGATGGCGTGGTGATCAAACTCGATCGTTACGATCAGCGCGAGCAACTCGGCACCACCAGCCGTTTTCCTCGCTGGTGCATCGCCTACAAATATCCGGCCGAGCAGGCGGTGACCAAACTACTGCAAGTCGATTGGCAAGTCGGAAAAACCGGGAAACTGACGCCGCGGGCGACGATGGAGCCGGTCTTTGTCGCCGGAACGACCGTCCAACACGCGACGCTACACAACTACGGCGAGATTCTCCGCAAAGACATTCGCATCGGCGACACGGTCATCATCGAAAAGGCAGGCGAGATCATCCCGCAGGTCGTACGCGTCGACCTCGAAAAACGCCCTGCGAACCTACCGCCCATCGAGCCGCCAGAAAAATGCCCCGATTGCGGTGGCGAAGTCGAATCGGAACATGACGACGCCGGCAAAGAAACTGCCCGCTATTGTATGAACCCCGAATGCCCCGCCCAACTTCGCGAACGACTCATCCACTTTGCCGCCCGTGGGCAGATGGATATCGACGGGATGGGCGAAAAGATCGTTTTGCAGCTTGCCGACGCGGGGCTGCTGAATTCGTTCGGCGATATTTTTGAGCTGCACAGCAAACGAGCGCAGCTGCTTGAACTCGACCGGATGGGCGAAAAAAAGGCCGACAACTTACTTGCCGGCATCGAAGCCGCTAAAACGCGAGGTCTCGACCGTGTGTTGTGTGGCTTAGGTATTCGGCATATCGGTTCGACGGTCGCGCGCATCTTGGCCAAACACTACGGCTCGATCGAATCGCTGCAAGCCGCGACGCGCGAAGAGATTCAAACATTCCAAACGGACGGCCAAGAGTCGGGCATCGGTCCCGAGATCGCCGCCTCAATACACCACTTTCTCCACAGCGAAGCCGGCCAGCACGTTATCGAAGAACTCCAATCCGCCAACGTAACGCTGGCGGTTTCGCAGCCCACAGAACCAAACACTCCACAAATCTTCGCTGGCAAAACATTCGTCGTCACGGGCAAGCTCGAAAAGTACACGCGTGACGAAATCCACACGCTCGTCGAGCAACACGGCGGCAAAGCAAGCAGCAGCGTCTCGAAGAAAACCGATTACCTCGTCGCCGGTGAGAAAGCAGGCAGCAAACTGGCGAAGGCCGAGCAGCTTGGTGTGACGGTGCTGAGCGAAACAGCGTTTGAAGAACTGTTGCCGACAGAAAATTCTTGAAGCCTCTGGGGCAATGCTTTTTTTGTTTCGTAAACGGTTACGCTCGTTTTGGATACCACGTCGGTTGGCGAACAGAGGCTCCTCTCCCCTCCTGGACAAAAGCGGTCCCGAACGGTTACACTGGCGGAAATGGGGCGACACGGGAAAACGAAGATCATGTTTCAACCGCGAATTCTGTCAGCACGAATCCTCTCTGCTCTATGGGTGACGTTGATTATCGGCCTAGCACCGGTTATCGGCCTTGCTCCCCCTCTTTCGACCAACATTGCCTCGGCGGCCAGTTTGGAGTCGGCTCAGATGGGTATCCCAGGCAAAGTGTCAGGAGTCGCGATCGCCCCAGGCCAATCGGCCACTGGCTGGCGATTCGAGGTAAGCGTTCCTTTTCAAGTCGAGAGTATTGGAGGGCATCTGTATGGCTCTGACCAGCAGCCCATTTATGGTGCCATCCTCGCACTCGATTCGATCACCGCACTGCCCCAAGGTTTGCCCTTCAACTTGGACGAAGTCGTCGCCTCGACCACGTTTGTTCCCCCCTCGCCTAGCGATGAAATAATTGTACCTCTCTCAGTAACCTTGGCCCCAGGCGCTTACGCTTTGCTTTTTGGCACCGACGCCTTGGGGGCAACCGGCATCGCGGCCGTCCCCAATTCGACTAGCGAACAACCTGACATTCCACCGACCACGATCGATTCATACATCACTTATGGAATTCCGAGACCCAATGCGCCGCAAGAATGGCGAGAACGTTTGGGTTCAGGCAGACGACTTTTCGTTCGCGGCACGACGGTAGGGCTTTCGGCCGACTTCGATATCGATGGCGACGTCGATGCGAGCGACTTGGCGTTGTGGGAAACCTCGTTTGGCACCAACGTGTTCGCTGACTCGAATGGCGATGGACTCAGCGATGGCGGGGATTTTTTGACTTGGCAGCGGCAGTGGACCGGCAACGAGACTGAAACATCGCAAAGCGTGCCCGAACCGGTAACAGGGTTTCTCGGATGGACGGGGGCACTCGGATTTCTAGCCTTGAGCGGACGACGGAGTCGGCGTTGGGAATTTTGATATAGGTGCTCAGCGGCTTGCAGCCCATGTCGAAATCGAAACTCGAAATTCTCGCCTACGAATCCAGCCCGCTCGGGCCGTTGTGCCTGCGACGGCGCGAGTTGCTTTCTCAGCCCGGCACATTCGTGACTGAGGTGACGCTCAACCATGAATTTTTGATGAGCAGTCTGTATACCGATTCTGAAAGAGTGTTGGCGCAAACGGCATTCGACATTCATGCCGACGGCGACAGGCTACGTGTGTTGGTCGGTGGGCTGGGCTTGGGTTACACGGCGCGCGAGGCGTTGCTTTCCGACCGGGTCGCGCAAGTCGAAGTCGTCGAGCTGTTACCGCAAGTCATCGACTGGCTTGCGCGCGGGTTGGTGCCACTTTCGTCGGAGTTGCTTTCGTCAAAATTAAATGACGAACCACGTTTGGTCATCACGCAGGGCGACATTTATCAACGGCTCGCTGGCCCGCCCGACGAGCGGTTCGATGCCATTTTGATCGACGTCGATCATTCGCCCGACGAGCGTTTGGGTACTGAGAGCGTTTCGTTCTATACCGCAGCCGGTTTGCAGACAGCTCGGCAACATCTGGCTCCCGGAGGCGTTTTGGCTATCTGGTCGTACGCCGAGAGTTCGCCGTTCGCCGACGCGCTTCACGAAGTTTTCGCCCATGTCCGTATCGAACCAGTCACCTACGAAAACCGCCTGATCGACCAACAGCGAACGGATTGGTTGTTTTTTGCGTGGGAGTAGATTGCTGAATGGCCCGTCGAGATCCCCAGTTTTTTTTCGTCGTACGTTTTCGTATGGGCAAGAAAAGAGGGCATTTGCCGAGCGAGATCAGAAGCAGCAGGAAGCTCGCGATAGGCGTGCCCTGAATCGCGGAAGTTTGAACTCAAAAGAACAACGCCCTGCGTGAGCCGACAGATGCTATACTGCGGGTGCTTGGGCGGAGAATTGTCAGGCGGCAAAGCCCCTACAGTTCAGGCTCTTGAGTTCGCTTTTCGCACTTCCTAGGTAATCCGAACCCAAACAGAAAGTATTGACGCAAATCACTATGTTCCACCAACGACTCCTTGCTGTCTTCACTCTGCTTGCCACGTTTTCCGTAGCCTTGACGTCTTCCATTCGGCTGTCCGCCGACGATGTTCCCGGCGTGGTTACCAACAATGCTTCGCTAATGCGCATTGCGTTTGGTTCCTGCTGCAAACAGGACCAACCACAACCGATCTGGGACGCAATCGTTGAGACCTCCCCCGAAGTATTTCTTTTCATCGGCGACAATATCTATGGCGACACGAACGACATGGATATTTTGAAGGCGAAGTGGCAGCAACTGGCGGAGAACCCTGGCTACCAAAAGTTGAAGGCAGCCTGTCCCATCCTTGCGACTTGGGACGACCACGACTACGGTCAAAACGACGCGGGTGAAGAGTACCCGATGAAAGTTCAGTCGCAACAGGTCTTTCTCGATTTCTTTGACGAACCGAGCGACTCGCCACGGCGGTCGCGACCTGGCGTCTACGGAGCGTATGAGTTCGGTCCCCCAGGAAGGCGGGTGCAGGTTTTGCTGCTAGACACACGGTACTTTCGTAGCCCTCTCGTGAAGTATGACGAGCAGCACGAGCCGGGTGAGGGAATGCGCGGCCCTTATGGTCGCTTCCTCGACCCGCAAGCGACGATCCTTGGTGAAGCTCAGTGGGCATGGCTGGCCAAAAAACTTCGCGAGCCGGCCGAGGTTCGGATCATCGCTTCCAGTATTCAGGTCGTCGCGGACGGACATTCTTGGGAGAAATGGGGCAACATGCCCTTGGAGCGTCAGCGGATGTTCGAGGTAATCCGCGACGCGAAGGCGAATGGGGTAATTTTCCTCAGCGGCGACCGTCACTCTGCCGAAATCTCTGTCTGCGATCCAGGCGTCGGCTATCCGCTTTTGGACATTACCTCCAGCAGCCTTAACAGGCCGTCCGAGTGGCATACGGAACTCAATCAACACAGAGTGGGAGCCAAGTATTTCGAGGAAAATTTTGGCATGATCACCATCGACTGGACCGCCGACGATCCGGTCCTCCGTTGCCAAGTCCGAGACATCACAGGACAAGTTGTGCTGCAGCATCGCACGCGGCTGAGCGAACTACGCCCATAAGGCAACCGAAGCCTACCAACGCGCTGAGCGTACGGCGATCAGCAGATCAGTTTTTACCGTAGCGCGGGACAAATAATCGGGACAGTCAAGTAACGCAAGTAAATCGTCAACAGCTTTCGCATCGCGGCAACCAACGCTAACTTTTTCAGCTTTCCTTTCGCTGTCCCGTTTATGGCTTCCTTTTTTGGTTCCCCTGACTACCAGACTCGACGAGTGGCATGCCCTCGGTGGAAATAGCCGAATCGCATGCTTTGCATTGGCCGTGTAGAATTGAAGAATGGGGTATTGGCATGCGCGCGCCATGTTGAATTATCGCCACAGTAGCAAAACAAAAAGGAGCAAAAGCTATGAAATGTTTCAAGCATGACATCCTGTCCAAGTTTTCCTTGCTGGTTGTTGTCGGGTGCTCTGTCTTCATAGCAACAGTTCCTGCCAACGCCGACATTTTCGGTAGCGGGCCGAACACCTTTGAAATCGAGTTTGTTACGATTGGCGATCCGGGCAACGCGGCTGACACCACCGGCAGCCCGAACCCGGCAGGCGCGGTGCCGTACACTTACCGCATCGGCAAATACGAAATCTCCGAGGGGATGATCGACGCTGCGAACGCGATCGCCACTGGCGAAGGCAACTCGCTCGGCATCACGCACGATGGTCGTGGGCCGAACAAACCGGCGACGAGCGTCTCCTGGTTCGAGGCCGCCGAGTTCGTCAATTGGCTGAACACCAGCAAGGGAAGTACGCCCGCTTACAAGTTTGACAGCAATGGCGATTTCCAACTTTGGACCCCAGCCGACCCGGGCTACAATCCCAACAACCAGTTCCGCAACACCCAGGCGCGATACTTCCTCCCCGACGTCGACGAATGGTACAAAGCCGCCTATTTTGATCCCAGCGCGAATGTTTACTTCAATTACCCCACGGGTAGCGACATTGAGCCGGACGGAATTGACTTTGCAGGCGACCCGACTTTCGAAGCAGTGTTCATTGATGGTGATGCGAACTCACAACCGAACGACATTACCGATGTTGGCGTATTGAGCCCCTACGGAACCGCAGGCCAGGGCGGCAATGTCTTTGAATGGGAGGAGACCGAGAGGGATCTCGATAATGATTCGAAATTGTTGTGGCGTGGTATACGCGGGGGCTACTGGCGAAGGAACTCTCGCCTCTTGCTCGCATCTCTCCGGATCAGTAGTGACCCGATGAGCGAGAATGACATTATTGGGTTCCGGGTCGCAAGTATCCCGGAACCAAGTACACTTCTACTGCTGTGCATAGGGACTTTGGGATCGCTCGGATTGCGCATGCGATCCACAGCACAAAACATACTTCGACTGAATAGTAATTGCTCCCTATTATTACAAACAATCATCTCAAAG
>JAADGD010000328.1:0-3129 GCA_013152515.1 Planctomycetota bacterium
GTGAGTTCGTCGTCACTCAGTGGCGATTGCGGAGGAGACATGGGAAACATCCTGACATTTTGGCAGTGAATTGCAAAATGTTTGGGATGGCACAAATCCCGTGCCAAAAGTGGCCGGGAGGGGCTTTTTTCTAAAGGTAAGTGGCATTGGGCGCTAGCCGCGGGTTTTGTCGGTTCACCCGCGGCTAGCGCCGACGGCTCACGCGGCATCCTCATCAACCGTTGGGCGGTGCCCTGTCAGCCGACCGCGTATCGAGGCCAGTCGGCCTTCGTGGCGGGCATGTGGGGCGTGCCGTTCGGAGTCCATGCTGTCGCCGAAGTAGTATTTGCGCGCCTCCTCGTTTTGCAGCACCTCGTCGCGCGTGCCATGACAAAGCACTTGCCCGCTGCGAACGACGTAGCTGCGATCGGTGATTTCCAGCGTTTCGCGCACCTGATGGTCGGTGATCAAAATCGAAATGCCGCGCGAACGCAAATCGCGCACGATCGCCTGAATACTGGAAATCGTCACCGGGTCGATACCGGTGAATGGCTCGTCGAGCAAGATGATTTTTGGATCGGAAACCAGACAACGGGCGATCTCTAGCCGCCGTCGTTCGCCGCCCGAAAGCGACATCGCCTTGCTGCGGCGCAGCTTGGTGATGCCAAACTGTTCGAGTAGCTCGTCACAGCGTCGGCGGCGCTCTTTGCGTTTGATGCCGAGCATTTCCATGATGCCGAGCAGATTATTTTGCACCGACAGCTTACGAAACACGCTCGACTCTTGAGCGAGATAGCCCATCCCGCCTTCGCGCGCGCGGCGATACATTGGCCAATCGGTTACGTCGACGCCGTTGAGTTCGACCCGTCCCGCGTCGGGTTCCGCCATTCCGCAAGTCATGCGAAAGGTGGTCGTCTTCCCCGCACCGTTAGGCCCCAGCAGGCCGACAATCTCGCCACGCTCGACCACAAAGTCGACGCCATCGACCACGCGACGTCGACCGTAGCTTTTAACGAGTCCCGTTACTTGCAACAAACTCATGGTGTTTCGTCCTCCTGACGGATAGGCGCTAGTTGTTGGGCGCTAGGCGCTAGTTACAGAGCTAGCACCTAAAAACTAGCGCCTAGCGCCCAACAACTAGCGTCTCCTTACCTGACCAGTCTCATATCTCCAAAATTCGGAAAGCCGGGCAACTTGCTCACGCCGGGGATTCCGCCCCACGAATGGGGCCAAAAAACGCAAACCGCCTTGCCGATCAACAGACGGCGATCCAAGTATGGACCGCCCGGGTGAGAGCCGTCGCGGTTCTTTGCCGACCACAGCCGACAGTCTTGGCTTGCGGGGCTGTTGTCGCCCATGACAAACAGTTGTGCCTCTTGCGTCGAAAAATCGACTTTTTCGCGGTGCAAAAAACGTGGCCAAGTCGCCGGGTCGGTGAACAATTGCTTGAGGCTCTCGGGAGCCGGCAACGTCTTTCCGCTCGCCAGTGTAATGGGCGAGTTAGGATAGTCAAAAATATGTGCTTGCGATTTGGTAGCGATGTAGTAAATGTCACGCAGCACCTCAAGTCGGTGGACCGTGAGCGTTGCGCCACGCGCGCCAACGCCTGCCGGTGCTAGGTCTCCTAGGTCGCTTTCGTTGGTCATGGGAATCGCATTTTTCCGCTCTCCAAAAACTTGGTCCGCGTCGTAAAGCAAACCAGGACCGGCGTCCGAGAGTTCGACGATTTCGTCATCGACCCACAGCAAAAGCTGGTCGTCGACGTTCGCGAATAGCAATTGGTAGCTGCCGGGCGAAGTAAGCGAAGTGTCGGCCGTCGCAGACACGGCTTCGCTTCCTGCGACGCTCACCGTCGCCTGACCCGATTTGAGATCGATGCGACAAGTAAAATGTTTGCCCCCTTCGACCAAATCGAGGTGAAGCTCTCCCTGAGCTTGCTGCACTTCGACCTCGCAGGCGAGCGCCAAGTCACCGACCCAGTGCATGCCGTATTTGTCTTCGCGCATTTCCCAGCCGCGTTCTCGAACCCCTGACAGGCGACGCTCGCTGCCACCGCCGCGCAGGAGGCTGGCGTTGTACGGATTGAAATCTCGAATCAGCTCAGGCCGAATTTCGCTGAGCCATTGTGCCTTGCTGATGCCGGGGTACTCGCCCGTTTCGGCAAACTTGCGGGCGACGCTCCAATCTTGGTTCTGAGGAACGTAGTGGTGGTATCTCAGCCAAGCGGTCGGCCCGTCTTTGGACGACTTGATGCGAAACTGCTGCGCGACGGTCCGCTGGCCCGCTTTCGCCTCGATTTGCCAATCGCCGTCGTCCGAAGTGGCATCACCGTCAGCCTTCCAGCGCAACGGCCAACCGGCGTTGTAGAGCGTACTCGATTCGTAGTCCGAATCGTGTACCGACTGCAACATCGACTTTATTTTTCTGGCTGGCTTACGCTCGATCTGAAACCCCAAAGCTCCGTCGCCGTCCGCCTTGTCATCGCGAATAAAAATATCGCCTTGATAAATTTGCAATGTTTCGTTCGGCAACCCGACCAAGCGTTTGATGTAGTTCATCTCGCCATTGCCAGGAAATTTGAAAACGATGACATCCCAGCGGTCAGGGTCACGATGGTTGTAGGCATATTTGTTGACGAGGATTCGATCGCCAGGGTAGCTGGTCTGCGCTTCAACCTCGGTAAGATTAATGTAGGGCGGCGCGCCTGACGGTAAATCGGGGCGCATCGCCATCGTTTGACGGCACATCGGACAGACGCCCAAAATGACTTCCGTAGCGCGAACCTTTTGCCGCAACATTTCGCGTTCCCCCAGACCAAGGTTGGGCGAACGCAACATCGCCAAAAATCGTTGGCGATCTTCCCCTTCGCTGCTCGCGGTCGAGCGAAAACGATAACCGCATTCGGTGCAATCGACGTCTTTGTGTTGCCCTTGCAGTGCGGGCGACATCGAACCGGTGGGAATCACAAACGCCTCCGCCTCGAACGTGCGAAACAAGAACGCCAAGACAAACGCAATCACTATCGACTCGATCGTTTCGCGCACGGCGTACATCGTCCCCCCAGGCGGAGCTACCTCAGCGGCAGCAGGCTCGGTGGGCAGGATTCGGTTTTTGGGAGCTGTATTTGAGGCTGCTTTTGAAGCTGCTTTT
>JAADGD010000328.1:3204-15425 GCA_013152515.1 Planctomycetota bacterium
CTGAAAAAGTGCTTTGAAATGCCAATCGACCGTAGCCCCCGGCTCTGCCAGGGGACGGAAGTAGAAAAAACGCTACCAGTGGCACTATCCACCGGCGGAGCCGGGGGCTAAATCGGAATTTCAAAGCACTAGGAACATGTTGTTCGCCGCTCAGCCGGTAATATAGTCAATTTCTTCTCCGGCAGGAAACGCAGTCCCGCACGTCCTAGCAAATGCTAGCAAACGTAGGCTTCCAGCCCTACGGCAGCAGCGGCTTGCCCACCAGCAAACGGGCCGGGACAGGCCCCCAAAGTCGACTATCAAGCGAAACGGGGGCGTTGTCGCCCAACAAAAAGTATTCGTCCGGCCCCAACGGCCACTGCGCTGCCCTCGGTGGCGGTGCCCCGACGGCATGGCTCGAATGGTAGACGTCACGATACAGCGTCAAACTTCCGATCTCAACATCAAGTCCTTGGGCACCGATCGAAACCGGTCGCGCGGTGCCCGCCGCTTTCGCTTGGGGCCAGCGACGGCGAAGCTCAACGTGGCCATCAATTGCCAGCAGAAGTTGTTGATCAAAATTAGAGAACTCGATCCGCACCTTCCCCCGCACCAGCCGCTCGCGGCTTAGCGCGGAAATTCGCTCCACAAAACGTCCCCGCTCCCCCTCGACCACCACAAGCTCACTCTCCGGCAAACGCAAATTCACTTGCACCGTCGTGCTACCATCGTCGAGGGCCAAGCAAAGCACCCCTTCCCCTTGCACGCGCACTTCTGCCGAGAGCATAAACTCGTCAACCAAATTGAGCCGCCGCGTAAGCCCCACGTTGGTAACCACGTCGTCGGTGATTGGCTCAGCGCGAGGATGCTCGTAACGCAACCAATCAAGCGTTTTGTTCAGGTGAGCAGAATGTTGCCAAACACGACCGTTGAATCGCCAATGGGTCGTGGTGCCGGACTGCCAACGCTGGTCGCTGGCCCCCATTGGAGGCAACACCTCGCGCTGAACCCTCTGCCGCAGTGCCAACTGCTCCGCAAAAGTTTTCACAACCACCGCCCCGTCAACCAGCACATTGCCATCGCGCAAGGCGACACGCTCGCCCGGCAAACCGACGATGCGTTTGATGCATAGTTCGATAGCATCAACAGGATTGCGCGCGACCACCACTTCCCAACGCTGTGGCGGACGCCAAAGCATGGCCGTCCGATCTATCCACAACCGATCGCCGCTTTGCAGCGCGGGCACCATCGAACTCCCCGCAACCGTCACCGGCTCGATCAAGCCCATCACCAACCATGTCCGCAAGCCTATGGCCAAGATCAAGCAGGTAACCGCCAAGCGGATCGCAGGCCGGATGTCGACATCGAATGGGCGTAGGCTCGGCATCGCGGTTTACGGTTGGCTTGCGGCTTTGGTTGGCGTGCGAACCGATCGAAAATACTCGTCAAACACTTCGCCGCCGAGCATGACCACGCGATAGGCAAGCTGTTTTCGATCAAAGGTCAGCAATTGTACATGGTGCCCCTGGCCCGTTTTTGCTTGCGACGAATTCAAGTACCAGCGGTTATTCTTGGGCGTACGTTGACCAACGCCCAAGCCGCCTTCGCCGATGTAGACGATGCCGGTCGGATCGATTTTGAAATCGCGAATCGGCGCCGTTCGTTTGATGTTGTGACCGTCGCCCTCGCAGACGAGATCGAAATTGTACTTCTCAAATTGCGGCACCCAGGCCATCAGATTGAGCCAAGGCTGTTTGACCGCCGGAAAGGCGGGGCGATGATACTGCGCCAACAGCCAACGTTTTTCGGCACGCGAAGCAGGTAGCTCTGTTTTGAGCCACTCGAGTTGATCGCCCGAAACGCTCGTTTCGGTGTTCAAAGTAATCAATCGCACCTGCGGACCTAGATCGGTGATGTAATAGTTTTTGTCGCTGGGTGGAAAAGCAAAAATCTCGTTAAACAGCTTTCCGCCATCATGGTTGCCACGGGCAGGAATGATCGGCAACAACCGGCCATCAGCACCGGTGGTCAGTTCGTGGTCGGTCATCCACTGCGACCATTGCTCGAGAGTTCGCCCGTCCATGACAAAATCGCCACCATGTGCGAATGCCAAAATCGGCGCCCGTTCGGCCGTCTGCGATTCGGTAAACATTTTTGATAGCATCACGTTCATTTGCCGTCGTGCTTGGAGCCCGCTACGCGAATCGGCGCCAAACAACAGGCTCACAGGCAAATCGTCAACCGGAGCAGTCACAAAAAACATCGTCGGCGAACGTTTACCATCGCTCTCGAACGTGACGTGATATTTCGTCGCCGGCTCGAGATCGCTCAGATGCACATGATGAAAATAAAGATCGGGGCTCTTGGCCGAGTAACGGCCATTACGACTAGCTTCGACGATAATTTCAAGGGGCGTTTCGTCTGCGCTGCCCTCCCGACGCAACAGCACTCGATGATGCTCGCCTGCTTCGAGCGTGTTCCAACAAAGGGCAGCCGACGTGTCTGGATGGGTGGTCCACACTAGCCTCCACTGCGCAGGATTGGTCCCTTCCAACGTCGCATCGGCCGACGCCAGCGAGACATCGCCGCAGACGAATGCCAGCGCGAATAGTAATGTGAATTTTGGTGATCGTCGTGGCACTTTTTTCTCCTTGGAGCCGAACGCGCTTGCGTCGCATAGATTTGCGAAAAACCCGAGGCTAGCGGCTTGTTGATTGAATCGTGGAATAGGCTTCCAGCCTGTAAACAAGTAGAGTTGGGAGGAAATTGGAAGTTGAAACTACGCAATTCGTACAGGCTGGGAGCCTATTCCACGGGTGAGGAAACACGAAATCAACACGTTCCTAGCGCCTACGGCTCAAAATTAGCAGACAGACGTTCGCTCTTGGACTTTGAATTGCTAGCCTTGTATTCTAGCAGATGCCACCACAGCACTACAGCTAGTGGAATGCCGAAATGCGAGCTTCTTATCAGCGTCTCATGCCACGAGACTTCCCAGCCATTGGCGATCAGGCGGCTTAGGGCGGTTACAGCCCCCCAAAAAGCCATCCACCATAGCACCGTCAGCGAGCGGACGCTCACGCAGGCAATGGCAAGCATGATATCGAGCGTACCAATCGCTGTCAGCCACGGCTCCGCCGCCGACTGCGACAAACTCTGGCCAAAGAGCCGCTGCGTCGAATTGATTAGCAAATCCAAAAATCTCGGGTTCTGCTGCCACGCTTCGACGCCATGCGCCAAAAAGACGACCGCGATGCTCCAGCGCAAAAATCGCATCGTCAGCACCGTTCGTCGTTCGTCCTGGCGAGATTCCATGTTCAGCATCAACAGGCCAAGCGGCGCGGCGATTCTTCCCAACTGGGTCGCGAACGGAAAGAACATCAACAACTGTGGCGAAATCGTCGTACTCTGCAAAGCATACCCATCCACAATCCGCCACATCGCGATCGTAATCAAAGCTTGCAGTACCACCAACGATCCCAGCGCCAGCGGCTCCAGAAAGCGGACTGTGGGCCGCCACAACACCAAACCCGCCGCCAACAGCACCCACCATCCGACAACCTGCTGCACAACAAGCGCTGTCGATTCACTCCAAGCCAGTCCGCCGATATCGGTCGGATCGAGCATCCAATGAAGCAGTGGTGTTTCTTCAATCTGCGTTAGCCAGCGCCAATTACCAACGCACTGCAGCGCCACCGTCACGCGCAGTGTCCACAGAATCGCTCGCCACAGGCGGTGCTGGTCAAGATTGCTCGTGGTAGACATACAGCTATCCTAACCCGTCAACGAGCAAGGTTGCAAACGAATAGCCGGCGAGCTACGTCTCGCCGAATGTCTACATCGCCGAAGGTCTACCTCTCACTCTTGACGTCGGCGAGACGTAGCTCGCCGGCTAAAAAGGCGTTTCCCTAACAATAACGATCCGTCGGATTGCAACGACTCTCACGGTCGTATGCCTCAATCCCTCTCGGCGTGCATTTCTAACGACTTTGCCGACAAAAAATGTTGCAAAAAATCCACCTCGTGTTTGCTTCTGGCAACATCGCAGGCAATGCTTGGGTACACAGTTCTTTTTTAGGAACTGTCCGTTATTACACATTGGTCGTTAGGCGTTAGCTATCGGCTCCCTCAATACCCAAAGACTAGCAACCAATACCTAACGACGAACACCTCCAAAGGCACGAAGCCATGAAAAAATCACTTGCATTACTGACGGTTGCGATGTTGTTGGTCGGCACAAGCGGCTGCGGAACTTGTCGTGGCCTCTTCCGCAAAAAATCGAGGCCACTAGCCACACCGCTCTATTCGCAGTGCGCACCGAGCTGTGCCCCGACTTGCAGCACCGGCGGAAGCTGCGGCACAACAGGAACACCAGTAATGTACGGTTACGGGGGAGCCATCGCGACGGAATCGATGCCGATGACCATCCCCGCCGGCAGCGGAACGTACGGGCAGTAAAGGTTTTTCGCTAAGCCGCAAACGACCAGCCGCTTGCGGCTTAGCGCGCCCACGACCACCACCGCTACTACTTTTTCTTCCCCTCTTCTTCGCCCGTTTCCAGCACCGCCAAAAATGCCTTTTGCGGAATATCGACCGAGCCGATTGATTTCATGCGTTTTTTACCTGCCTTTTGTTTCTCCCACAGCTTGCGTTTGCGGCTGATGTCTCCGCCGTAACATTTAGCGGTAACATTTTTACGCATCGCGGAAATCGTCTGGCGAGCGATAATTCGCGTGCCGATCGCCGCTTGCAGCGCGACCTCGAACATATGTCGCGGGATTTCTTCCTTGAGCTTTTTAATAATCGCCCGTCCGCGCGAGTCGGAGTCGCGCTTGTCGCAGACGATCGAGAGGGCGTCGATGCGTTCGCTCTTGACCAAGATATCCATCCGTACCAGTTGGCCCGTCTCGTAGCCGAGTAGCTCGTAGTCCATCGTGCCGTAACCGCGCGTGGCCGTCTTGAGCTTGTCGTGCATGTCGTAGATAATTTCCGCCAGCGCCACATCGTAGACCACCATTGCTCGCGTCGGCGATAGGTATTCGGTGCGAACATAGATGCCACGGCGATCCGTGCAAAGTTTCATCACGCTGCCAATATACTCAGTCGGCACCACGAAACTGGCCCGCACGATCGGTTGACGAAACTCTTCGATGTCGCCGCCGTCAGGCACATCTTTGGGCGTGTGG
The DNA here is from genome assembly GCA_013152515.1 of Planctomycetota bacterium. Lineage (GTDB taxonomy): Bacteria > Planctomycetota > Planctomycetia > Pirellulales > Lacipirellulaceae > Bythopirellula. The sequence continues at coordinate 8,370 of JAADGD010000328.1, forward strand.
ATTTCATGCGTCTCGCCACTTTTGGTGACGACCTCGTAGGTCACATTCGGGGCGGTCTGCACAAGATCGATGTCGGCTTCCTGCTCCAACCGCTGCTGGATGATTTCCATATGTAGCAGCCCCAAGAATCCACAACGAAAGCCGAAACCAAGAGCGTCGCTCGTCTCGGGCGTAAACTCAAAGCTCGGATCGTTGATCGCCAGCTTGTCGAGGGCGTCGCGCAATTGCTTAAAATCTTGTCCGTCAGACGGATACAGCCCGCAGAATACCATCCGCTTCGGCTCTTCGTAGCCCGGCAACACTTCGGCCGGATTCTCACCGACGATGCTGATCGTATCGCCGACATGCACATGGCCCAGCGATTTGATGTTGCAGATGAGATAGCCAACTTGCCCGGCAGTCAGTTGATCGGCCGCCTTTCGTAGTGGTGCAAAGTGTCCCAGCTCGACCACGTCGTGCGTTGTGCCCTGCTGTAAAAATTTTATCTTTTGGCCTTTTTTTACTGTGCCATTCATGATGCGGACATAGGTGATCGCACCACGAAACTCGTCGTAATGCGCGTCGAACACCATCGCTTGCAACGTCGCCTTGGGATCGCCGGCGGGTGCCGGCACGCGTTCGATGACCGCTGCCAGCACTTCTTCGCAGCCGACGCCCGTCTTTGCGCTACAGCCCAAGACCTCATCGCCTTCGATCCCCAGCGTTTGCTGCATCTCCTCACGCACCTCGTCGGGCCGTGCGTGAACGAGGTCGACTTTGTTCATCACCGGCACGACCGTCAGCTCGTGTTCGATCGCCGCATACGCATTGGCGACGGTCTGCGCCTCGACCCCCTGGAAGGCATCGACCAGCAGCACCGCCCCTTCGCAACAGGCCAGCGAGCGCGAAACTTCGTACTGAAAATCGACATGCCCCGGCGTGTCGATGAGATTCAATTCGTAGTCATGGCCATCATATTTGTAGTGCATCGTCACAGCCCGCGCCTTAATCGTAATGCCGCGCTGCCGCTCCAAATCCATATCGTCGAGCAACTGTTGCTTCATTTCGCGCTCGTTGACGGTGCCAGTGCGTTCCATCAACCGATCGGCCAACGTGCTTTTGCCATGATCAATATGGGCGATGATTGAAAAATTACGAATATACTTGGGGAGAGTCATGAAGGATGCAAGATTTCAGCTAGTAGATTTTTGATTGTAAACGTAGTCACCCTGGTTTGCGACGTCGTTTGCGACGTTGGCAACAACGAACGAGCCACCAAACTGCTTGGCCACTTAATTCAGCACACAGTAATCGGCCCGATAATCACACCCTATTTTTCCTGCCGGTGCTCCAAGCAAGCCAACCCCGCGGCACCGATATACCCGGCATCGCCGCCAAGTTGGGCGAAATCGATGTGCAGCGGGTCTTGGAGCGGCGCCAACAGACGAGGACGCACTTCGTCGCGGATATGTTGCAGGAACTCCTCGCCGAGCGGATGACCTGCTCCACCAAAGTTCACCCCGCCGCCAATCACCACACTGCCTGGATCGATCGTATGAATTAAACTCACGATCCCCAAGCTCAGATAGCGAGCCGTGTCCATCACGATCTCGCGTGCTAGCTCGTCGCCCGCCTCGGCGGCCTTGGCTATTTCAAGCGGCGAGATTTCCTGCCCGGCACTGCGAACCGCTGCCAAACTGCTCTTACGACCAGCCTCAAGTGCCTCGTTGGTTCGTCCCACGATCGCGTACGCGCCGCAGTAGGCCTCGAGCGAGCCTTTTTTATCGAACGAATCAACCCGCGCGTCGTCGCTAGGGTCGATGATCATGTGTCCGCATTCGCCCCCATAGCTATGAGCGCCTTCGATCAACTGGTCGCCGACAATGATCCCGCCACCAACGCCGGTACCCAAAGTAAGCATTACCATGCTGTGGAAATCGGCCCCAGCACCACTCCAAAATTCACCATAGGCCGCCGCGTTGGCGTCGTTGGCGTACCGCACTGGCAGGCCGCACGCTTCGCTCACGCGCCGGCGAATCGGAAAATGCCACCACTCGGGCAAATTGCCAGGCTCCGCGAGTTCACCTCTATCGATATCGGCGGTCGGCGTCGCAACTCCGATGCGAACCACGTCGCCCTTGGCGGCGCCAGATTGCTCGAGCAAGTGCTCGAAACCTACGGCCATTCGCACGACAGCGTCCTCGGGACCACGTTTGACCTCGGTCGGAATCGAATGATAGCCTACCGTGCGGCCTACCCTATCGACCAAGCCAAGCTTGATATTGGTGCCGCCCACATCAATGCCCACAAACAGCGGTTTTTTGGCGTCGGCCAAGGATGCGAGATAAGTACGATCGGGCATGGGTCAAATTTTCAACGAACGAGGAGGTGTCAACGAGGCCGGCAGCACCGCCGGCAATCAGGCCAGTATAGATTTCACAGCCCGATGCCGCAATTCACTTCAGCGTCCATTAACAGATCATTTCGCGGCAGGAAGCCCTACTTGGGCAAAAAAGGGGACTTCCTGAATGCCAAACATGCACTTTTGACTGGCGATCCTTCCGAGAAAAGTCCAAAAGTCGAACGTAACTGTTCGCAGGTCAAAAAGAACAAGAACCACGGAGTCACGGAGAAGAATGCCTGTAATTACCGGCTGTTTCTACTTTTCTAACCGATAATGTTTCTCCTTGTCCTCTATAACTCCGTAGTTTTTATCTTGCTGGAAGTTCTGGGATAGGTTCTAAGAACCTATTCCAGAACCCTGTAGGAAAATGCCAGCGGCGAGAAAGCTGGCACTTCCAAACGGTTTTGGGACGTGCAGTATCTACTGCTAGTGGGCAATGCCCACTTGACTTCACGACTGCCGACAATTCCCCCGACACTCCCATCACCTTTTCCGCAGCTTGATATCAACAACTATTTTTGGTCATGATTTTTTGGCCATAAAATTCGACGGAACCACTCTGGCGATGGCAATGTCACAATTAATAGCTTCCTCACCATGCCCAAACGAATCTCTCACAGCCTGCTCGACCCGCTGCTCACCAAGCCGCTGAAAGGTTTGTACGCGCGGTTGCACATTCCGGCGCGGTTTCCTCCGGAGGGAATTGTTTTCGTGGGGCACCTTTGCGCTGTTGTTGGCGCGATTGGGTTTGCTTGCGCGACGCGGTGGTGGTGGGGTGGTTTGTTGGGGGCGTTGGGCGTGGCGCTGAATCATACGGCGGATGTGTTGGATGGGACGCATGCACGGGCGACGGATCAGTGTCGCAACGGTGGCGAGCTGCTCGACCATTTTGTCGATCCGCTGTCGTTTAGCTATTGGGTCGCGGGGTTGGCTTATGCTGCCGATTGTTTGTTGTTGGGCATCGGCGGAGTGATCGTCATTTATGCAACGGCGGTGCTGACCAACATCAAAGCCAAGATGGTCGGCGAGTTTACGCTCGCGCGATTTGGACCGACCGAGTTCAAAACGTTGCTTGTTTTGTTTGGATTGGGCATGACGGCGACTGTTAGTGGCTTGATATCCACGCCCGACGTGTCTACTCCTGAACGGGCAACGCGGTATGCTTTTTGGTTTGTGTTGCTGCTGTTTGTCGCGGGGTTGGTGCAGTTGAAATGGAGCCTCTGGCGCGCCGTCCAAGAAGTCAATGCGAAGGGCCAACCGGCGGATACGACCGAGTGGGAAATCGAAGACTGAATTTGAAGTGGTCAGCGATCAGCGATCAGCTGTCAGCCAGAAAAACAGCAAGCTGACCGCTAATCTCGAAACAACGACCCGACGTCGACGATCGTCTTACCGGCGGTCGCCATTTCGTCGAGCCAAGCGGCGATGCCTAACGGGTCGGTGGGGTCGAGTCGGAGGAGTTCTTGGAGGACTTCGCGGGCCATTGCGGTTTTGTCGAGTTCGTGGAGGCACCAAGCGAGGCCGCGACCTGCGTCGAAGAAGTGGCGGTTGGCAGGGTGCAGCGCGGGCAGCGGCTTGGGGCGGTCGGCACGGCGCCAGGCTTGGAGGCCGAGTTGGTAGCCGGTGCCAAAATGGCCGCGGCCCAGCGGCAGGTCGTTGTCGACTTCGACGGCCAGTTTGCCGAGCAAAAAGTGGGCCTCGATCATCTCGTGACAGGTGCCGAGCAGCCAACGCAGTTCGTCGATCGCTATGTCGGCTTCGCCCGCCTCGATCATCTGGCGAACTTCTTCGATATCTTCGGCACAGTCGCGTACGGCGCGTGGGTGCGAAAGAACCCAACTGTTGCCGCTGGCGGCGCGCTGCACCGAGAGCTTGTTGGGCGAAGGCGAACGGCGGCGGGAGGAGCGTTTGGGCATTTAGTGGTAGTTGGTAGCCGCGTTGCCACGCAACGCAAGGAGAAGTAAAGAACGCTTTCTACCGCGCCCTGTGTTGCGTGGCAACGCGGCTACTGTTGACTCGCAACTTCCTTTCCCAACACGTAAATCTCGTCGGCGTCGAGCACTACGTCGTTGGTTTGAAATAAACGGGCGATGGCCGCTTTGTGGATTTTCATTTTTAGGCCGCCGACGCCTAACGCACCGTAGCAAATTTGGCCGTCGCGCTCGGCCGCCTTGTCGTGTAGCTCGATACCTCCTAGTCCGGCGGGCGGGACGGCGTTGAGGTCGATCGCAACTTGCAGCGAGGAGGCGTTCTGTCGAGCCTCGGCGCTGAGCAATTCGATGCCTGCCGCGCCGGCGGCAATCACGAGCTGTACGCCTTCGACCAAACTCGCCACGTCGGAGCTTTCGGTCGAGTGCGGCGTAACTCGCGCGCCGCTGACCGCCTGCGACACGCGGTGACACACTCCTTCGGCTCGCGAAATTCGCCGCGAAGCAACGCGTACTTCGACCCCTTCCTGGGCCAACATCCGCACGACGCGCTGTCCGACGGGGCCAGTACCGCCGAGTATCGTGGCGATCGTCTCGGGGCCAAAAGGCACATGCCGTCGAGCAGTCACCACGGCGGCAGCGGCGGTCGTGTTCGAGCCATTGCTATCGAGCATCAGCGACACGCGCACCGGGCCAAAAAACGCTTTCTGCGCCGCAGCCAACAATTGCTCGCCCACCTGCACGTCCGACCCCCCGATGAACACGGCCGTATGCTTGAGCGCATTGCCGCCACGCGTAAACATCGCCCCATGCACCAAGTCGCGCACCTGGTCGGGCGTAACGCCACCGTGTTGAAACAGATGCTCGACGCCAGTATCAATCGCCACGACACCGTCGAAGACGCTCGGCTGGGGGTCGGTGTCGAGGCAGAGGAGGATGTTTTTCATGGTGAATTGCAAATTGAAAAATGCAAATTGAAAAATGCAAATTGGAGATTCAGAGTGACTCGGCCGCCCCATTTCAAGGAACTGCAAAGTCGCTCTGAATAAAGAGAACCGCCAAGGACGCCAAGAGCGCCAAGAAAAAAACCTAGGAGATGTCCATTGCTAGCATTCCCTTGGCGCTCTTGGCGTCCTTGGCGGAAAAAAATGCGACTTTGCCGTCCTCCTACCACCCCACCTTTACCAATTTGCAATTTGAAATTTCCAATTGGTAAATTTGCAATTAAAAGCCTCGGAACGGATGGGCTGCTTCGTCTTTGCCGGCGAGCATTTCGTCGACGGAGGGTTTGCATTCCATCGCACTTTTTGACGGCCATCTTGGTTGCTTCGTAATTGTAGTCGTAGATTTTTTTGTCGTCGGCCGCTTCGGGGTGGATAAACACTCCGCAAACACAGACCAAATCTTCGGCTTGATCTTTGGGAATCACTCCCTCGCCTACCGAATCGGCGATCGCCTTGGCGACAGCAGCTTGCGCTGGACCGAACATCTGCACGGCTTGACGCATGCCTTTGATGGTCACCTTGGTGATCATCACGGTCGCCGGCTTGACGGCCAAATTCGGCGTCAGCACAGCCAACAAGTTCGAGTGTCCTTCGCTCTGACGCGCCAAAGCACTCGCAAAGGCGATACCAACAGGCCCCTCTTTGCTGCCCAGGAGCAGATCAATATGAGCAATTTCGTTACCGTCGCCGGCCAGTGCTTCACCAATAAACATCGACATCGTTACTTCTCCAAAAAATTAGGGAAAGGAGCTGGGGATTAGGGGCTGGGGGCTGGGAGGGGATCCGCAACCCCCCAATTCCCAGTCCCTAGCCCCCGGTCTCCACTTAGTCCGCCAAGATACCATTGCTTGGCCCTACGAAGCAACAGCCCCACAAAATCGTCACAAACGCTGTGGTCGTGGCACTTTACGGAAATCTGGCCCTTTAGTCCGCCAAGATGGCACTCGGCATCTTGCTAGACAAATCCCCTCAAATTTGAGATAATAAAGAGTCACTCCTGGCTGGGCGGGCCGTGCGCATTTATTCCTTTTTTGTCTTCCGCCCGACTTTAGTGCTTCAGAGTTGCACACGCTTCCGGAACAGCGACCGTGCAACTCAATAACGTCACTCGACCTTTTTGGGAGAACAAAGAGATGAGGCAATCCAACACCAACTCAACCATTCGTCCACGCGGCTTCACGCTCGTTGAGCTACTCGTGGTCATCGCGATCATCGGCACACTCGTCGGGCTACTACTGCCGGCAGTGCAAGCCGCCCGCGAAGCGGCCCGCAACAACACCTGCAAGAACAGCATTCGCCAACTGCAAACCGCATTGACGACCCGCGAAACTTCGCTGGGAGATTACCCCGGCTATGTCAACGAGCTAGGAATCCCTGGATCAACCCGACAAATTCGTGCCAGTTGGGTTGTCTACGCATTCCCCTACATCGAACAGGTTGCGCTGTGGGACAATTGGTCGCAAGGGCGAATCAATCCTACCGATGGCTTGAACAACCAACAGGGCGAAATCGCTCAAATCGAGATTCTCATCTGCCCGAGCGATCCAGCAGTGACGACGGGAGATCCGTCGCTTTCTTACGCAGCGAATGCTGGTTGGGCGCAAAGAACTGCTAGCCTTCTCGTTAGCGCGAATCCTTCACCACAAAATTCGCGTTTTCAAAAGCAAGCCGAGAATGCTGCTAACGGTGTCTTTTTCGATCGGATAAGAAATCCAAATTCTGTCGTCACATTGGGTATAGC
>JAADGD010000298.1:0-651 GCA_013152515.1 Planctomycetota bacterium
CCCGCAGAGAGGCAAAGCTTTGGGGGTTTCGAGTAATCGGTCGATCGCCTGGAAATTACGACGCAGGAAGCCTAATTGCTCCTTTTTGGCTCGGCGAATTTTCTTGTGGCCCGGCTTCTTGTGTTTGGTGAAGGCGACGAAACGTCGACGTGCTTTGACGCGATACGTCCGAGAACGTGGCGTTTTGTCGACCAACGGTGCGTGCAGTTCGTCGAGGATCTCTTCGGTTTTCTCTCGCGCTTCGTTGAGAAGGCTGACGTCGGTCGGATAACGCCAGTTTTATTGACAAAGGGCTGCCGGAGCACACGTCGCGTCGGCGATCAGCTGGCCGTCATTCGCGGGCGGCTCGGAATCGTCATCCGACTTGGATTCGGTTTCTGCTTCAGGCTCTGATTCTTTGAGCGAAGCCAAGGCAATTGCTTCTGCCATTCGCTGCATGCCCTCTTCACCAAACCGTTTCCTCCATAATGTTTATCGCTGGCAACCATCAGTGACGCGTCGAACGGTGGTTCCTGCGTAAACTCTTCCATGCCGAGGAAGAACTGCATGTACGGATTTTCGTAACCGTTCACGGGACTCTAATAAAGGAACCACGGATTGCACGGATAACACGGATCAAGGTCAAGGATAGAAAAAGGAGAGAGAGGGGAG
>JAADGD010000298.1:658-12885 GCA_013152515.1 Planctomycetota bacterium
CTATTTTCAACCGGGTCTCCCTTTTTTCTTCTTATCCGTGTCATCTGTGCTATCCGTGGTTTTTCCTGTCTTTGGTCCCGTGAACGGTTACCAAAAATCGAAGTCCCTAGCCGCTACGCAAATTCAAATTGCTGACGCGTGTCAATCGACAACGTGACACGGTTCTGGTGCGCGCTTACGTCGGTCTCGTCGTGGACAAGCACATCGCGCACCGAACCGGCATGATCGGCGACGACCCAATTGGTTTCAACCCAAGAGAATCGTGTTCGTATTGCAATAAGTCGCGGAGCTTTTGCGGTTAGAGCAACTCCGGCAATTCATACCCCTTGCGACGAGGTCGTGATAAGTAGGCGTTAGCCTCTTCGTCTCCGGGGAACGTTTCGGTCTCGGGATCCCATTTCAACTTGCGACCTATCTCGCGGGCAATGTTGGCTAAGTGGCAGACGGAAATTGAGCGATGCCCAATTTCTACGTCGGCATTGGGTTTTTCGCGAGTTTTGATGCAATCGAGCCAATTTTTAATGTGCGGCTTGGCGATCCAACCAGGACCTTCCCACTCGAGTGCTTCTGCCGGGTTGGGCGGATCTTTGACGAAATCCTTGGGGTTGGTGGTGAACTTGTTTCGATTGATTTCAATCTTGCAATCTTCGCCCACCACAATGCACCCACCAAGAGGCCCTTTTTCAAGCTCAAAGTGAACTTCGACATCGTTGGCGTAGCGCATTCGTAATTTGCCATTAGGACCAGGCGAGGTGGGCCAAATTTCGACCGGTCCGCTTTGACTCATGCCTAGTGCGCATTGGATTTGGTCGACACCATGAGCACCCCAGTTGGTCATTTCGCCGCCAGAATAACTACGCCACTGCATCCAGCCAAATTGCAAATGGGGACTGAACGCCCGCTCCTCGGCTTGAGACTGCCAGGCGTCCCAATTATCGCCCTCGGGCACGGGGGCTTCTGCCAGTCCTTCGTAACGTTTTGGACCCGTGTAGCAAACTGCCTTCACGACTTTGAGTTTACCGATCCCACCACTACGCACGAGCTCGCAGGCGAAACGGTTCATTTCCATCGTGCGTTGCTGGCTGCCGACTTGAAAAACACGTTCGTACTTTCGTGCAGCATTGACCAGAACCCGACCCTCGGAAATCGTGAGTGTGAGCGGCTTTTCTGCGTAAACATCCAGTCCTGCTTGGCAGGCGTGAATGCATGGCAACACGCGACCGTGGTCGGGCGTACCAACGATGACCGCATCGAGATTTTCTTTGTCGATCATCTGACGGTAGTCGTCGTACATCGGCCAGTCGGTCTTCAGTTGCTGTACCGTCTCGACCATCCGTTGGTGGTAACAGTCGCAGATCGCAACAATCCTGCCCGGATCAGGTGTTTGATTCATCAGCATTCGAGCGCGGCTTCCGGTGCCAATGACTCCAATGTTGATTCGATCATTGGCCCCAGAGCGACCGGGCGCTGCTAGCGCTGTGGAAGGCACAAAATAAGGGACCGAAATTCCGACAGCCGCCAAGCTTGAGCCCTGCTTGAGAAAGTCACGCCTGTTTTTATTTGCACTGACAGCCATGTGATTCTTCCTTTACGAAGGTATTTCAGTAGGATTACCGTGGTGGTTACAACTCTAGGTCGAATGAACTGCTTACCGTTGTAGACCGATCCGTTGCAGTCCCCATGTGATTGCTCGGCCCGTGCTGCCAGCAGAAGTATACCCGATACTGTAGCAGACGGGGATAACAACTAACGTCAGTATTGTCGCAAACGCAAGTCCGAAAATGACCGCCGCCGTGAGTGGCTGCCAGAATTCCGCGCCGCCAGAGATATTGAGCAGCAGCGGTAAGAGTCCGCCGATCGTGGTGACCGTGGTGAGTAGCACCGGACGAAGGCGGTTGATGCCCGATTCGAGAATCGCTTCGCGGAGTGGTAGGCCACGTTTTCTGGCTTGGTTGGTAAAGTCGACCAGTACGATCGCGTCGTTGACAACGATGCCCGTGAGGCTTACCAAACCGATAAACGACGCAAGGCTAAACGGAAAACTACACGCCCACATACCCAGCACTACGCCGATAAAACTCAGCGGCACCGTGACCATCACGACAACGCTTTGACGAAAGCTGTTGAACTGAGTGACCAAGATGCCGAAAATAAGCACCACTCCGAGAATCATGCTGTAGAGCAAATAGCGAAAATTTTTATCACGTTCTTCGTTCTCGCCAGTGAATTGGGCTTTGATTCCCTCCGATGGCGTTGTTGGCGTGCCGATGAATACCATCGCGTTGCCCTTCATGGGTCGAAAGCCAAGTTCTGGGAGTAGCTCGTCTTTGAGAACCTTAAAAACATCGTCCGGCAAAGTCGGCTTCACCACATCGCACTTGGCCACTACGGCCCGATCGCGTTCGTAGCGGTTGATGCTGTAGACAGCCACGTCGTTACGAAAGTCGGCGAGTGCCGAGATCGGCGCGCGACGGCCATCTGGGGCGGTAATCATTTGACGTTTGAGTGAGCTGGGATAGCGTTGGTATTCGGGGGCCAACTGCAGTCGCAGCGTCACATCTTCGTCTTCCATCGTAATTTGAATCTGCGAATCGCCAGCAATCGCCAGTTGCACAGACTGTGCGATTTGGGCTTCTGTCAGGCCGTAGATGCCGACGACTTCGGGTTTGGGCTCGATGATTAACACAGGGTTGTCTGGACGATAATCCGTTCTGGCGTCGACCGTACCAGAAGTTGCCTTCAACCGGGCTGCGATCGTCTCGCCAAGTTTGCCGAGTTGCTCGATGTCATCACCTGTGAGACGAATAGCCACGTCGGAACCTCCGGGAGGGCCATCTTCGACTTCTTTGATCGAAAATTTCATGCCCGGCAGAGGGACGATTTCGCGACGGAGCGAGGCGATGATTTCTTGCTCATGCACTTCGCGGTCGAGTGGCGAAAGCAGTTCGACCATCACTTCGCCAAACTCAGGTCCGTTGGCCGAGTCGTCTTCGATACGTATCGAGAGACTACCAGCCGAACCGACAGAGGTCACATAGTTGACGAGCAAACCCCGTTCTTTCCATTTATCGAGCGGATCGGTGATGACACGTGATGCGGCGAGCGTTTCTTCGATGCTGTAGCCCAAGGGTAGTTCGTATTTGATACTGAACTGGCCGCGGTCGCTGGGCGGAAAGAACTCGAAGCCGAGTGTGCCGAAGAGTTCTTTGGCACCAAAAAGAGCCAACACACAGAGCACCAATACAACAGCGCGGTTCGAGAGGGCAAGTCTCAGGAGACTTGCGTAGAAACGCGTGCCTGGACCAAGGTTCGGTCGGATTTGGCTGGCAATCTCGGCGGTTTCGGCGTGTTCATGCTTCGACACGGCAGCAAATACGGCGGCTTGATCGCGAACGGGCGTATGCTGTTTGTACCAGCGGGCGGCGAGCGTGGGAATCACGAAGTGGTCGACCAAAACCGAGCCAATCAACGCTACGCTGACCACTCTGGGCATCACGCCCATAAAATCGCCCATGATTCCTGGAACGAGAATCATCGGCAAAAAGGCAGCAACGGTTGTGAGATCGGCAGCAAGTACGGGTATGCCGACCTCTTCGATGCCCGTTTTAGCGGCGGTGACTGGGTCTTCGCCGCGTTCGATGTGGCGATGGATATTTTCAGCAACGATGATCGCTCCATCGACCACCATCCCTAGCACGAGAATGAAGCTGAACACAACCATGTTCGAAATCGGAATACCAGTGAAGAAAAGAAAAATAAGCCCGACCGCACAACTAAAGGGAATCGCGATCAGCACCAAGATGGAAATGCGTAGCCCCATTGTCCAGGTGAGAATTACCAAAACTAGCATCGCTCCGAACAGGGCACTCGAGCCAAGCACACGGAACATGATCCAGATTTCTTGGGACGTGTCGCGCGAGCCGGTGAATTCGATGTGGGGATACTGACCGCGAAGGTCTTCGAGCAGTACATTGAGCGCACGAGCGGCGCCGAGCGTGTTGATGTCGGCTTCTTTGCGGACGACGATCGTCGCGCAGTCGTTGCCATTGAATTGGGCGACACTTTTAACGCGGCGGTGGGTATCGATCACTTCTGCCACGTCACGGATGCGGAGAATTCGACCCTCGGTGCTGCTGACGATTGCTTGGCGAACGTCGTCGATATTGCGAAACTTGGCCTCGTTGCGAACCGTCCGATCGATCTTCGCCGTATCGAAGGAGCCTGCGGGGATTTTGGCGTTAAAATCAGCGAGCGCTTGGCGGAGTTGTCGGAGGGTCAGGCCGTATTGGACCATCAGATCGGGATTGACGTTGACGTGTAGTTCGCGTTCTTTGCCGCCAAACAGTTGCGTGTTGGCGATGCCGTCGACTGCTGAGATTCGCTCTTCGACTTCTTCGGCAACCTGCTTGAGGGCGCGCTCGTCGAAACCGGGTGGGCCCGAAAGAGTGACCAACATCAGCGGGGCAGAATCAAAATCAATTTCACGCACATCAGGCTGTACTTCGCGACCGACGGGCAGCTCGTTACGAATGCGATCGATCAGGTCTTTCACCTCGCGGCGGGCATCGTCGGGGTCGACACCGTCGAGAAAGATAATTTGCGTGATCGAAGCGCCACGGACACTGGTCGAGGCAATGAAGTCGACACTTTGCAACTCGGTCAGCGCATCTTCGACCTTGCGCGCGATTTCGTTTTCGGCTTCGCTGGGCTGAGCATCGGGATAAGGAATCGCCACCAAAACAACCGCCTTGGTGATCGCCGGCGTACGCTGCACAGGTATGAACATGGCAGCATACAAGGCCATCAGCAGCACCAAAATGGTGGCCATTAGCACGAAGCGAGGGTGGTCGATGGCTTGAGAGCTGATTTGCATGTGTGAACAGAAAAACGAACTGTCAAAGTGTTGGGTGGTACAAAAGCCCTCTCCTAGCTCCTCCCTAAAAAGGGAGGGGGACCTGATAATTTCCCCTCCCCTTGTGGGGAAGGGAATGATGGAGTCCCCCTCCCCTTTTGGGGAAGGGCTAGGGGAGGGGTTTGCCTAATTTTGTGAATGCTGCCTTCAAAATTGCTTCCGCGACTCTCTCAAGATTGTCGAAAACATCATCATTGGTAATTCGGAAAACGGTGAGACCTTTTTCTTGTAGGTACTTGGTTCGTTGAAAGTCATGTTCTTCTCTCCCATTGTGGCTCTCGCCATCGAGTTCAATGACTAATCGAGCTTCCGCACAATAAAAGTCAACAATGTATGGCTCTAGCGGGTGTTGGCGTCGGAATTTTAAGCCACCTATATTTCTGCCACGTAGTGCAGACCAAAGGATCTTTTCCGGTTGAGTGGCATTTCTGCGAAGTTGCTTGACCCTTGAGCGGGTTTGTTCACTCGGTCGTTTTGATGGGCGAATGGTCATGGATGTTCAAAAGCCCTCCCCTAGCCCCTCCCTAAAAAGGGAGGGGGACACAATAATTCCCCCTCCTCTTGTGAGGAGGGAAATGATGGTCCCCCTCCCCTTTTGGGGAGGGGTTAGGGGAGGGGTCGACACTGGTACCGAGTTCAAAACCCTCCCCTAGCTCCTCCCTAAAAAGGGAGGGGGACCTGATAATTTCTCCTCCCTACGAGGGAGGGGGATTGATTTAATGTTCTGTGATAGTCTTTAGTGGCTTTTCCGACATTTGCGTCATCAGCCCCGGCGACAGCTCTGCTAGATTCACGATCCGCACGAATTGCTGATCGGCTAGTCGGAATTGACCGCGTGTGATGACCGATTGGAGTTGAGTTTCTGTTTGTGGAACGATGATAAATTCGCCTTGGTCGATCCACTGGTCTAGGTCGACGCGGCGGGCGCGGTAGAGATCGGTTGGTCCTATATTCCAGTAAAGCATTTCCATCTCCGTCGGTTCGCGATCGACGGTAAACAGAAAGGCGTTTCGCTGACGGAAAATTACGGCTGCTTCGGGGATTTTGTAGCCAGCGATACGAGCGGTGACGATATCGGCGGTGGCGACCATGCCAGGGCGCAACAGTCGCTCGGCGTTGGATAACTTAATTTCTACCGCAAAGAGACCAGTACGCGAGTCGGCGACTTCGGGAATTCGATAAACCTCGCCTTCCAGCGGTGGCCAAGCGTTACCGAAACGGTCGCGGCCTTCGAGTCGTACGTAGGCTCGGAAAACGGCATCTTGAGGATTGGCCTCTTTAGGATTCGAGTCGGCAGCGGCTATTGCGACCGCCCGCATTCGTTCTTCGAGTTCGCGAATACGTGTTTCGGGAACATCGACAACCAGGAGGACGTCTTTATTCACGACCAACTCGAAGGCGATCTGGTTGGGGCTGACTGATTCACCTGACTTGACCATTCTTTTGGAGATCGTCGCATCGACGGGAGAGCGCAGCGTTGCATCGTCTAAGTTTTTTACGGCTACTTCGTGCTGCGCACGGGCAAGTGCCAAGTCGGTAACAAACTTTTGCAGTTCAGAGTCGCTCACCGCCGAACGATTGGTCTGACGTACTCGCTGAGCGCGTTGTAAGTCAGAGGTGACTTTTTCGATTTGGGCGGCGGCTTCGCTTTTTTGCGCGCGGAACACACGATCATCTATCGTTGCAAGTACTTGGCCAGCTTGCACGCGGTCGCCGTCATCGAGCGGGGCTCCTGTTCCATTGGTGCCAAGCGAAACAACGCGACCAGTAAGCGGGAAACCGATCTGATAAGTTTCCCAAGGCTGGATTTTACCAGCGTACGTAAAAAGGATCTCGCACGTTTGCACTTGAACCGGTGTGATCGCCACAGGAGATTTTGGCGCCGCGACCGCAGGTAGCGAACGAATCGGGATGATGGCTTGCTTCTCTCGGAGATGCTCTTTGACGCTGAGTTTCCACATGACACCAAACGCAAAGAACGTCACAGCGGCCAGCACCAGATAGTGAATGATTTTTTCGGTGAGGGCCTTCATCAGGGATGTCCAACGGGAGGAATGCTCGATCAACGACAGGCAAGTCGGACAGGGGGCAGAAATTCTGCTGAGAGTCTGTTCCGACAGGGACCATGATAGATTCGCTGGAGACTGACGGCAAGTCGGCTTCGATTGCGAGACACGAGAACTCCTAACTCGCGACTTACCCACGAAGCCCCTCGAATAGCAAGGAACCGACGCGGACGAGCGTCGCACCTTCGCGAATCGCCACTTCGAAGTCGTGGCTCATGCCCATTGAAAGTTCTGTGAGATTGACGTTGGGAGGGCAATTCAGGGCGACTTGGTCACGGAGTTCGCGAAGTGTGGCGAAATTGCGGGCGGCGGCGGTTGGCCCTCCCTCACGCGCTGCCATTGTCATCAGGCCGCAAACTTCGACGCTGGAAAAGTTGGCTAGGAGCGGCACGATTTCTTTGAGCCCGTCGGCGGAAAGGCCATGTTTTGATTCGTCGCCGGAGCAATTGACTTCGAGCAACACTCGGGCGCACCGATCTTGCCCAATGGCAGCGTTGTTGATTGACGCTAGCAAACGCTCGCTATCGACGCTATGGATAAGATCGACCAGCGGCAAGGTGCGCTGCACTTTGTTGCGTTGCAGGTGGCCGATCAGATGCCACTGGGCCTTAGCGAGCTCAGGCTGAGCGGCTTTGTCCCAAAGTTGCTGCGGGCGGCTTTCGCCAAGCACCGAACAACCCGCTGCCAGAAGTGACGCAGTGATGCTTGCGTCGACATATTTTGTGACCGCTACGAGTTGCACGTCGTTGGCATCACGACGAGCTGCTTCGGCTGCCGACTGGATACGAAGTCGCACTCTGGCAAGGTTTTCAGCAAGTTGTTGATTGATGTTGATCATACGATTTAGAACGTGTTTTGAAATTGCAAAACGGGTCTAGGGACTGGGAATGAGGGACTGGGTTTTGGAGACTAAGGAAACGGGTCACTTCACTCCCTAGTGGTCTGTCAAAGCTTAATTTTGGGATTGAGCCGTCGGCGCTAGCCGCGGGTAACTCCACAAAAACCCGCGGCTAGCACCGACGACTCAAGGTGGCGAACCCCCATTTTTAGCTGTGACAAAGCACTAGTCCCCAAATCCTAGCCCCCAGTCCCCCTCGGTCAGCCCCTCTTCTGTTGGATCGAGTTACTAACTTTACTGAACGAGAGAATTCTAAAAGAGGCTCTTAAAACTTGATGTCCATTGTGCTCGTGTCTTCGACAGGCACCGATTCGATGCCGGTGATCTCCTTCATTTTCCCTCCGGCTTCGATCTTCACCGTGTAGGTCGCTTCGCGAAAAACTTTGGGTCGCCAGGAGTTGCCTCGGATGCGCAGCGAGTAGACGATCTCTTGACTCGCTTCGTCGAGGACTGTGACAACGGCATCGCTAGGGCCAGCGATTTTTAGTGTGGGCAAAAAGGCAAGTGGCTGGCGACCATAGTTGTCGACTTGGTCGATCGTGATCGGCCAGCCTGGAAATTGCTCGGCATCGGCGCTAGCAACCTCGATATGTCGAGGCCAGCATTCCATCGTGATTTTTCGATTGCCCTTATGAAATCGTACGATGCCGTAGCCTGCGGCGTTGTCGTTGGCTTTCGTGGGATTGGCGTAGGCGTGCATGGTAACTTTGTTGCGAAATCCGTCGTAGAACCGGCCGGCGAAGGGAAGTTGGCTCTCAGGTAGACGCTGCTCTGGCTTCTCCAAAGGCCACCACCAGCGTCCGTAGTAGTTGACGATCGACGGGACGCAGAACGAATAGCCCGCGTCTTCCCAGCTGTTGACTCCGTGATGGATGACCGTGGCGAGATGCTGATCACCGGCCAAATGAAAGGCAAAACAACGGCGCATCTCACGAAGCGCGCGTGCCCGTCCCGATTGAGGCCAGCCATTCGAGTCGAGGTCAGCATGAAGTCGATCATTGTATTTGCCGTGAATGTGAGCGCCGCCGGCAAAAATCGTCTGCGACAGGACTGCCTTCATCGTAGCGTTCTCCCAGTTTTGCCCCCAGTCGTGGAGAAAACGGAGCTGCCTCTCGCCCAACAATACCGCTTCAGCGACATCGATCGATTGAGGATCGTAGTTCGGATTGTTGATATGGTCGGGCCGAGGTCCTTGCCGCGGGATCAAACCCGCAGGGCCCGTTTTCCATTTGCGATCTTCAACAATTGCAAAATCGATGCCACCGACATTGAGTGACGTGTAATAGACCGTGATGCCTTGCTCGATCGGGGCAGGATCGTACGGGTCGGGCAAGTGGCTGGTTTGGGCGCGCTGGACCATGTTGACGTAATCGGCGGACATGGTGTAGCCGCCGTCGCTACCGCCAGGCAGTTTCGACACTTTGCCGCTCTCGCCCCAAAGATTGCCCTGACCAACGTCGTGATCGTCGGGGATCGTGATCGTCGGGCGGTCCTTAATGATCTCGCCAAATTGTCGGCCAAAGAGTAGCCAAGCTGCGGTATGTCGCTTGTGATCGTAGCTTTGATCGCCAGAAAAAAACAACAAGTCGGGATCGTGATGCTGAACATTGCGAATGATATCGGCGCGCGGGCTGCGGTCTGTGTTCGAATTGCCGGTGAATGCGGCGACAACGATTTCATTTTTGTCACTCGGATCACGCCGAATTCGCCCTTGGTATTTTGCCCCACCCGAATGAACAACCCGATATGGCCAGTCTCGCGAATGCTCCCAATTTTCAACACGAAAAGTAGCCATCCAGCCTCGTTCGTCAACCTGTTCGGTTGCGATGCGTTTCCAGCCAGCCGTGTGTTCGATTTCCAGATGAACCTCACGCGACTCGCCCTTTTGAAGAGGGTAGAGCTGCGCGCTGAGCTTGAGTACTTGATCTTGTACGGTATAGAGCGCGAAGCAAATCACCTCGTCACGTGGTACTTCAGGGATGGTGACCTGCTTGATGTTCCTGTTGATGCTGATCGGGTCAGGCTGAACCGTCTGCCCAGCCGTCGATTGAGCTTGCCCCGAAGAATTCCCCAGGGACAAGAAACCGTAAAAAGCCGCTGTGACAAAAAACAGGGGAAATCGCACGTGTATCTGACTGAGCATGAGGTGATTCGCTTCACGGAGTGTTGAGTGATTGGTCAGTGATGACCGTTTCGACTTGTGAATGGCAACGAGATTCACGTACAATAACCTAACCGATTTAGCGAGAATTCCCACGGTATATTCACAATATCCACAGTTCAAGTGCAACACTTCACGGAACCTCCGTACCGCGCCCATTAGGAAGCGTCCAGTAGAGCTGAAAACCCGTTGAGACGCGTCCTTACGGGCACGGTTCGGTGGAAAGATTGCTTATTGATCGCATTTTATGTTTCTCCGAATGTCGCATTTGGAGTTTCAGTAGTTCCAAATTTGGCAAGCTAAGACTTGAGCCGTCGGCGCTAGCCGCGGGTGAACCCGTAAAAAACAAAACGCTTGCTAGCACGTTACCCGCGGCTAGCGCCGACGGCTCAACTTGGAACTACTAAGTTTGAATTCCACAGTATCCAACAAGTGACTCAGGAAAAGAAAATGCAACACTTTTTTACCCTCGCGATTACCTTCTCTCTTTTACTTCAAGCAACCCTCAGAGCCGCTGACGGACCGTGGCCCCAATGGCGGGGGCCGGGTCGCGATGATATTTCCCACGAAACGGGGTTGTTGCAATCATGGCCCGAAGGTGGGCCAAAGCAGCTTTGGTCGAGTGACGATTGCGGCATCGGTTACTCGGGGCCTGCGATTGTTGGTAATCGATTGTACATTCTTGGCTCTCGTGAGGGCGAAGAAATGCTGTTGTGCTTCGACGTAAAAACGGGCGAGGAGCAGTGGGCTACACCGGTTGGTCCTGAACTTGAGAATAGCTGGGGCAACGGACCGCGCGGCACGCCCTCGGTGGAGGGCGATTTTGTTTACACCACGGGTGGAAAGGGAAACCTGCTTTGCCTTCGCACTGAGGACGGTAGCCAGGTGTGGTCGAAAAACATGAAGGAATTCGGTGGCCAAGTCCCTTACTGGGGATATAGCGAATCGCCGCTGATCCATGACGAAAAACTCCTTTACACGCCGGGCGGCGAGCAAGGGGCAATCGTAGCACTCGACAAGGCGACGGGCGAGTTGCTTTGGCAGACGGAGGAACTCACCGACGGCGCCCACTATTCCTCGATCGTCGTCCAAGAGCGCGCCGGCAAGACGATCGGCGTGCAACTGTTGGTCAGTCAACTTGTCGGATTTGATATGGAGAACGGCAACGTGCTGTGGACGGTGCCGTGGCCTGGACGGACAGCGGTGGTTCCAACGCCAATCTTCTGGCAAGATTGCGTTTATGTCACCTCTGGCTACGGCGCCGGTTGCATGTTGGTTCGTATCGACGACGACTTTAACGCCGAAATCGTCTACGACAACAAGCAAATGACTAACCATCACGGCGGCGTGATTTTGTTAGATGACCATATCTTTGGCCACTCGAATAAAAAGGGCTGGACTTGCCAGGACGTCGCGACCGGCAAAAAAGTTTGGCGAGAGCGTCAACTTCTCGACAAAGGAGCCATCGCTTACGCCGACAAGCGTTTCTATTGCCTCGGCGAAGACACCGGCGACGTGGTGCTCATCGCCGCCAGTTCTGAGGGCTGGGAAGAACACGGGCGATTCACTCTCGACCCGCAATCTGAACTACGCAGCCCCAAAGGCCGCATTTGGACGCATCCGGTGATCGCCGACGGGCGACTGTATCTGCGCGATCAGGAGTTGCTGTACTGTTTTGATGTGCGAGCGGAGTAGAAGGAGTATCATGGAGGTACGGGAGGAAACGGGGACAGGAGAAACGGAGATAGGTCCAGTTCTCGAACAAGTTCCATTTAGTTGCTGAAGGCGTAAACTGGACTCGTCCACGTTTTCTGTCAAGGCGTAAACTGGACCCGTCCCCGTTTTCTGTCCTAACGGATGTCAGCACCGTTTTCGAGCATGAGCGTGGCCATCGTGTGGCGAAACAGGTGGCATGAGCCTTTCTTGCTGATCTCGGAAGAGTCGACGTACCGGCGGACTAGATTGTTGGGTCGGTAGATATTGCTAAAGATTGATAGGAACTGCGTCGCAAATAAATCACAAAGGCCTTGCTTCTAAGTAATCTATAATTTCTTGCTTTTCAATTCCTGGGTAGCCGAGACTTAGCCACTCTTCAAACTCTTTTGGGTAGGCGAAATGCTGCTTGCCTTCTTGATCAACCTCGTCTAGATCAATGCCATATTGACTTACAAATTGCAAATGCAGTATCGC
>JAADGD010000094.1 GCA_013152515.1 Planctomycetota bacterium
CAGCACGACATTTTGTGGTTGACTCTTGGCTGTAGATTGGTATTGCACCAGGAAAAACGAGATGCATTCAATGCTGTCGCAATATATGGTGATCGCGGAGTCGTTGCACCACCATATTAGATGCGATGGCCCTGCCCAGCCAACCGTCAATTCTCGAAGATTTTTATGCGTAGCCGGTGTCATCGTCATAGCAAAGACTTGCAATAAATCGGAAAAAGAGCTAACAATATCCATGGTCGCGTTCCTTTCGGTGATGAGTCGGTTACACATCACTCAATATCGGAAGAACGCGATTTTTTTTTCACTACCTTAATCACAGCACGCTCGTGCTAGCTGCGAAAGTCGAACTTAGGGTAACTATTCTGCTCAAGCCTCCGATACAATGGCTGGCAAACTGGGGAAATGCCCTAAGTGCAAAACAGTCATTCAGCTTGGGCCGCCAGACCCGGTAGCGCCGCCAATCGTCGTTGATCACAGACCCGTCAAGACGAAAGCCGAAAAGATTCCCGGTTGGTTTTTCCGGTGGGGGATCGCGGCTATGGGCGCGACATCGGTGATCGGTTTGTTGATTTTTGTCATTGGCTCCTGAGCATTACCGTATTCTTTCTTCCCAGGACTGTTTGGTACGATTTTTTCTCTAGGTGCTATACTTCTCGCTGGACTGTGTGCGCTGTTGCTAACTGCTTTGCGTGGCTTGATCGCTCGGAATGGGAAATATCCCGATAGCTATCGAAAGAAATGCTATTCCCGAGGATGGCTCGCCGCAGTTGCTTTGTTCATCGTGGTTTGTTTACAAAGCGTTCGGGCAATGGTTGGCTGATTCTTGTACACTATGCAAGCTTTATGGCCGCCTCTGCTTCAATAGTCGAATTCATAAAACTCAAAGCCAGTTGGGCACGGATCCGCTGGGCCGGAATCGCAGTGACTATGTTGGCAGTAAGTATTTGGTGGAGCAACGATTATTACATCGACACCTGGACCAAAGAGGCGGGCGAGTTTGACACCTTCGAGACGGAATACAAAGATTATGGCTCATCGCAAAAAAATCGCAACATTGCTATAGGCCTAAGTTTTTGATTTTGTTATCACTTTCTCACGATGAGCGAAAAGAACTATTCGACGATGGAGATGCGTGTACGTGCAGTTGACGCGGTCTTGCACGGACAGACGAAGGGCGAAGTTGCGAGAGCTTTCGGCGTCGACCGGGGCACATTGTACCGCTGGGTGAACCGATACGAACACAACGGTGCGGATGGACTTCATCGGAAAGTTGGCAGTGGTCGGCCTCGCAAGTTGGAAGAATTGGGTGAAGAAGAGCTTCGTGAGATCGTCTTACAACCAGCGTCGGCTTTCCAGTACGAGACCGATTTGTGGACGGTTGGTCGTCTGCACGGTGTCATCTCAGGGCGTTATCAGGTAGACGTTTCCAAAGATACCATCTGGAGACGACTGCGAGAAGCTGGACTGACCTACCAAAAGCCGGAACGAGAATACTACGAGGCCGATGAGGAGGCGAGACAAAAATGGCGCCGCTACGAAGTGCCAAAAATTCGTCGCGCAGTCGATAAATACAGGGCTATTTTGTATTTCCAGGACGAGTCCAATATTTCGCTGACTGCGTTTCTAGGAAAAACGTGGTCTCCGTGCGGACAAACGCCCAAAGCCAAAGTCACCGGCAAGCGAGGCGGAGTGGCCGCGATGTCTGCCATCAGTCGCCGAGGTCATCTTTTATTTCGTTTGCATCAAAAACGAATTGCTTCGCCGGAGGTAATCGACTTTTTGCGTCAAATGCTAAAGCATCATCCACGTCGACATCTGGTGGTAGTCATGGACCGAGCACCACCGCATACTTCCAAAAAGACGCAGGCTTACATTGCAAGCCAACCACGATTGCACGTATTTCATCTGCCAAGCTATTCACCTGACTGCCAGTTGCTTTAGACAAGGCCAGACGAGAAGGTTTGGAATCATTGGAAGCACCAAGAACTCAAATCTCACCAAGCGAAGACCAAAGACGAGTTGAAAACGCTGGCACACAAAAAACTCAAAAGCATGTCGAGCAATCGAAGTTTAATCCGCGGCTTGTACTTCCGATCCTATGTTGCAGATTTTTTCGGATGAGCCATACTATCGTAGATTTTCCAAACGCCCATACTACCGAAAAATGAATCTGCGAAAACCTAGTGGATTTTTAACATGGTACTCCAGTCAGGGACCAATGACCGACACAGGGAAACCCCATGGGAAGTGGAACTGGACAGATTTGGACTGGGACGCCAAGCCCTTCGAGTCAAAGCAGGGCATCAAGTTCTATTGGTACGGCGAAGAACTCAGCAAAGGAAATTGGCACCTAAGAAACAAGTGAGCAATGACCATTATCCGATCCTCCGTGCGACTTCGATGCCCTTCGACAAATCGCGTTCGGCGGAGATTTCGTCACGTCAGCAGCGCTATGGCCCAAGATCACTTGCGCCTCTTCCAATCCGAACTTTGCTCGAATCTCGGTAGCCGCCGAGTGGCGTAGCGGGCTCCATCGCTTGGACGATTGCCAGCTTTGGATTTCAGCTTGTTGCTCGGCTGTCCGATCCGCTTTGTTGATGCTCGCCAATTCGGGATGCGGAAAAGCTCGATCACAGGCACGGTGAATCGCTCGGCGGTAGCTGTCGGTGATGTAACGATCACCCGGTTGCCACTTCGCTTGTGGCATACCACGCTTGGCCCGTTTGCTACCGGGTTTGTTGCCATAGCTCAGCGGTGTTTTGCGTTTCGCATGAATGGCTGCCCGTCGCTTCTCTTTGGAGTCGGCTGGACGAAAGCAATGCGATTCGGCATCACGAACCAAGTACCGCAGTAAGATGGCTTGCCCCTTGGGACCGATGAAAATCTTTCGCGTCTTGCCGTGGTGTTGGGTCTTGTGCTTCTGAGGCTGGTAGGTCCAAACCTCTTCGCTACGATCGAGGTCGCAGGGGCGAAGACTACAAATCTCGGCAGGGCGTGCCGCCGTCAACCGCTGTAGCCGTACCATATCGGCCACCACCTCGGGCAACTCGACCAAAGTGGCCTCGACTGTTTCGTCGCTGACGGGTTGTATCGGGTCGGTCTCGGGAGCTTCTGTGCGGCCACGACGCAAGCCGCCGACCATCGACAGAGCAGCAGGGACGTCGGGCGGAATCATCGCCTCACCTGCTGCCCAGCGAAAGATACGCGCCACCCGCTGCATCGCGAATTCACGTAGGATCGAGAACACCTCTCGGAAATCAACCGCTCTCGAACCGTCTTGAATTGTAGCGGCCCAAATGTCACGGCCCTGGTTCGCCCATAAAGCTCGCTAATGGGTCGAGAGACTCGGACGTAATGAAAGTATTCGCTCTGGGCACCGGTCCCATAGTAGATTTTGGCGAAGCGTTTGTAGCTCGCCAGCAACTCGGCAATCGTCAGGTCATTCTGAGAGACACCGTAGCCTAGCGATCGGCCCGAAGCCAACCATTCGCCGACAAGGCGGTCGTACTCGAACTTGCTGGTTTTGGTGCCGTGAGGACCGAGATAGTGGTTGCGGCCAGAGATAGTAACAACGGCTTGGCCGCTGCCCCGATGCTTGCGATATTTCGGGATCGATTCCCCTGCGAAACGTGGCATGTGCTTGTCTCCCAATGACTTGCACGAATAAAACGGTATGTACCGTTTTATCGCTGTCGGAAAACACCACACTGTCAACGTCGGCAGGTTACAAAAACCACTTTTTTTAAGAGTGAATCATCAAGGGTGGCTGATGGGATTTGAACCCACGACCTCCGGAATCACAATCCGGCGTTCTAACCAACTGAACTACACTACAGCCACCGTAGGGCAAACTTTTGATCGTACAACTGTCTGTCGCGACCGTCAACGGACGCGCAGGGCGAATGACCAAGGACCAAACCTCAAGGACCAACGCTAAGCGGGCTGCTCTAGTTGGTGCGGGAGCGGCGAGCGAGTGACACGGCAAGTGCTCCGGCAGCAAAACCAGCTAAGAATAGCAACAAGCCGGCAGGGAATTCAACAGTCGTGATGTGGGCGAGCGTGTTTATCATAATGAGGGTTCCAATAAGCAATAGGTTCGGAAAAAAATCAGGGCATTAAACTAAGGCACCAGCGGCGCTTTGGTAGGGGTGCGAAGTGGCGCTTCAGCGGTCGGGAGCCCTTCAATAAACTCCCGATACTCCCGATCAAGCTCCGCGAAGCTGCGCCCGGCCAAGTCCTCCAGGGTACTCATTCGATCGCGGCCTGCATAGAGTCGTTGCAGAGTTTCGACCAGCGCCGGGCGGTAGACACCGTCCTGATAGTGCATCAGAAAGGTCACCAGACCGGCCGATTGGCTGTAGAGTCGCGGTAGGTCGTTGCGTTGCTGGAAATCCTTGATTCCCAGTGCCGAAAGCTCTGCTAGCGGTACATAGAAACCGTCGACGAGTAGCCGGTGCCGGGCCGCTGGGAGCCGACCGGCTGTGGCGGTGCCGATCGTAAACCTTCTATCGCGCTCGTCTAAGCCAGGATGTTCAACGAGCGATTCAAAATAACAAGCCACTCCTTCGATCAGCCAAGCGTTGCTCGAATCGCCCACATGACGAGTCGACGGGCGCGACTCTTGAAAAAACTGATGGACCGCTTCGTGGTAAATGGTGCCGGCGTCTTGCCCATTTCCGTTGTCGTTTTCATTGTCGTAGCCGCCGGCGAAAAAATGGGTCGTACGAGTGGTGTCGAAATAGATACCGAGCGTCATTTCGATACGCGGTTGTTGGCGGCGGAGGGCTGCGTTGTACTCGTTGCGGGTGCGATAGTACACGACCTCGAATGGCTTGCTGCGGTAACCACTGGTTGCTTTGCCGTCGAAACGCTTGAGCAGCTCGGTCGGTTTAAGGGCGAAACGGCCGAAGAGTTGTTGCCAGATTTGGTGGAGAGTTTCGAGTCGCGCTGCGAGCCGCGACGCTTCTTGCCGGCTGTGGTTGGTAGTGACACGGAAGTGATCCGTGCGGATTCTCCAGCCGTTGTCGATGGTTGCGTGGCGGCGGGCGTCTTCTTCGATGGTGATCCAACGTTTGCCGAAGGGCCGTTTGCCTGCTTGGTAGCGAGTTAAATCTTCTTTTTTGATCCAGCCAAATTTTGGGTGCCAGATTTCGCCACGTTCCAATCGTCGAGCGGCGTAGCTACCCGCCCAAAATTCGCCGATACGCCGATAGCCGAGGACTCGTCGGGCGTCAGCGTGATCGGAGTCGACAACGACCGTCTGTGTTGCCAAGCGTAATGCGGTGCCGACGTCGCCTGCTTCGCAAGCTTCCCGCGATTGTGTAAAAAACTCAACAGCGCTATCAACCCCAGAGGTCCCCTTTGTGCTAGTTGTGCCCTGTGTGTAGAGATCAGAAGCAAGGTGAACTTGCTCGGCGACTGCCCTCTCTATTTGCGCAGCAATCAACGTGCTGATCGAAAACAGGCAGAAGATAACACGTACGGTGCAACGCACAGGGCATGACTCGAAGGAGTTCATTCAGAAAATCGACGACGTGTGAGCAAGCTCAATAGCCGGCGAGCTACGTCTCGCCGACGTATAAGCAGTTCTATTGTTCGTCGGCGAGGCGTAGCTCGCCGGCTATCGATTAGCCAGTTCGCTACACCTACTATTGTAGCACGTTGTAATTTCGCCCGGATTATGCTTCCGAAAAAGCTGCGTCAAATGCGACGTTTGCTGGCGTAAAATTCAGCCGTTTGGTGAATTCGCACGCTTCGCGGGCACCCTCTTCGCGGTTCATGCGGGCGTCTTCCCATTCGACGCTGAGCGGACCTTGATAGTCGGCGTCGTTGAGTGCGCGGATGATTTCCTCGAAATTCACCCCGCCGCGACCAGGCGAACGGAAGTCCCAACCGCGCCGGGAGTCACCAAAGTTGATGTGGCTGCACAGGATGCCGCTCCGTCCGTTGAGCGTAACGATCGCGTCCTTGATGTGTACATGCGCGATGCGGTCGGGGAATTCACGAATGAACTCGACCGGGTCGACACCTTGCCAAATGAGATGGCTCGGATCGAAATTGAAGCAAAACTCTTCGCGATGGCCCAACGCGTCGAGTGCCCGCTTGGCAGAATAGATATCAAAGGCGATCTCGGTCGGATGCACTTCCAAAGCAAAGCGGACGCCACATTCGCCAAACACGTCGAGGATCGGATTCCAGGCATCGGCAAAATCTGCGAATCCCTTGTCGATCATCGCGTCGGATACTGGCGGAAACGAATAAAGTAAGTGCCAGATGCTCGAACCCGTGAAACCGTTGACGACATCGACGCCAAACTTCTGCGCGGCGCGGGCGGAGTTTTTCATCTCTTCAGCGGCCCGCTGGTTGACGCCTGCGCCCCCATCCCCAGAACTCAGGCCATCGCCCCAAATGTAGTCTGGCAAAATGGACTTGTGCCGCTCATCGATCGGATCACACACCGCTTGACCCACCAAATGGGCACTGATCGCATGGCACTGCAGATCGTGGCGTTCGAGCAGTTCCCGCTTGGCGACGACATAGTTATCGTCGGCCATCGCCTTGTCGACCTCGAAATGATCGCCCCAACAAGCCAACTCAAGGCCATCGTAACCAAACTCACGCGACATACGCGCCAAATCTTCCAGAGGCAGATCGGCCCATTGGCCAGTACAAAGTGTGACAGGACGCGACATGCTAGATTTCCTTGGAAAGGCAGTGACATGAGCAGTAACCGCGATCTAACAGATCGCCGGACAACGAGCCCGCATTTTCGCAAAATCCTGCCATTTGGCAACCCTGGGGAATGCTATACTTGTGATACATGAATACTTTACGTGTTACTACTGTCTTCTGCTGTGTTCTGGCCAGCTTATTCGTCATTTCGGCGACGCTCGCTTGGGCGGCGCTGCCCATCGACCTGGAAATCGCTACCGAGCCGGGCACACCTATTACTGCGCCGCAAGAATGGGCACGTTTACTCGGACGCATGGATTTGGGCAGCGTGCGGATTCGTGGCGTTCGATCAGGCGATCGTCCTCAGCTCAAAGAAAAAAAACAGGGCAAAGCGACGCGTTACCATCTGCTGGCCATTCTCAACCAGCGAAACGAGCTTGTGCTGCCCGAGCGCCGTTTTCGAGTCCGCGACCGTCAAGCTCTGCAAAAGTTTTTTGAGCAATTGCCGGCACAGGCTGCTTACCATGCGGAGGAACGAGGAAGTTTTGGCTTGACGGAAAAACAGTTTCGGCAGGTTTATGCGGAGCTTTCGCAGCCGGTTGGGTTTTCGACGGTTGCGAAACCGGTCCGCGTGGTGCTTGCTCGTCTGGAGAAAACTTTGACCGTAGCTGTTGTGCGTTCAGAGAATGTCGCTCTGCTAAGCGGCAAGCCTTTGACTGCCGAACTTCGTAAACTGAGTACGGGTACAGCGCTGGCGTATGTGTTGCGGAGCGAAGGCCTAGTGTTGCGGCCAGAACAGTTGCCCGACGAGCCGTTGCGGCTGAGCATTGAGCGTTACGATTCCAAACGCGAATCGTGGCCCGTTGGATGGAAGCCGGCCGTCAGTTCGCGGCAGTCGGCTCCGCAACTCTTCGAGCTGCGTAACATCGAAATCAATGGATTTACGCTGGCTCAAGCACTTACCGCTTTGCAACCTGCTTTGAAGATGCCAGTGATCATGGATGATTGGGTACTCCAACAACGCCAGATTGATCCGGGCAAAATAGCGGTTTCGCTGCCGAAGAAACGCACTTTTCTCAAATCGGCCATCGGCAAATTGCTGAGTCAGGGACGATTGGCCGAGGAAGTACGCGTCGACGAACAGGGGCAACCGTTTTTGTGGATAACACGATTCGGCAAAAATAGTCGACCCGCGACGAAGTAATTGCCATATCTAGTATCGATCATTCTCGGCGTGACGGGAAAAGAAATGCGTAAGAAATCAATTCGCCGCTGATCTAAGAACGTATTTTGAAATTCCGATTTAGCCCTCGGCTCCGCCGGCGGATAGGGCCTTTGGTCCTGTTTTTTCTGTTTTCGTCCTCCGGCAGAGCCGGAGGCTACATTCGATTGGCATTTCAAAACAAGTTCTAAGTTACCACAGGCTGCTCCAGCTCGTCGTGGTCGATGAGTCTCGGAATGAATTCTTCGACAGTTGCAACAGCTTCCGACGCTCGCTTTTCGGAATACGTAGCGTGAAACATCGCTCCGACAAACAACGCTCCGGAGACCAAATTTGCTAGCGTGACCGGCACTTGATTCCATAGCCACCAGTCGGCAACAGTCACTTTTGCGCCCATCATCATTCCTGTAGGAATCACAAACATATTGACCACCGAGTGCTCGAATCCTTGAGCAAAGAACGTGGTGATTGGCAACCAAGCAGCCACGATCTTGCCCGTCACCGATTTGGCCGTTACAGACATCAGCACTCCCATGCAGACCATCCAATTACAAAGCATTCCTTTGGCAAACATAGTGAACAAGCCTTGCGTACCAAGCGACTTGTAACCGAGGGTTTTTGCCTCGGCGATGGCAATCACTTTTTGGCCGAGGGCGTTGGGCTCGACTGCCCCAGCCGAAGTCAACACAACAAACAGGAGTCCCGCATAAAACAGGCTTCCCAGCAAATTCCCCAAAAAGACCCAAGCCCAATTTCGCCAAACTCCCTTCCCGGTGGCTCTGCCGCAAAGGTTCGCAATCGTCAGCACGGCAAAATTACCGGTAACCAACTCCAGTCCGAACAAAACGATCATCACAAAACCGACCGGAAAAACAATCGCACCGACGAGCGGAATACCTGTCTGAATCGATGCCGTGATGGCAAGGCTCGTGGCAAACCCCAAGAACGCCCCGGAGAGTGCGCCGCGCAGTAGGAGGTGACGTACCGGTAGCTTGGATTTCATTTCTCCGGCACTGGCGAGGCTCTCAACAACTTGGGCAGGTTTTACGTAGTCCATCGGTTTTCCTTGAAGTGGTTGGTGGGCATTGGTTATTTTTCTCCCGTCACTTACGCTTGGGGTTCGCCAAGGGGGGCTGCTCCCGTCGCTAGCGCTTGGGGTTCGCCTTGTTTTACAGCTTCTGCATTCCATGATTCGCTTTTCGTATTCTCTTCCTCTTCTTCCAACCGCGCAAAGTTCCGTCTGAGACCGGCGCATCCGGGGCAAAACACGGGCGGGTCTTCTGCTTGAAAGTGGTAGTCACACAGGTCACAGACCCAGGTTGCGGGTAGATAGTCCTCGTCATCCACTTTGCCAGCCTGTTCGTGACGAAGCTCCTCGCGCCAATACGCACTGAATGATTGCCCCGGTTTATGTTTTAGATAGTATTGCTGAATCACCTCTTCGATCACTTGCGGCAATTGATCGGCATCGACTCCCAAACGATAGGAGAGGCCGAGATGGATTTGGCC
Source organism: Planctomycetota bacterium (assembly GCA_013152515.1). GTDB lineage: Bacteria > Planctomycetota > Planctomycetia > Pirellulales > Lacipirellulaceae > Bythopirellula. Next base: position 9,404 of record JAADGD010000094.1, read on the forward strand.
CGCCACGCCACCACCTAAAAAAACGTCGAAGCCCTCGCGAGTTCCGAGTACGCGCCGTACGCGTACACCTTTCAAACCAATATCAGCAGTATGATGGAGCGCACAACTGGCCGGACAACCGCTCATGTGGATGCGGATTCCGTGCAAAGTCAACGCACGTTGCCTGAGCGTTTCGAGGAGTTGCAACATCGGCCCCTTGGCATCGGTGACTGCGATCGTGCAGAACTGCTTGCCCGTGCAAGCCAACGTGTTGCGTGAAAGCGAGTCGGCATACAAACTCAATCCGAGTGCTGCTAAGCTGGTCGCCGCGGCATCTTTGAAACCGGTGCGGATATTGGGAATCATCATTCCCTGTTCATGCGTCGTGCGGAGCGTTCCGTCTCCCCATTTCTTACTCAGTATCGACAGCCCTTCGAGCTGCGACCAAGACATGCGCCCCACCGGAACACAAACACCCATCGTCCAACGTCCCGGCTCCTGCTGCCGAAACCAACCCACAAGATCATCATAGCCAGTGGGACCCGGTGGCTGCATGACACTAGGTTGCAAAGGAAAGTCGAGATTTTGGTCCAAGTAATCAAGCACTCCATGCACACCTATTTCGTCTAAAAGATACGCAAAACGGGCCGCCGTACGCTTCTCACGAGAGCCCTTCGTACGAAACAGGTCGAGCAACGCACGAGTCACGAGCACGATCTGCTCGGGAGCGACAAGCACCGGCAAATGCTTGCCTAAACAGGGGTTTTGTCCTTGCTTACCGCCGAGCAGGACTTGGAACATCACCTCGCCATCGTCGCCGTGGCAGGCGAGGTAGCTGATATCCTGCGTCCAATAATGAATACCGTGTTGGCTTTGTCCGCTCAGCGCGATGTTGAATTTGCGAGGTAAATCGGCGTACTCCCGACTGTCATGAAACAGTGAAACGACTTCATGGCAAAGCTGACGGGTATCGATCAGTTCGGTCGGGTCGAGTCCGCTAAGAGGATGACAAATCACATTGCGTACATTGTCATGCGCCGTCTGCTTGGAATCGACTTCTACCTGACTCAAACGCTTTACCACGTTCGGAATATGTTCGAGTGCGAGTCCTTGTACCTGAATGTTGCCACGGGTCGTGATGTCAATAATACCATGCCCATATTCGTAGGCGATATAGGCAATCTCTCGGGCTGCCTGAGCAGAGAGCTCGCAAGCAGTGATGCGAATGCGCTCGGCAAACGCCCCTTGCCCGTCCCGCTTTCGATACAGAAAACCATACCACTTCAGTCGCTCCAAGTCGGTCGCTTCGATTTGTTTCAGCGGAGTTTTTGCTTCTGCATGACGTAGTACCTCGGGCCAAACATCAAAAGGATGTTTGGCAGCTTTCCATTCCTCGATTTTGTTCATGCGAGTTATTGCGTAGTAAGATAGGTGAGTAGGAGTGGAAATAGCCGGAGGCACACTTGCCTCCGAAGTCGGTTTAATGAAGTAGTGATTTTGGCAACTTCGGTGACTTCGGAGGCAAGTGTGCCTCCGGCTAACCGCCGCGTTATTGATCCTTCGGAAACTAGCACGTAGGAAATTCCGTGCCAACTTGGCAAATGCGTTAGGCAATTTTTGCTTATACGATAGAAAAACGCTTACTGGCAGAGTATAACTGCGGAATGATTTTTGTTGGTAAGCTATGTTTTTCTGTTTGTCAGCAAACCGCTTGCCTGAAAAGATCGCAACAGCAGCGCGATCTTTAGGCAACGAAACGAAGGAATAGATTCCACACACTTACCTCACGAAATCAACCATGAATTCTTGCCCACTGATCCCCGCTGATTGGGAATTACCCACCGTCCTGCGCTTTCGGCTAGGACATGGGCCCGGTCGGCAACGCGTCTTGGAAGCTGACGGCCATTTGTTGGTGGTGTTGCACGAACTCCCCCAATCGCATCAGCCCGAACGCGTCGGCTTGCTGTTTTGGCGAGAACCTGACGGCGACTGGCATAGCTCCCTTCCTGGCGCAGGAGCAGCGGGAGTCGAGCAACATTTACAGACCTACGCCCAAGCGATCGACCGACTGACCGAAGCTGTCGAGGCTGCCAGTAACAGCGAAGCTTGCTTCAAAATCCTCGGACAACTCAGCCCGTTGGCGCGCGCCGTGCGTAACATGTACACCACTTTGCAAGAAGCCCGCAAATTACGCACCGAAGACGCGCAACTACTCGACTGGCGCGACAAGGCCTACGATTTATCGCGAGGTGTCGAGCTGCTGCAAGACGATGCCCAAACGGCACTCAATTTCGAGGTCGCCCATCAAGCCGAAATCCAAGCCGAGTCGAGCCACCAGATGGCCACTTCAGCGCACCGGCTCAATGTGTTGGCCGCGTTTTTCTTCCCACTGGCAACCTTGGCCGCCGTGTTAGGGGCCAACTTGCAGAATGTCCTGCCTGGGGTTTCTCACCGCGTCTCGCTGATAATCATACTAGCCCTCGGCTTGCTGTTGGGCGGTGGGTTGACCTATTTGATCACGCGCCCTGTGAAGCGACCGGGACAGAAAAATATTGGTCGCAAATGACACGGCCTCAACAGTCCTCTCAGGTCAATTCCCCAGGACTTCTTTGAATTTTTCGACGTCGATCACAATAAACAGCCCGGTGCCTTTCCCGTAGACGGTGCCATCCACTCCGACGACTTGGCCTGCCGTAGTTACTTTTCGGCCTTTCACTTTTTCAACCCAAGCTTCAAAGAGGACTTCTAGTCCTAGGGGGAGCATCTCCACGAACTTGATGGTAATCTCGGCTGCTACTACCGTCAGCCCATCTATCCAGGCGGCCGATCCCATCGCTTCGTCCAGTAACGCTGAAATACTCCCGCCGTGAGCATGTCCGGGCGGACCTTGGGCGCCCGGACCAAACCAAGCCTTACCGACCAGACGCCCGTCCTTGGGCTGGAAATAGTAACGCACTCGTAATCGGTCGGTATCGTCACCGCCTGAGACAAAAGTGGGAAGCGCGCCAAAAGCAATCGGCATAGTTAGTTCCACCCAATCGGGCTCTGGTAGAAGCGTTGGTTGTTCGGTTGTCACTCAAGGTCTCCACTATTGCTGGTTATTAGGCTCAGCCCAAAAACGCTTTGAGTGCCGGAATCTTCTCGGCAATCTGTCCGATGACTGTGTCGCCTAGTTTTTCTTTGATAAAGCTGATCAACATCGTGACTAACGAGCCACCCTGGTCGGTCGATAGGCCGAGATTTTTGAGTAAGCTCATTAGTTCCAACCCTTCGCCAGCCGAACTCCCCAGCATCGAAGACGCCGCGCTAGCAAGACCGCCAAGCATCCCTCCGCCACCACCTTCGGCGGGTGCCGCTTCGGCAGCGCTGCTAATCAAAGCATCGGCTCCCGGCAGCTTTTCAGCGAGCTGCGAAAAATCGTCGCCCATGTTCTCCTTGAGAAATCCAAGTACCGAGCCTGTAGCGTTACGAGTCACCGATTCATCGATCCCCAACTGCTCGACTACGCTTTTGATAAAATCATCCATTGTTCGTTTCCTGTGGAGTTTCTAAAAAATCGAATGATTCTACGACTACAGCGCTAGGTCAGTAACCACGGATTGCACGGATACCACGGATATGGACTCTTAGCGCAGTTTATCTCAGGGCCATTTGATAGACCGCAACGAAATTCGCTTGTACCAAGATTTCATCCGTGTAAATCAGTGCCATCTGTGGTTCAAAGTCTCCGAAATTAGCACAGTAGAACCACGGCACCCCCAATGTAAGGGGTTTCGCCACCCAGTACAACGGTGTCAATGCAAAACTGAAAACGACTGCTACAACAACGCGTCCAGCTCGTCGACCAGCGTTTCAAAGCGATCGAGAGCGGTCTCCACCGGTCCCGACTTCGCCATGTCGACGCCTGCGTCGCGTAGGAGATCGAGCGGGTACTTCGAGCAACCCCCTTTGAGGAACGACAAATAGTCCGAGAGTTCGCGTGGCCCGCCGCTCAAAACGCGTTCGCTCAGGGCGATCGCCGCCGATAGGCCTGTCGCATATTTGTAGACGTAGAAAGCCCTGTAAAAATGCGGGATGCGCAGGCATTCCAGTTTTAGTTGCTCGTCGATCACGAAGTTGGGGCCGAAATACGCTTTGAGCAGTTTTTCGTACTCGCTCTTAAAGCAGTCGATCGTCAACGGCTCGCCTGACTCGGCCAGTTCGTGAATTACTTTTTCAAACTCAGCGAACATCGTCTGGCGAATGATCGTGCCGCGAATCGCGTCGATATCGCGATTGATAAGGTACGCTCGTTCTTCGTCGGTTTTCGCCTGTCGCATCAAGTGCCTACTCAACAGTTGCTCGTTAAAAGTGCTGGCCACTTCGGCGACGAAGATGACATAATCGTAATACTGAAAGGGCTGACTCTTGGCCGAGTAGTAACTGTGCATCGAGTGTCCCGCCTCATGGGCGAGCGTAAAAACATGGTCGAGCACTGTCGGTTGGTAGTTCATCATGATGTACGGCGCCCCATCAAAAGTGCCGCAACTGAACGCGCCGCTTTGCTTGCCCCGATTCGGGTAACGATCGCACCAGCGATCATCGGTCAGCCCCGCTTGCAAGACGCGGCAATACTCGTCGCCCAAGGGTTCGAGCGATTGCATCACCGCCTTGACCGCCTGCTTCCAGGTTCGTTTCTGATCCAA
>JAADGD010000149.1:0-1275 GCA_013152515.1 Planctomycetota bacterium
GAATCCTTTGTTTTCAGCACTCTTCGATCTCTGTGTTCTCTGTGGCTAATCCTTTTTGGTTGTTTCTTTTGACTTTGCAGTTCTCCTGCTGGCGGGGGCGAATTACGACTTGCCGAAATCAACGGGGACTCACAAAAACAAGATTTTCAGGAAAATCGTCACTGGCGACACCCCAAGTGCAACAAAAAGGGGAAATCATACATCTACCTTTTACCATTTACCCTCTATAATGGAGGAATGGCCTTCTCTATAAAACCATTACCTCTCCCTCCAAAAAGCCTGGACGACATGATTTGGCGCCTCATTGGACTCGATCACATCGTTGGCACCCAAGTTAGCGAAACCGCAAATTAACAAGTCGCACCGTTGCTGAGAGCGAACAGAGATTTCATGGCAAGCGTCACTGAAAAATCACCACCCAAAAACCCCCCTTCGCCTGCGAAACAAGCGGGCGAGCCCTTGGTCGATCAACACATCCGTCGGACCCGGCGCGCATTGAAACTCGTCGATCTCGCCGCCGGGTTGATCACGCTGGTCATTGGTGTGCTAGCTTTTCTACTGACGATGGCCGTTTTGGAGCACTGGGTGATTCCCGGCGGTTGGAGCGAGACGGCACGAGTCGGGCTGTTCGGCGTTTTGATTCTAGGCATTGCCGGATACTGCGGGCGGACCTTTTGGCCATTGCTCCGGCAAACAATCAACCCCGCCTATGCCGCACTGGCAATCGAGCAAAGTAGCCCGACACTAAAAAACAGTTTGTTGAATTTATTGTTTCTGCGCAATCGCAAGCGCCCCCTGTCGCGGCAAGTTCTGCAAGCCATCGAACAACAGGCAGCCCAACGGTTGTCGCAAGTGCCGTTGGAATCGGTCGTCGATCGCACAGCCATTTTACGGCTTGGCAGTATTTTGGTGGCACTAACGGCCTTCTGTGCGTTCTATCAATTTTTCTCGCCCAATTTGTTTCCCTCTGCCAAACGGGTGCTACTACCCTGGGCAAATATCGGAGTGCCCAGCCGAGTACAAATTTTGGACGTCACACCTGGCGACACCAAGGTGGCGCGCGGCGAGCAGCTCCGAATTACTGCAGAAGTGTTCGGTTTGGAAGAAGACGAACCGGTACGCCTCTTGTATTCTACGGCAGACGAACAAATCGTTGAGCAAGAAATACCCATGACTGCCTCAGCGGGGGGCTTGATGTTTTCTTGCCAACTGCCTGGGCGTGTTGGTGCTGGTAGAAACGGCAGTGGTATCCAGCAAGATTTCCTGTACTGGCTC
>JAADGD010000149.1:1292-25603 GCA_013152515.1 Planctomycetota bacterium
TCGTCACGCTACCAAGTCCAAGTTTTTTCCCGTCCAACAATGGTTGTCCAGCGGCTCCGTTACGACTACCCCGCCTACACCGGCTACCCGACGCGCGAAGTCGAACACACCGGTGATATTCGCGCCGTCGAGGGGACCCAGGTGACTCTCGTTGCGCAAACAAACAGACCGATCAAAAAAGCGCACGTCGATTTCGAAGCGGACGGACGGCGTGATTTGTTGATGAACGCTAGTGGCCAACAAGCGACAGTCACCTTCCCGCTCACGCTGCGCGACGACCGCAGGACACCACGCCACCAGAGCTACGTGCTGCGGTACGAAACGGCTGCGGGCAATCACAACCGCCAGCCACCCCTCTACCAGATCGACGTCCAGGTGGACTATTCACCCGAGATCCAGCTCTTGCTGCCCGCAGAGGCGATGCTTGAGGTGGCGCTGAACCAAGAAGTGCATTTTGAGCTAGAAGCGCGCGATCCAGATTTCGCGTTGAGCCAAGTGATCCTTCTTGGCAAGCTGGGCGAGCAGCAAGTGTTGCAGGAAGAGCTACTCACGGAGTATCACACCGGCAAGTTCCTCGGCAAGCTGCGCAAAACACCACAAGCAATGGGACTCCAAGTAGGCGACGTGCTGGAATACTGGGGGGCGGCAGCTGACAATCGTCAGCCCGAGGCAAATCTCGCTTACAGCGCGCATCGCAAGCTACGCATCGTTGGTCCCTGGCAAGGCAACTCGGACGGCGAAAAAAATCCAACCGATGATGGCCGGCAGCAAAACGAAAAGGACGAAGGAGGAGAGCAACAACGGGGCGAAGGGAATTCAAAAGGTCAAACGGGTGCCGGTGAACCAGGGAATTCTAGCGAGGGTGAAGAAGGCGAAGAGGGCGAGCAAGGGGACAGCGGTAGTGACCAAAAAAGTGGCGAATCGGGCCAGGAAAACCAGCAGCAAGGTCAAGGTGGCGGTGGAGAAGCTAGTGAAGGCGAGCAATCTGGCAGCGGGGACTCACAGGGCAATGCCCCAAGCGATCGGTCCGAAGAAAATTCCGGAGAAAACTCCGAAGAAAATTCCGAAGAGAACTCTGCAGAAGATTCGCCAGCAGGTGCCGGGGGCGAGTCACCGGAGGACCCTGCTGCTGGAGGCGGCGACGAACAAGGCAAAGTTTCGCCAGAAGGGGACGACGACGGATCGGCCTTCGAGCGAATTGCTAAGCATTTTAAAGAGCAAACTGGCGAAAACGGAAGTGGCGAGACCGAGTCGGAGGACAAGGCGTCAGAGGATTCGCCCGCTGCGGATCCATCGGGCGATGCTGCGTCTAATGGGGGAGAATCCAAAAAGGGAAAATCGAAGGACGGGCAACCCGGAGACAAGGGCGATTCAGAAAAAATCGAGGCGGACGAAAGCCAGCAAGCGGACGGCAAAGAAGGTGCTGCACAAGATCGCCAACCAGAAGAGGACGGCATGCAAGGCGAGGACGCAAAAGGCGAACCGGCTGCTAGCGACGAGTCCAGCCAAGACGATAGCGGCGAAGAAAAGCAGCAGCAAGGCGAAGCAGCCGTTGATGGCGAAATGTCACCCGAACAGGGTGAAGCTGGTGCAGGCGAGAGCTCGAGCGAGGAGCAAGGGACACCCAACCCCGACGGAGCGAAGCAACCGCAAGACAAACAAGACGACCAAAACGGCGCATCCGAGCAAGGCGATTCCGAAGCGACGTCCCAAGCTCGTGACGCTGCCGAATCGGACTCCCAAGGCGGCCAAGGTGGCGATTCTTCGGGCGGAGGAAAAGAAGGAGCTGGCCAACAAGCGGATGCCGATGGCCAAGGAGGTGCTGGCGAACATCAGGCGGCCGACGACGGCGCGGGGCAGGCTTCCGAAACGGGTGAAGGCGAAACGGGAGAGCAAGCCGGCCAGCAAGCGACAGCCGATGGCAAAACGGGCGAATCGAGCGGCGATCAAAGTGGCCAAGGCAGCGAAAAATCTGGCGAACAAGGGGGTGAAAAACCAGGCGAAAAATCGGGCGGCGAAACGGCCAATGATCGTCCAAGTGGTGAGCAACAAGCGGACCCCAGCGACGGACAACCGCAGGACAACCCATCGGGCGACCCAAGCGGCGGCACCGGCGGCAAACCGGGTGCCCCACCCCCGGGCGGCGAAACCCAACCCGGCGACGAGGCCAACCTCGACTACGCCCGGCAGCAAACCGATCTCCTACTCAATCGGCTCGACGAGCAACTCAAAAAACAAGCCGTCGACAAGAGTCTGCTCGAAAAACTCGGCTGGACGCAAGACGAGTTGCGCCGTTTTGTCGACCGCTGGAAAAATCTCAAATCCCAAGCCGATGCCGACACCGATTCGCCCGAAGCGAGCCAACAGCTCAACGACGCCCTGCGCAGCCTCGGCCTGAGTCGCAACCCGCGCACCGGCTACCAATCCAAAATCACGAAAGACAAACTCCGCGACCTGCGCGACGCCTATCGTGGCCGCGTGCCGCTCGAATTCCAAGAGCAAGTCAACCGCTACATCAAAGGCACGGCAACGGCGAAAGAACACGAATGACCCCGACCATCCCCCGCTATCTCGTCCCGTTCCATCCCAAAAATATTCCGCACCATTTTGTCGATGTGCTCGTCATTGGCGGGGGGATTGCGGGAATGCGGGCGACGATGGCGATCGATCCGCAATTATCAACACTGGTGGTCACGAAGGACAAGCTGCAAGAGTCGAACAGCGCCTACGCGCAAGGCGGCATCGCCGGAGTGCTGGCACCGGAGGACAAAATCGCGAACCACGTCGCCGATACGCTGTCAGCAGGCGGTGATCTTTGCGATCCCGCGATCGTCGAGATGGTGATTCGCGAAGCACCAGCCCATATTCGCGAGCTTATCGAGTGGGGCACGGTCTTCGATCGCGAACAGGGCGAATTGCTCCTCGGTCGCGAAGGGGGGCACAGCCACAATCGGATTGCGCACGCCTTGGGAGACGCCACGGGTCGAGAAATCATGCGGGCAATGATCGAGCGCGCACGCCAAGAATTGGGCGCCCAGATTTGGCAAAACACGTTTACGATTGATCTGCTGACCCACGAAGGAGAATGCCGAGGCGCCTTGGTTTGGCACAAGAATCACGGCAGGACTTTTGTGTGGGCCAAGCAGACAATTCTCTGCACCGGCGGCGCGGGCCAGATCTTTCGTGAGACGACCAACCCACTCATAGCAACCGGCGATGGTCATGCAATCGCTTACCGCGCCGGAGCAGAGCTGCTCGACATGGAATTCATGCAGTTTCATCCGACGGTGCTCTACATCGCCGGCAGTAGCCGCAGTCTAATTACCGAAGCGATCCGCGGCGAAGGGGCACTGCTTGTCGACGCCAGTGGCAAACGCTTTATGCCGGAATTCGACGAGCGCGCCGAACTCGCGCCACGCGACATCGTCAGTCAGGCGATCAACGATCGCATGCGAAAGACACGTCATCCTTGCGTCTATCTCGACCTCAGCCCCCTGGAAGCGGGTCAAGCCAAGAAACGCTTTCCCGGCATCGCCAGGCGGTGTGCCGAATTTGGAATCGACATCGCTCAGGATCGAATCCCCGTACGTCCTGGCGCGCATTACATGATTGGCGGTGTGAAGGTCAACGAGGTCGGTTACTCGACTTTGCCCCGTCTGTGGGCTGCGGGCGAAGTGACTAGTAGCGGCCTGCACGGCGCAAATCGTCTCGGTTCCAATAGCTTACTGGAAGGGTTGGTCTACGGTGCTCACGCTGGCAAAGCAGCTTCGGCGGCAGCGTTGATCGAGCCTGATACCTTTCGAGCCCTCCCCTTAGAAAACCGGTCGCGCCCGCCACAAACCGAGCCGCTCGACCTGCAAGACATTCGCAACTCGCTCAAAAGCCTAATGTGGCGCGCCGCGGGCGTTCAGCGCGAGGGCCAACAACTACGCGAGGCAAGTGCAAGCATCGATGCCTGGTGCCATTACGTCTTACCACGTCAGTTCACCGATCCCGCAGGCTGGGAGCTGCAAAACATGCTGACCGTCGCCCGCGTGATGATCACGGCGGCCCTCAGCCGTGAGGAGTCTCGCGGAGTGCATCTACGCAGTGATTTCCCCGAGCAGGACGACCGTCACTGGCAACGGCATTTGGTAGCGGTGCGTGAGGACGCCGAGCAGGTATAGACAACCGAGTGCCTCAGGGATAGCATTTAGCGTCTTACCCTGAAACATTCGCGTGCTGTGTGCGCCCTTTGATCCATCCTTTGATAAATCCTTATGGCCTTTGATCAATCCTTCTGGATTACGGATTTGGCCCGTACCAAGGTTTGTCGACACAGTCATTGCTTGGAGTCTCGATGAGTGAACCATCCAATCCTTCCCCTACAGAAGCTAGCGAGCCGATGATCGAGGCCCGAGGCCTCTCTAAATTCTATGGCAGCTTTGCCGCCTCACGCGACGTCACTTTCTCGATCAACAAGGGCGAAGTTGCCGCGTTTCTCGGCCCCAACGGGGCCGGCAAAAGCACCACCATGAAACTGCTAACCGGCTACTTGGCCCCCTCAGAGGGGTCGGCACGGATTGCCGGTTTCAATATGGCAACCGAGCGACTGCAGGGTGCCCGGCGGTTGGGTTACCTACCAGAAAACGGGCCGCTCTACGCCGATATGACACCGCGAAGCTTGCTCACTTTTTTCGGCAACTTGCGGCAACTGACGGGACGCAAGTTGGACGAACGGCTCGACGCGGTCATCCATACCTGCAACCTGGAAACGGTCCTTGGCAAACCGATCGGCAAGCTCTCCAAGGGCTACCGACAACGTGTCGGCATGGCGCAAGCGCTACTGCATGACCCCGAGGTGCTGATTCTTGACGAACCCACTGCCGGACTCGACCCGAACCAGATTCGAGAAGTCCGTAAAATGATCCGCACGCTGGGCAAGTCAAAAACCATTTTGTTATCGACCCACATTCTGCAAGAAGTCGAAGCCATGTGTAATCGGGTCGTCTTCATCAATGAAGGCCGGCTCGTCTTTGACGGCACGCCCGCAGAATTGGGCGAGCAAGGGCTGGGCAAGCAAGAGGCAAATCTTGATGAGCGGTTCCATGAGTTGACGACCGCGATTTGAGTCACCCTTCCCAGTGGGAAGAAACAACCACACCCAACACCAACCACCTACTACTATTATGAACTTCAACGTTCTCAAATCGATTTTCAAACGCGATTTTGTGAGCTATTTTTCTAGCCCCACGGGCTACGCGTTTATCTGCGTGTTTGTGGTACTCAGCGCGCTGGCGACGTTTTGGCCGCCCGAGTTCTTTTCTAGCAACTTGGCGAACTTGGACCAATTGAGTCGTTGGTTGCCGTTTATCATGCTCGTGTTTATCCCCGCGATCACCATGAGCATCTGGGCGGAGGAACGGCGGCAGGGAACCGACGAGCTATTGCTCACTGTGCCGGCGACCGACTTTGATGTCGTACTTGGCAAGTACTTGGCCGGCGTGGCGATCTTTTCGGTGTCGCTGATGTTCTCGGCATTCTCGATTTTTTTAGTCTTCAAGTGGGGGCTCGGCGATCCCGACTTCGGGCTGTTTGTGAGTACCTACATTGGCTACTGGTTTATTGGCGTCGCGATGATTGCGATTGGCATGGTCGCTTCGTTTTTGACCGAGAACCTGACGGTCGGCTTTATTTTGGGCACGTTGTTTAACATGCCGCTGGCGTTATTTGGGGTGGCCGATTGGTTTGTGACCGATCCTGGCTGGGCCCAAACGGTTCGCCACTGGAGTGCGTCGGAACAGTTTCGCGACTTCGAACGCGGTGTCATCAGCCTGGGCGGGGTCACTTATTTTGTGGCGATTGCGGCGGTGATGGTTTACCTGAGCATGGTGCTCATCGGACGACGTCACTGGCAGGCCCGCGAAGAAGGGGGCTCGCTGGGGTGGCACTATCTGGCGCGAACGCTCGCTCTGCTTTGCTTGGCGGTGGGCGTGACGCAAATCGTGCAGAATCGCAATTCGCTGCGAGCCGACATCAGCAGCGAGCAGCTTAGTTCGCTCTCTGCTGGCACGCTCGATATTTTGCGTGACTTGCGCGACGACGAAGACGTCCGCAGCATCAGCATCGACGCCTACGTCAGCCCACGGGTGCCGACCGAGTATGTCGAGAAGAAGACGAACCTGCTTTCCACGCTAGCAGAATTCCAAGCGCTCAGCGGTGGGAAGATTCGTGTGAACGTTCACGAAATCGAAAACTATGGCGAAGAGGCCAATCTCGCCGAACGAACCTACAGCATCACGCCGCGCGAGGTGCTGATCGTCAACGGACGAGAGCGCTCGCGGGAAGAAATTTTTCTAGGTTTCGCCGTGACCTCGGGATTAGGAAAAGTCGTTGTCCCCTTTTTGGGCAAGGGAATCCCCGCGGAATACGAATTGGTCCGGTCGATCGCGACCGTCACGCGACAAAAAAACTTGCGGGTCGGCATCTTGGACACGGGCGTGCAAGGCTTGATGCCTTCGAGTAATCGCGATCAAGAATGGCCGCTGCTCGCCGAATTGCGAAAGCAATACGACATCGACGATCGGCCGGTCGATCCGTCGCAACCGATCAACGTCGAAAAATACGACGTACTATTGGCGGTTCAACCCTCGATGCTCGGCCCGCAAGAGATGGACCATTTGGTCGACGCGGTGCGAGCCGGTTTGCCGACCGCCATTTTGGAAGATCCGATGCCCATCCCCGCCTTCTACCGTCCGCCCACAGTTGGCACCGCCGACCCCAAACGCTCGCCGGGCATGGGAATGTTTGGTGGCGGGCAGCAGCCACTTCCCAAAGGCGATATCACTCAGCTCTGGAAGACGCTGGGCATCGAGATGGAACCGACCGAGCTCGTCTGGCAAGAGTATCAGCCCGATCGCACGGTTCGCATCGAGTCGGACCAAGAATGGATTTTTATCGATCAAGGCAACGAAGCGCAAGATCCGCTGAACTCGGACAATCCGATCACTTCGGGACTGAACCAACTCTTGTTTTTATACGCGGGCTCGGTAACTCAGGCGGAAGACTCGAAATTGAAATTCCAACAGCTTGCCGTCACGGGGAGTAGCAACTCGGGCACGATCGAAGTCCCCCTGTTGCGACAACAAATGCAAAGCCCAGGCGGCCAAGTCTTTGGTCATGTCCGTTCGAGTAGCTCTTATATCATTGGTGCACAAATCGAAGGTGAATATATCAATGAGGATTTGTTGCTGAACAAAGAATTAGCCCTGGAAGAAATGGCCAAAGCCGCAGCATCGACGGACGACGATTCGACGGCCGACGAGACCACTGAAACGGCTGCGGATACCAATGCTGAAACCGAAACGGGCTCTGACGAAGCGACGCCAATCAAGGCGGTCGTCGTTGCCGATATCGACTGGATCATTCCGGCCTTCTTTATGATTCGCGAAAGTGGCGATGGCCAAGTCATTCCTGCCACGCAAAACGTCACCTTCATCCTCAACATCATCGACGCTTTGGCGGGGGACGACCGGTTTATCGAAATCCGCAAACGGGTCCGCAAGCATCGCACGCTGACCAAGATCGACGAAGCGACCAAGAGTTACCGAGAAAATGCCAACAAGCAAGAAAAGAAATTTCTCGACCAGATTAAAGAAGAATTGGCAGAGGCCCAAAAAACGTTTGAAGAAGAAGTCGCCGCCGTCAGCAAACTCGAAGGCCTCAGTGAGGGTGCCAAGCAGCAACGCATTGAAATTGTAAGGCGGCGGGCGCAGGAGCGTCTCCAGGCAGACCTGAAATCTATCGAGACGCGTCGCAACAGAAATCTCAAGCAAATCGAGTATGACCTCGAACAAGAAGTTCGCACGGTACAAGGTCGTTACAAAAAGTACGCCATCATGATTCCGCCGATTCCACCGCTACTGGTCGCTCTGTATGTGTTCTTCCGCCGACGTGAGACTGAGCGTGAGGGGATTGTGAAAGAGCGATTACGTTGAGGGTGGCCAAGGTTGAAGGGTGGCCAAAAATAGTTACTGAAATGGAAGAGAGAATTGTGTAAAAAAGAGGCACCGCTTTTATAGCTGTGGGCGGAAGCCGCAGCTCACACCGAGGGCAACTGCGGCTTCCGCTCGCAGCTATGAAGGTGGTTTTGCCAAGTTCCAAGGGGTCGATTTGGCAAAACCTAGCGACTTTTGCACCACCGTTTTTTGGCAAACCCCTTTGTTAGCAGCATATTTCAAAACCGACCGGTGCAAAACTCACGAAGTTTTGCCACGAAAAAACCGTTTGAAACAGACTTGGCAAAAGTGCAAAACCTTACTTTAGAGAAGCCTGTTAAGAAAAGTAAACAATTATGACTGAAATGGCTAAGACACTCTTGTTTGTCGCGGTGGCGGCGTGTTCGCTGGCGGTGGCGTATTGGATGGGGCCTACCAGCGAGGTGCAGGATTTCGATGAGCTGATTGGCACGAGACTCAATCAGTTTGAGTTGGACGTGGCGAAGCGATTGAAAATCGTGAAATTCGATCAAGAGACCGCCTCGACTCGCGAATTTGAAGTCGCCGAGACCGATGGCCTGTGGTCGATTCCCTCGAAACAGGGCTACCCAGCCGACGCGGCTCGACAGATGGCCGAGGCTGCGACGTGCTTGATCGATCGCGAAGTGTTGCGCGTGGCGGGTAAGAGCGCCAACGACCATGAAGCGCTCGGCGTCATTGACCCGAGTTCGTCGAAGCTTGATTCCAAGGCGGAGGGCGTTGGCATACGCGTGACGATCACCGATTCCAACGACGCACCGCTCACGGATATGATCATCGGTAAAGCGGTCAAAGAAGCCGAAGGGCAATACTACGTGCGCAACGTCGACCAAGATGTGGTGTACGTGGTGAATCTCGATCCCGACAAACTCTCGACCAAATTTGAAGATTGGATCGAGGACGATCTACTCAAGCTGAATCCGATGGATATCCGACGAGTGAAGATCAAGGATTACTCTGCCGAATTGCATCAGGTGTTGACCTCTGCCGGTTTTCAAATGCGGGTGCAGTGGGATCGTCGCGGAGAGATGACGCTCAGCTACGACTCGAAGGAATCGAAATGGCACGCAGAGCAATTGCAGCAACTCGACCCAGAGAAAAAAGAGCTGGTAGATTACGAATTGGCAGAGGACGAAGAGCTGAACGAAGAGACGCTCAAAGAGCTTCGCAACAGCTTGGGTGATCTGCTGTTGGTCGATGTCGCGCGGAAGCCGGCAGGTCTGAGTGCTGAGTTGAAGGCGGGCGGCGATTTCCTCAAGAATCAAGATGCCGCCACCAGTCTGATGGAACGCGGCTTCGCGCCGATTTCGCTCGCGCCCGACGCACCGCCTGAGATTCTTTCGACCGAGGGGGAGCTCGTTTGCTCGCTACAGGATGGGGTCGAGTATGTTTTGCGTTTTGGCAATTTGCAGATCGGCGAGGAAGGCGAAACCGCTAGCGACAAAAAGAGTGGCGAGGAAGGTGACGAGGAAAACTCCGAAACAAGTGACGGCATCAATCGCTATCTGTTTGTGATGGCAAGGTTCAATGAGTCGATGCTAGAAAAACCCGAGCCAACGGAACTACCAGAACTGCCAGCCAGCGAAGAGGACAGCAGCGAAACCGCCAGCGAAGAAGACAGCGAAACGAAAGAATCAGAAGAATCGGCGCCCGGCGAGCCCGCTTCAGCGGGCGGGGAACCAGAGGACAAGGAAGCCGAGAACAAGGAAGCCGAAGAAGGTACCGAAGAAGAGAGCACTCCAGAAGAAGAAAACGAAGAAGAAACAGTAGAAAAAACCGCCGAAAAAACCAAAAAAGAAATCGAACGAGAAGCCCTCATCGCTGCTCGTGCCTTGATCGAAAAAGAAAACGTGCGCCAGCTCAACGAATACGAGGAAAAACTCAAGGCGGGTAAAGAAAAAGTGGCCGAGTTGAATCATCGCTTCGGCGATTGGTACTACGTGATCTCCAACGACGTTTTCAAGAAAATCCACCTCGGTCGCGACGAGGTGATCAAGAAGAAAGAAAGCGAGACAGAAGCGACAGATTCCAACGCAGGGCCTGGCGCGGGAGCGCCCACCGGTGGTTTGCCTGGGTTGCCGAACTTGCCTATCGGTGGAGCCAATTGATACCAATCTCAACTTTCGTAACCGTTCACGGCGCGGAAAGAAGAAAAAGGAAAAGCCACAGATAAACCCAGCGCGGCCCGTGGCCGCAACCAAAAAAGCATTAAACGCAGAGCCCGCGGAGTCGCAGAGGGCCGCAGGGGCCGCAGAGAGTTTGTTATGAGAACCATCGTAGAGAATCGATCGTCCGAGAGTTTCAGTTTTCATCTATTTTCTCTGCGATTCTCTGCGTCTCAGCGCACTCTGCGTTTAATAAAAACCTTCGTGTCTTACGCAAAATTTTACCGTTAGTAACACGAATAAACGCCGATGAGGAAGGGTTTTTGTAACCGTTCACGGGGTCCAAGACAGGAAAAACCACGGATTGCCCAGCGCGGCATAGCCGCAACCAAAAACTAAAAAAAGCCTCTCGCAGAGACGCAGAGACCGCAGTGGAAATGGCAAGTACCTTCACTTTGCGGTCTCTGCGTCTCTGCGAGAGGCAAATCTGACAACCATTTCAAAAACTTGCGCACGCTGCGCAGACTTTTACCGTTAGTAACACGAATGACACGGATAAGAAGAAAAAAGGAGGCCTAGTTGCCACTCTTGATGTTTTGCGGGGTAAAGCAAACCCCTTTCTCCCTTTTTCTATCATTGACCTTGATCCGTGTTATCCGTGCAATCCGTGGTTCCTTCACTGAGTCCCGCGAACGGTTACCACTTTCCTTGTTGCCCAACCTTTCGTTTTTTTTGCAGTCTCGATTTATGCTACGGCGGCCGCCCGCTGGGGCCAGCGAGGACTGATTTGAGCATGAAACAAATCCTGCAAAATTTAGGCACCGGCGAAACCCTGTTGGCAGAGGTGCCTTGTCCTCGACGGGGCAGTGGGCAGGTGCTGTCGGAAACAACTCGGTCGTTGGTGTCGCTTGGCACCGAGAAGATGTTGATCGATTTTGGCAAAGGGAGCTGGCTCGCCAAAGCGCGGTCGCAACCCGACAAAGTCAAGCAGGTTTTGCAGAAAATCAAGACCGACGGGCTGTTTACTACGGTTGACGCGGTGCGAGCCAAGCTTGATACGCCGATCCCGTTGGGCTACTGCAACGTCGGCGTTGTGCTAGAAGCCGACACGACGAGCGGTCGGCAGCCAGGCGAGCGAATGATCAGCAACGGGCCGCACGCCGAAATGGTCGTGGTGCCCGAGAACTTGACGGCGCGCGTGCCAGAGAAGGTATCTGACGAGCAAGCTGCCTTTGCCGTGGTAGGGGCGATCGCACTGCAAGGGGTCCGCCTGCTGTTGCCGACCCTGGGCGAGCGAGTGGTGGTGAGTGGTTTGGGGTTGATCGGACTGCTCGCCGTGCAAATTTTGCGGGCGCATGGGTGTCAGGTGATGGGCATCGATTTTGATGCACGCAAGCTGGAATTGGCACGGCAGTTTGGTGCCGAGACGGTCGATTTGTCGACGGGCGTGGATCCGGTGGCCGCCACTCAGCACTGGACACACGGCACCGGCGTCGACGCGGTGCTGATCACCGCCTCGGCCAAGGGAGATGAGCTGATTCACCAAGTCGCCAACATGTGCCGCCAACGAGGCCGCATTGTGCTGGTCGGTGTGGTGGGGCTTCATTTGCAACGGGCCGACTTTTATGAGAAGGAGCTTTCGTTTCAGGTCTCGTGCTCGTACGGTCCGGGGCGTTATGATCCCAACTTTGAAAAACGAGGCTTCGATTATCCGATCGGCTTTGTGCGTTGGACCGAGCAACGCAATTTTCAAGCGGTCTTGGAGTTGATGGCTGAGGGGAAACTCGACGTGGGGCCGCTGATTACGCATCGATACCAATTTGAAGATGCTTTGGAGGGTTACCAAGCAGTCAGCGACCCGCAGGCGCTTGGCATTCTGCTCGACTATGGTGCGGCGCAGGGCCAAGGGTCTAAAAAAGTCGCGCAGGTCGTTGATGGAGCGGCAACCGTTGGCACTCCAAAGAAAGTTGAGAGAGCGTCGCGGGACGAGATCGGCGTGGCCTTTGTCGGAGCGGGCGGATTTACAACGCGAACGCTGTTGCCGTTACTGCCGAAAGAAAAAGTCAAGCGACGGACAATCGTCAGCAGTCAGGGAGTGTCGGCGGCGCATGCGGCGAAGAAGTTTGGTTTTGAGTCGGTGGCTAGCGACTTTGGCAGCGTGTTGGAAGACGCGAGCATCGACGCGGTGTTTATCACGACCCCGCACCATTTGCATGCCACAATGGTTTGCGAAGCCTTGCAAGCCGGCAAACATGTGTTCGTCGAGAAGCCGCTGGCGCTCACGAGGGCGGAACTCGAGCAGGTCGAACAAGTGCTCGATGCGAACCCTTCCTGTTGTTTGATGGTCGGATTCAATCGTCGCTTTTCGCCTCATATGTTGGCCGTCAAAGATTGGTTGCGCGCTAGTACCACGGCCAAGTCGATCATCATCACCGTCAATGCTGGCGCGATTCCTGCAGAGCATTGGACCCAAGATCCAGAGGTTGGTGGCGGGAGGATTGTTGGCGAGGCTTGCCATTTTGTGGACCTAGCACGCTATCTCGTCGGGGCGCCCATTGAGGTGACACATGGTTTTGCGATGGGCGGGGGCGAGGGGCGACTGGGTGATTGTGTGGCGATTCAATTGCAGTTCGCTGACGGTTCGCTAGCGACGATTCATTATTTAGCCAACGGTAGTAAAGACTTTCCAAAAGAACGCATTGAAGTGTTTGCGGGTGGTCGAGTGATCGTGTGCGACAACTTTCGCAAAACACGAGAGATCGGTGGGGCCAACCGCAAATTGAATTCGCGGGGGCAAGATAAAGGTCATCGCGCCGAATTAGTGGCTTTTACCCAGACATTGCTATCGGCAGATGCGCCGTGGCCGATTGCCCAAGAGGAATTGCTGGAGGTATCCAAGGCAACGATCGAAGCGGCTGACCAAGTGCGTGTCCAAATTGCCAAGTTTGGCCAATAGTCAGTAAAAGTCGCCTGTGAATACACTAAAGGGGATGAGGACTCGACATACGAGTAGGCTTGCGGTAACCCACGTAATTCAAGGGGAAAACGCGATTTGAGTTCGTGTGCCGTTTGACGGGAGCCATTATTAACAGGACTCCGTCGTCCGAATTGACGTTGTCCTAGGCTCTGATTATACTCGCATACTCACAAGTCGTCTGTTCTGGCAGATCTTGCGGATGAGATTCATTGCTACAAGGCATTGGGGGCATCGAGGGCAATGAGGTTCGCGGCGTTTTTGGGGAGAAACGCGACGAGAAACGAAAGAGTGCGGTTGTCAAGCATTTCAAACAAAAGTGCACCGTTAGCGGTTCAATAACAATTGGATTGTATGGCTGTTAAGAGCGGGCCAGCCGGCATATTCCCCAAGACTTTAAGGCACGAGATGAGAATCCTCTTTTTTTCACACTACTTTCCCCCAGAGGTGAATGCGCCAGCGAATCGTACCTTTGAACATTGTCGCCGTTGGGCAGCTGCCGGTCACGATGTGACGGTGGTTACGTGTGTGCCGAATTGTCCCGATGGCGTTGCCTACGAGGGCTATCGTAGTCGTTTTCGACAACAAGAGGAAATGGTCGACGGTATTCGAGTCGTACGAGTCTGGACTTTCTTGGCACGCAACGCAAAGTCCAACCGTCGGATCGCCAACTATGTCAGCTATCTGGTGAGTGCTGTTTGGACAGCCCTATGGCTGAAGAAACCCGATATCGTGGTCGCAACGTCGCCTCAATTTTTCTGTGGTTGGGCAGGCGTGTGGGCAGCCCGACTCAAGCGAGTTCCTTTCGTACTCGAGATCCGTGATATTTGGCCCGAATCGATCGCCGCTGTCGGCGCGATGCGCAAGGGGAAACGCATCCGTTTTCTAAAATGGCTTGAACGGCGCATGTACCGTGCAGCTTCGCATATCGTGGCGGTTGGCACCGGATACCGAGATCAGATCACGCCCAAAGTTCCTGAAATGCGGGAACAGATTAGCGTGATCCCCAATGGGGTTGATGGCGAGTGTTATCGCCCCCAGCACGCCGATCAGGATTTTTTAGATCAGCATGGCCTGACAGATAAATTCGTGTGCAGCTACATTGGTACCATTGGCATGGCGCATGGATTGGATGTTGTGGTGCGTGCTGCCAGTCGTTTGCGTCAGGACAACCGCAAAGACATTGCGTTTCTAATTGTCGGAGACGGCGCAACTCGCTCGGCGCTCGAGCAGCAAGTCACCGAAGCGGGCGTCGAAGATTACGTCGTCTTTACGGGACGGCTCGCGAAAGAAAAAATCCCTAACGTTTTGGCAAGCAGCGACTGTTGTCTTATCCATCTGCGTGCTACCAAGCTGTTTGCGACGGTGATCCCCTCGAAGATCTTCGAGACGATGGCCATGCAGCGGCCAATTGTTATGGGAGTGCGCGGCCCTGCACAAGAAATTGTGATGGAGGCGGGCGGTGGTATCCCGATGGCTCCAGAATCGGATGCTGAGCTGGCGCAGATTGTCACTCGATTGGCAGATGATCGCGACAGCGCAGTCGAGTTAGGCCGCGAAGCGCGTAAATATGTCCTGGAACATTACAACCGTAATGACTTGGCAACGGCGTACCTAGAGTTGCTGCACCGAGTGGCGAAACTGGCAAGCGACAAGTCCTCAGTCGGCGTTCCGCCAGACCCCAACAAGGTCTCTCGCCACGTGATTTGGCGGCGAAAAAGAAAATCCGCCGAACGACAAGTCTAATCTGCTTGATCATCTTGTTGTATCAACCACTTGGGGGTTGGCACTACCGGAGCCCAGAGACCCCGGACATCCGTGCAATCTGTGGTAATATCAGAAAATGGAACCACGGATTGCACGGAGAACACGGATAAATTGGATGCGTAGAGAGAGTGGATGAAAAAAGAACTAATTCACGTCGATCTAAGCGAGTCGATCATCGGGGCAGCGATGGCTGTGCTGAATGGATTGAAACCTGGATTAGATGAGAAGCTCTACGAGCGTGCTTTAGTGATTGAATTGCATAAGCGAGGCCATCAAGTTGATCAGCAGAAAGAGTTTCCGGTCCACTACGAAGGGCAACACATTGGTACTTTAATTCCGGATCTGATTGTCGATGGCCATGTGATCGCTGACCCCAAGGTTGTAACCACATTCCATGAAACACATATCGCCCAGATGCTTGGATACTTGAACATCACTGGTTTGAAACTTGCACTACTCTTAAATTTCAAAAATGCCCGGTTAGAATGGAAGCGTATTGTGAATTGATTCTTTATCCGTGCATTCCGTGAAATCCGTGGTAAAGTGTCTAACGTACGCCCGCCGCCCGCACTACCTCATAGCTAGTCATTTAGTAAGTTTCTCTTGAAAAAACATCATCTCGCTTGTGTCGTCGGGGCTCGGCCCAATTTCATGAAAATGGCGCCGATTTTGAGAGCCATGCGCGATCGGCCCGAGTTGCAAGCTACGCTGATTCACACCGGCCAGCACTACGACACGAGTCTATCGGACGTCTTCTTTCAACAGCTCGATATGCCATGCCCCATCCCGACATCCATCTTGAAGTCGGATCGGGCACTCATGCCGGGCAAACAGCACGGGTGCTGGAACGGATGGAAGAGGTGCTCTTGGAGGGGCCGAAAAGTGGTGCAAGCAACGGCGAGTCGTACGATCGCTTGATCGTGGTGGGAGATGTCAACAGTACGTTGGCAGCAACCTTGGCGGCCGCGAAACTCAACATCCCGGTCGCACACGTCGAGGCGGGCCTGCGTAGTCGCGACCGGACGATGCCCGAAGAAATCAACCGCCTCATGACCGATGCTGTCGCGGATATGCTGCTGGTAAGCGAGCCCGATGGAGCAGAGAATTTGCGTGCCGAAGGGCACCCCGAGAGCCGGATTCACTTGGTCGGCAATGTGATGATCGATACTCTTCTCAGCCAGTTAAAGGCTGCTCGGTCGCTCGATGAATTAGAGCCACTTGGAATTTCGCCCGATCATTACTCGGTCGTCACTTTGCACCGGCCCTCGAATGTCGATCAACGCGAGACTTTGAGTAGTTTGGTGGATGTGATGATCGACTTATCAACGCGTTTACCTGTGGTGTTTCCTATTCATCCTCGGACAGCTGCAAAGCTTACCGAATTTGGGTTGATGGAACGCCTTGATCGAGCGACTCACATCCATTGTCTGCCTTCGATCGGGTATCGCGAGTTTTTATGTTTTACCTCGCAGGCGAAGGTGATTGTCACCGATTCGGGCGGTCTCCAGGAAGAGTCGACCGCTTTGGGGATTCCTTGCCTCACGATGCGGGCCAACACCGAACGACCGATCACCGTGACTGAAGGGACCAGTACGCTTATCGGGCATAACGTCGCCTTTTTGAGCGAACAACTCGAAGCGGTACTCGACGGGAGCTACAAACAGGGCGACTGCCCGAAACTTTGGGACGGCAAGGCGAGCGAGCGGATTGTTGACGTCTTAGCCGCTGAGTGTGGCAGCTAAGATGCCAGAAGACCATGCTAAGATGCCCGCAAACGTGCCCGATGGCGATTCGAGCAGCGATGCTGAGCTAGCCGAAGACCTCGCCAGGCTCGTTCAAGCGGCAAATCAACGTGACACGATGCGCAGCAAGCTTCATCGAGCTGCAAACATCTTGCGTTATTATCGCACTTCGCAGCTCTTGCGCAGGGCGGCACGCGCGGCTGTTCCCACAATTTTCGCACGTCCAGTTCGTGGCTTAGCTGCCCTAGCCTTGTCGTCCGAGGAAACATATCGCGTACGCAAATCTGCCCTGGAAAAAATGCGGAGTCTAGCTGCAACTAGATCGATACGCACTACGGCAAATGTGCAAACCCTTGGCGAGGACTTGTCGCGCGGAAAATTCACACTCCTCCAGCAAGCTTGCGAATTGGGTACGCCGATCGATTGGCACGGCCGGGTGGTATCTCACCCGTCTCATTTGTGGCGTTTTCAGTTGCACTACCAGGAGTACTTACTTGATTTCGCGATCGGCTCAGTCGCGGAGGGCACCAAAACTGATGCCGCAATCGCTAACCATGCGTGGCCCGTGATTTGGGGGATTGTTGCCGATTGGATTCATGGCAATCCGCTCGAGTCAGCGCGACCAAGCGATGACGCTTGGCATCCTTACTGCATTTCTCGACGTTTGCCTGTGTGGGCGCAATTGTTCGCGTTGTGCGAACCGCCGGAGGATCTACAAGAGAAGTTCGTGCAAAGTTTCGCCTGTCAGGCAGAAGTGCTTAGCAAGAATCTCGAGTTCGACCTAGGTGGAAACCATCTGCTGGAGAACCTCACCGCCCTGGCGTTGGCTGGCGTTTTTTTGGAAGGATCGCTGAGCGAACGATGGCTTGATTTGGCGACATGTCATTTGGGCAAAGAGTTACCGCTTCAGGTTTTACCACACGGGGAGCATTTTGAACGAACTCCGATGTACCATTGCCAGGTGCTAGGCAACTTGTTGCAGGTTGCCTTCGCGACAAACGGTGTGCGAGGAGAATTAGCTGACCCGTGTCGCGAGACGGCTGCCAGGATGTGCGGGTTTCTGGGATCGATTTTGCATCCCGATGGCGAGATACCGCTCTTTGGTGACAGTTGTTGGGGCGAAGTCCATTCGGTTGACGACATTCGTGCGTTGGCCGATTTGAGTGGACTCGCGACCGAGTTCGACAAGGCTGCCGAAACGGCACTTGCCACGACCATCGTCGGACCCTATTGGACTTGGCGTCAGGCGGAGGATGCGATCATTTTTGACGCAGGACCTGTCGGTGCGAGTTCTTTGCCTGCACACGCACATTGTGATTTACTGGGGTTTGAAGCCTCCGTCGCGGGACATCGCTGGTTTGTGGATAGTGGTGTGTTTGACTATAATGAAGGCTTGATGCGCGACTACTGCCGTTCGTCGGCTGCGCACAATGTCGTCACGGTTGGGTATCAGAATTGTTGCGACGTGTGGTCACGCTTTCGCATGGGGCGACGAGGCCGACCGACGCGATTCGAGCATGGCCGGCAAGGTGATTTTTCTTGGTGTCTGGCCAGCCATGATGGTTACCGCCACCTAAAGGTTCCGGAACTGTCACGTTTGATGGTTACGCACACTAGCGGAGGGTGGACCTGCTTGGAACACGCGGTCGAAAAATCAGCCTCCTCGCTGATCGGACGGTTGCATTTAGCACCTGGAATCGAACTACGGCAACTAAGTCCGGAGCGATTGGTGTTGACCAAGGGTGATGTTCAGCGTTGGTTAACGGTAACCTCTGGCGTCGCGTTGGGACATGCAGCAGGGTGGTATTGCGATCGTTTTGGCCGACGGACGCGTACCCAAGTCATCACCTACCGCCCGAAAGATCGAGGCAGCACAGAATGCACTTTTGGTTGGTCGCTTTTACCTAGTGCAGAAATGACCGCAGCAATTACAATAGTAGAAGATGCAACCGGACAAGTGGAAATCGCGTTTGGCGGCTCGTCCGAAGTATTTCGCAGGCAGTTTTCACACTGATACACTTAGCGATGTCTGGCACGACTCCTTTATCCTCAGCAGAGACGACCGACCTGCGCCGCTGGAAAAATCCAGTGCTGCTGTTCGCTACTGCCGTGTTGTTGGGGCATGCCCCATTAGCTGCCTTTCATTTGCGATCGCTTTGGCAACAAGAGCAGTATCAGTATTTTCCTTTTGTGATTGCAGCAGCGATCTACTTTTTGTGGAGTCGATGGCAGCAAGCTCCCGATCGGTCTTCAGTCACGAGTTCCCAGCAGAACAAGACTGGGGCGGCGCTCCCGCTGTGGATTGCTGCTGTTGCGGTGATGACGCTGATCGGCGCAATTTTGCTCGTTTCGCCGTGGTTAGCATTTGTGTCGCTGAACATTGGCTTGGCGGCGGTCTTTGCTATGCTGGGCCGCCAACGGGCCATTCCCTACCTGTGGGGCATCTGGCTGCTTTTGTGGCTGCTAATCCCTTTGCCCCTAGGTGTCGACAATCGGCTGATCACTTATTTGCAGAAGCTCAGCTCGCAACTGAGTAGTGCGATTCTCGAGCTCTTAGGCATTTTGCATCTCATGTCGGGCAATGTGCTTCAGCTTCCGACCAAGGAATTTTTTGTCGACGAAGCGTGCAGCGGGATAATTTCGGTGATGTCGATGATTGCTTGCGCAGCTATTTATGCGGTGTGGAAGAATCGCAGCTTTGCCCACTTGATTGCTCTCGTTTTGATGGGAGTAACTTGGGCGTTGGTTCTGAACGTGTTGCGCATTTGCCTGATTGCGGCAGTCTTTCACTTTTTCGATTACGATCTCTCGACCGGAGCCGTGCACGAAGCCTTGGGTTTGATGCTCTTTTTGCTCATGTTTTTGGCACTGGTGAGTACCGATTACTTGTTGCTCTTGATGTTGTCTCCTATCGATACCGCGCTTCTGGGCGGAATCGGTCAGGAGAACCTCTTCGTCCGCCTTTGGAATCGAACCCAGGGGAATCGAACAGAAGATGGCGAATCCACTGTGGCTGCCAGTGGCGAGACACTTTCTGACGCCGAGGCAGAGGGTCGAATTCTTGCTTGGCCGCGCATGTCAACGGCTGTCGCTTGGTCGATCCCTTTTTTAATTCTTGGCATCGTGCAATTGATTTGGATGCCTTCGTCAGATACGGCGGGGGCTGCCCAGGCTCTCGAGCGGGCATTGGCACTCGACGATCAATCACTCCCTCGAACCCTTGGGCCTTGGATTCGTGATTCGTTTGAAGCGGTGGAGCGGGATGCTTATAGCGACTTTGGGAAATATTCGCGTACCTATCGCTATCGTCATCAGCACAACGAGGGAGTGATTGCCACGGTGTCGCTTGATTTCCCGTACCTGGGGGGATGGCACGATCTTTGTATGTGCTATCTCAACGCAGGCTGGACGATTCATGACCGTTCGATTGAGTCTCGTGAGGATCCCCAACGAGGTGGAAATTGGAAGTTCGTCGTAGGAGAGTTAGAAGATTCCGCAATGGGAAGGGCGTTTATCTCTTTTGCAGGATTCGACGCTCAAGGCATGGCGGCGGAGCCTGCTGGCGATGCGATACTCTTTCGCCCTTGGTTCCGACTGCGCAGAAGACTTTTGCTCAAGGTCTCTCCCCAGCTATTTCAGGTACAAGTCTTTGCGTCGGGGACTTCAGCGGAGGATCAAGAATTGAGACAGGACTTGCAGCAGCTTCTGTTCGATTCGCGAGTGAAATTCAGAAATAGCGTCACGGCAACCCAGGTCGAGTGATATTCAACGTATGTTCAGACAGCTAAAAAAATGGGGTAGCTCCGTTGTGCGGCGATTCACGGATCTCGGTGCGGCTATCGTTTCGCCGTTCGAGCGGCTCGTTGGCGGCGCGGCTGGGAAAGTCTTGGCAGCTACTGAGCAAGTCGATCGGTTTGAATCGCTCTTCTTGCGTTTCTTTCGCGTTCTCTTCTCGCCTTTGAGAATGGTGGGACGCGTACTGCAAGCAATTTTACCCGAATCACTGACACGGTTGTTTGCTTCAGGTGGCGGTTTGGTCAGTCGGGCTGGCATGGGCCTACTTCAGTTGGCCGAAAAACTCAATCTCGACCGAGCCGTGATGGGGCTTGTTTGGTTGCTCCAACCCGTCTGGCGTCCGTTGGCGGCGATTGGCGTGTTTGGCTATTGCTGGTTGGAGACCCGTGAATACCGACGCGGTCTGATGGCGCTACCTGCGATCTTTTTGGTCACGTTGGTTCTTGGGGTGGGGGTTTGGCATTCGGTGTTCGGCAAATCGCGCATCACCGCCAATTACAAAACGGCAGTCCGCGAAATGCTCGAATCGCGAGACTACGACAGCGCAAAACTGTATGAGAAAAAACTGGCGCAGCTCGGTTTCAACACGCAACTCACCGAATATCGCACGGCACTCGCGTTTGCCGAAGAGGATCAACTCGACGAAGCTTACCAGCGAATGCAACTCCTCGCGCCGGTAGACCAGCCGGGCTATCCCACTGCCCATTTTTGGATCATTCAACAGTTGATGAGCGGCCAACTTGATGTTTCCGAAGCAGAAGCGAGAAGACTGGCCAAGGTGCATTTGGATCACCTCGAGACGTTGGAGATCACCAGTCCTTATAAACAATTACTGCTTGCGCTCTGGTTGATTCAAGGAGATCAGCTTGCCGAGGCTGCAACCGTGCTGGAGCCCCTCGTTTCGGTAATGCCCAACGCAGCATTTGAGCGCATGCGAATCGACCTTCTTCTCAAGCGGCCTGACCAAGCTCGACTAGATGCCCGCGCTTTGGTAACGCAGATGTCAGCTCTCACGCGGCGCGGAACAGAGCTAAGTCCGACCGACTATCAGTGGTGGCTCGCTGCCGAAGAGTTGCTAGGCAACTGGCAGCAAATGCGCACGATTCTCGACCAATGGCGCGAATTGGAGCCAGAGAACACGCAAGCACGGAACGCGCTGGCGGTTGTTTGCCGTCGGCAAGCGGCACAGCTTTTGCGAAGCCCACTGCCGAAGGAGCAGCAGATTGTGGAGCTTTGGCTAGATGCCGCAGAGCTTGACCAAAGCAACGAGTCGTTGCTCCAGCTGGCGCGTTTTCTGTATAGAGATCGCGAGCAGACGCCGATCTACCAGCGTGTCCTCGACGCGTTGCGTCAGTCACCGCGAACTCCCGCCAGCTTGCTCGTCGCGATGGGCACTGAGGCGGCCAAGAACCAGAGCTACGACGACGCGCGCCAATTTTTGGCTGCCGCAGCTTCTCGAGATGAGACCGATCCGGTGGCTTGGAATAATTACGCGTGGGTGCTTGGCGAAGGCGAAAATCCCGCACTCGACGAAGCGCTGAAGGCGGTCAATCGTGCCCTCGATCTCGCGCCCGAGGAACACCGGTTTCGCGAAACCCGCGGACAAATTCTATTGCGTCTCGAGCGTTGGCAAGAGGCCGTCGAAGACCTCGAATTTGCTATCAATGGCTTGCCTTCGTTAGACGCGATTCATAAATCGCTGGCCACCGCCTATACTGCCCTAGGCCAAGACGAACTTGCCCGCCTGCACGAATTGCAAGCCGAAGGGTTTTGATCGCGACTTTTTTTGCTGGGGAAGGCTGTGGAAAATGTCTGCTGACAGAGATTCTATAACTGGCGCGAAAGTGCAGGAAGGCACTTCTTCCTCAAGCGAAAGCAAACCGCGGATTGTGGCCTTAGATGTTTTGCGTGGCTTCGCACTCCTTGGCATCGTCGGAGCCAATATCATACTCTACGATATTACCACGATGGCAGAGATCGAGCCCGCGTATCGGGAGTTACCCGTGAGCGATCTCGGTGCGCCTTTCATGATCTTCACTCTCGTTTTTGTGATTAACAAAATGATGGCGGTCTTCTCGATGCTTTTTGGCACCGGCGTACTCCTCGCCACCGACAAAGCCGAGGCGAACAGCAGCCGTGGTTGGCAGACTTACTTCCGTCGCAATCTGCTGTTACTGGCGATCGGCCTAGCGCATACTTGGTTTTGGATCGGCGATATCCTTACGCTGTACGCAATTTGTGCGCTGGTCTTATATTTCTTCCGTAAACAATCGCCGAAAGTGTTGGTCGGGGCAGCTCTACTCTTGTGGTACTGGGCACCTGTTACGTGGTTGTTGTTTGGCTGGGGCCCTCACGGCGACGAATACTTTAGCCGTGCTTTTTCGATGATGCTATTCGGCATGGGGCTTTACCGCTTGGGCATCATCAACGGTCAAAAACCGGCTGCATGGTATCGCAAGCGTGCTGTCGAGAGCCTGCTGCTAGGATTGCCTTTCGTCTCGCTGGCGTGGTTTAGTGACTCGAACGCTTCTGCCTGGAACAATTTTGGCGTGCCTGCCATCGCATTCGGCTACGTATGCGGAGTGATGTGGATTTGCCAAACCGATTCTCTGCTTTCACTTCGCCAGCGGTTAGCGGCCGCGGGGCAAATGGCACTGACCAATTATCTGGCCCAAACGCTTTTGGGAGTAGCCTTCTACCAGTTGCTAGAACGTGTCGGCATCACACCGAATGCAATGCTCCTGGGTCTTGGAATGTTGGCGATTTGGGCGATTCAACTTGCGTGGTCTCCCCTTTGGCTTCGAAGTTTCAAATATGGTCCGTTAGAATGGGCATGGCGGTCGGCGACCTACGGCAAGCGATTCCCGATGGCCAAAAAAAATTACTGAAATGAACCGGCGGATGAGGTAGGAATGAAGCGGAAAAGATGCCTTAGTAATTTATGGGCAAGTGCCACTTTTTTATTGGTGCGTATTCAAACTTCAATTGCAATGCTGTCCCGTTTATGGATCCCGTCGACCAGCAACTGATCGACGCCGGGGCCCCACGTCGTGCGATTTTTCAAGTCATAACTGTCGTCGAACGCCAGCACCCGTTCGCTACCGTTGTAGACGTAGTACTCGGTATTGGAACTGGTGACCGCGCCATTCACATTTTGGAAATGAAAATCTAGTCGACGAGAGACGAGTTGATCGTCGGCATTGTAGCGGAAATAAATCTTGTTGGCGCCTGGCAAACCAACAATGCGCGAGTTGACGTCGAGTCCTCATGTCGTGCGTAGCAGAAAGGTTCCTGACACCTTTTTATTCCCTGCCACTTTCACTTTCAAGGGACGGTTCGAAACGACGACGCTTCCGTGACATGATTTTCTCCTGGTTCGAAGATACTGATTTCACTACCAGTTTCGTCGATCCAAGGAAACTTTTCTATCTAAGCCGGTGGTCCAATAATTGGGGTCCACTTCACACACCAGGCAACACATACTGCTAAGGCCATGATGTTGTAAAGCTTAGCTTAATAGATCTCGTTCACCTTCTCCATGAATGACTCATCACTAAGGTCCAATGCTTTCGCTTCGCGATGGCCTTCAAGGGATGCGTTAGCACGAAAAGTATCCAGAGCTGCCATCATTAAGATTGCCAAGCTGGAAGCACAAAGTGTGATCAGCAGCGGACGACTCATCGGAGAACCTCGTCAGGGCAGTGTTATGGTAAACAGAATAAGAGTCATATCTTAGCACGAAGCCCCTTCTTGGCAATCTGCATCAGTGCCTATGTACTGGTTCAGCCTGACATTGAGTTTTGACGAACTCGAATAAGCTATTTCGACTGTTTGATTTCGATTGACTTGACGTAAGTGAATTTGTATTAACAACTTCTGTGAATTGTAACAAGGCAACATTACACGGAAGGAG
>JAADGD010000327.1 GCA_013152515.1 Planctomycetota bacterium
CTCCATCGCAATCGGTCGGCGGCGCGCCCAAACGAGCCCTGGCCGCCGGTAACGCTCGGCTGGTCTTCGCCTACGAGGCTTCGGGCCCAGGATTTGGCCTTCACGACGGGCTGACCGAAGCGGGCATCGAATGTCACGTCCTGGCACCGACCAAGATCGCCCGCTCGCAACGCCAAGCGAGTCAAAAAACGGACGAAAAAGATGTCCAACAATTGATCGAGCTGCTGCGTGCTCATGTGCTGGCCGGTAACGAGCTGCCGACCGTTTGGATTCCCGACGCGACTACCCGTGATGATCGCAAAGGGGTCCGAACGCGGCTTGATGTGGCCGAGAAGATCACCCGCGTGAAATCCCCGATCCAAAGTCTCTTGAAACGCAATCACGTTTACCACGATCAGGCGAGTGGCAAAGGTTGGACACGACTGTTTCGCAGTTGGCTGCAACAGACGCTTGGCGAATCGGAGACAAGCCCGTTGGGCCCGAGAAGTCGGGCGACTCTTTTGAGTTTGCTCCGGCAACTCCGATTCTGTCGAAGAACCCCTTTACCAAAGACCACGTTGCCATCATCGAAAGCGTTTGGTGATGGTACCACCTCGACCAACTGCGAACCACATAATCGGCCATGCCTGCCTCGCTCTTGCCACGCTGGAAACACTCATCAATACGCCCTCTCTTTGGCACGCGGCAGCCTTGGCTACGCGAGCGAATTCTTGCCGCGCGGTATCGGCCGACGCGATGGAAAGATAGTAACCGTTCACAGGAAAAAAGAAAAATCCACTAATGAACGCAGATAAACCCATCGCGGCCCGTGGTTTTCGACTTAGCGCTGTCGAACTAGAACACCCTCAAAAAACTCCTGGAAATTGGCTGATCTTAGACATGTCCTTGGCGATTTTGGCGACGTCGGCGGTTCAAAAAGGACTTTGCTATCGTCCTGTTGGCTCATTGATAGCCTTGAAAATCGTGTCATTCATGGTATCTATGATGAAGCGATTCCAACAGTTTGCAAACGTTTTACAAGGACAATGTATGTTTAGCTCCCCACGGCTACGATCTAAGAATCGGCGACTATTTCTGACGTTTTTCTTGATGGTCTTTTTTTCGATTGGTAGTAACCAATCGGTTACACAGGCGGATGAAACTGAAAACGACATTACCGAGCAACTAGCAGCCGACGCCTCGTTGGATGCGATTGCTGATCACCTGTTGCTTGCCAGGAAAAATGCGAGTGTCACCCGTGCTTTGGCGATCCACTTTCCAAATATCAAACGCGCGAGAGCCTACGAAATTCAAATGGCATTGCTCGCAAAAATGGAAGCGCAAGGAGAACGGCTTGTCGGCTGGAAGATGGGTGGGACAAAAATTGCTGAGCCCGGAACTGGGCTCGACCCGGTCTTTGGATTTATGTTGGCGTCCGACGAGATCAAGTCGGGAAGCAAGTTGAAAAGCAACCGATTCGCAACTGCCACGCCAATCGTAGAAGCCGAAGTCTGCTTTTGGTTGAAACGCGATCTGCCCGGTCCAAAAATAAGCCGTGAACAACTGGCATCGGTTATCGGCGGGGTTGGCGGCGCTAGCGAACTCATTTCTGTGCGCCTACGTGATGCCCAGGGCGGCATCAAAGCAGGCGTTGATCTGGGCATTGCGGACGGACTCTCCCACGGCGGATTCATCCTGCCGGCAAAGCAGTTTCCGCTTGACGAAGTCGACTTTACCACCGAAGTGGGCCGAGTAATCATCAATGGGGAAGAACGAGCAAAAGGCGAAGCGAAGCTTATGATGAATGGCAAGCCTCTCGACGCGGTTCTAGCCCTCGCTAACGAACTGCCCAAGCACGGCCGTCACTTACGCGCAGGTAACATCGTAATCATCGGATCGATGCTCGAATCACCACCAGCAACAACGGGGGACCAGGTGGAAATCAAATTTTCTTCCTTCGGCACACTCGAGTTTTCGTTGGATTAACACGTCCATGCCAGACCGAATAGCCTGTCACTTCATTCTGCATCGATCGGCAGACTGATTTTACTTGGAGAGGGTATATAGCGAACGCAAATCTTTCATCCGAAAACCACCATCGACAGGGAGTACCGCCCCGGTGATGTAATCGGCGTCGTCAGAGGCCAAGAATACGACTGCTCGGCCAATGTCTTGGGCTGTCCCCAAACGACCCCAAGGTAGTTTTTTTCCTTCTTCCAGAAGATCCTCTTCGCTCAATATCGCACGCTCGCCTGAAGTATTGACCCAGCCAGGCTCAATGACATTGACATTGATCCGATGTTGAGACAACTCGGTCGCGATGGTGCAGGCCATGTGATTGAGGCCCGCTTTTGCCGTCCCATAAGCGATATTTTCGGCGAATTGCATCTGCGCATGAACACTCGAAATGAAAATAATTTTCCCTTTCACGTTACGCTCGACCATGTGCCGGGCGACCAGTTGCCCCATGTGGAAACCGCTTACGAGAGTATCGGCAATGATGCTCTCAAATAATTTCGGATCGTACTCAAGAAACGAGCAACGAACATTCCTGGCTGGGTTGCTGACAAGGATATCGATCCGACCGACCGAGTCAACGGCTTGGCTCACGAGCGATTCGCACCCTTCACGCGAAAAAACATCCGACGCAACGACGGTACACTCGCGTCCCAGGGCTCGGATTTCGTCAGCGGTGGCAGCTAGATCAAGACATTCTGGGCGATCATTGATCACGAGATCTGCGCCAGCTCGTGCCAATTCCAACGCGCAACCTTTACCGATGCCTCGACCTGCACCCGTCACGAGTGCGATCTTTTTGTTGACGTTCATGAATCGGCACCCGAGGTCTCGTTGTCTAACACTTCGTCATAATGTTGCACGTACTCATCAAGCATGTCTTTCATCGCCATGAAGTCACCACCGTGAGCTAAGAGGCGGGCCCCCATGCCGTGGAGTTTTTTCATTTGCTCAACATTGAAAGCGGGACATCCCCAGGCCGTGTTGTGTTTCTTTGCCGCAGCGGCAACGATTTCCATCCCTTCGTCGGCAGAGACGTTCGAGGCGTGGAGACGATGTCTCATGCCCAAGTCCCCCGGTCCAACGAACATCGCGTCGACTCCTTCGATGCTGGCAATCGCATCGGCATTTTCAACCGCTTGTTGCGTTTCGATCTGGACAACCAGGAACGTCTCTTGATTGGCATCGCGGATGTAGTCATCGACATCGTTGAGATAATAGTTGGCGTCGAAGCCTGCGCCGTCGAGACCGCGATCACCGAGCGGCGGAAACTTTACCGCATCAACCAGCATCGCAGCTTTCTCTGGGGTTGAGACGTGAGGAATCATCAATCCGGTCGCACCATCTTCGAGATAGCGATAAAGCCGCGTTTTTTCTAACGTCGTCGGGCGTACCATGCAATCAATGTCTGCCAAGTGGCAATGCAACAACAGGTTTTGTACTTCTTGCTCGCCGATCAGGCGATGCTCCAGATCGAGCCAAATGCAATCATAACCTGCTGCAGCTGAATGATGGACGTAGGAAGGGACATGAAAGCCAAGAGCACACATACGAACGGGCTCGCCAGCTCGTAATTTTTTAAGAGTTTTGCTAGATCGCAATTTTAGAACCTTTCGTCACAATTTGGGGCATTACTTCGAGGGGGGTATTACTTCGAGGGATGAATTCTCTATTTCTCTAGATTTGTCTCTTCTCGAAGTTCAATGTTGGCAACTTGTTATGTCGTTTCCAGTGATACAAGCGAGCGAGTTGATTTCTTTCGAGCCGCCGGGTTCGTTCGCACGCGACCCGTGTGGGTCCATCGCAATCGGCTGCCGCGTGCAACAACGGGCGATGCCCTCTTGGACCTGGGGAACGGTGATTGCCGGAGTCCATTTTTCCCCGACTGGTTTCTGTCACTGA
Source organism: Planctomycetota bacterium (assembly GCA_013152515.1). Classification (GTDB taxonomy): domain Bacteria; phylum Planctomycetota; class Planctomycetia; order Pirellulales; family Lacipirellulaceae; genus Bythopirellula. The sequence continues at coordinate 3,898 of JAADGD010000327.1, forward strand.
AAACCATGCCGCCATCATCGAAAGCGTTTGATGATGAACCCATCCGAGCCAACTGCAAACCTCGTAGTTTGTAACGCATCCCTTTGGGAACACGGCATTTCTTGCGACGCACACGATCCTTCGCCCACGACCTGGGGAGATACAATCGCATGTTCACCAACGCGTGTTCTTTGGCCGATACATAACTCATGGTAACTCTCATTAGCAGTTTTCGACTTTTCCCAAGCGACCACACCGCTGACGCTGCACACCGCCCGACTCGGTTCCCTTTTTGGGCGGTTTCTTTACTTGGGAGGGTCCGAGGGATCGAACACCAAGACGCCGTCCTCGCGTCCGATTTGCTCGCCAACTTGGCGTGCCAGTTCCATCCTAAGTGGCTCGTGGTTTCAGTTTGATTCACCCACAAAATGTGGCAAGTCTTTGCGATTTTGGTTGTGACGATAAGCAATCGGCTCAGGAGAACGGCAAAGTCACTTTTCTCCCTTACCTACAAGACTCTAACCACAACGACACAACGGCCACAACGCAAAAAAACGTCGTGTCCGTCGTGTCATCGTGGTTCATTTTTCAATCCTTGGCTAGAAATCAGGACTTTGCAGTTCGCTTGGCAATCGGCTCGGTATTCTTGCGATCCAAATCGGAGACCAACTCCGAGCAATCGTCATGGCATGTTTCCGTTGTTCGGTGCGTACCAAACAGCTAGCAAACGGCTCAAGCTGATCCTCGAAACCACGAAAAACCGAGGGACTTACCTGACATTCCGCAAGCTAAGCCTTCTTACGCAACTCCAATCGCGTTCCATCGGGGGCTCCTTCCGTACAATCCGTTGTGACGAAAGCCTCAGTTACACTATCACTTAGATCGACTTTTGCAGCTAGCACGAGCCGTGATGTCGATTTAGATAGTGAAAAAAGATCGCGTTCTTCCGACATATCGCGTTCTTCCGATATTGAGTGATGTGAAACCAACTCATCACCCACGGATATCATTAGCTCTTTTTCCGATTTATGGCAAGCCCTTGCTCTGACAACACCGGGCAATGACGATGACTCCGGCCACACATGAAAATCTCCGAGAAAGGACGCATTTACTGCGAGAACTCTCTAAACGATTCCCCTGAAAAGACTTATAGACCGAGGTGCCATTTGTACTCGGCACCCCTTTTTAGTGACACCCTTTTAAGCCTTTACGAGTGCGCGTTGGGAGAGGCTAACGCGACCTCCCGTGGCCTCGTTCCCACGGCGAAGCGGCGATCTTGTCAAAATCTTTTTGATTGAGGTGCTGAGCTGTGTAGGCCTTGCCTTGTTCGCCGAGCCGGGAAGCAAATGCGCGGAGGTGATTTCGAGAGGCTCGCATCAGGTTTTGGTAGATCCGTTCGATGTCCGTGTTCGCCTCGAGCATCTTCACTCCAGAAATTAAATCAGCGATATCGAGTTCTTCGATCAAAGCCCCAACTTCGTAGGCGTCAACCAACGATTTGCCGCCTTGAGAAATCAATTTGTTGTAAAGTTGGGTGAACTCCGGTTTCGTGAACTTTCCAATCGCATCGTCAACAACCGGGTCGGGCAGTCCATATCTATCGAGCAACCTTTCCAGGGCTGCCATGTGGCGCGACTCGGCGGAGGCAATCTGAGAGAAAACTGCCGAGTTGTGTTTCTTGCTCAACGTGAGATAGACGTCGCGAGCCAGCTTTTCTTCTTCACGCATGTGCAAAAGGCTCTCGCGGATTTCGACCGTGAGATCGACGGTAACCAGATTGGCCCTCCTCTGCTGAAGCCCCCGACCTCGACCACCTCGACTACCTCGGCCGCGCTGAGCAGACGCGGGCAACGAGATCGCAACGAGCCCGACGAATAGAACGGTCAGCACTAGAGAATTTTTTTTCATGACTCTTCTCCCGAGGTTGATAGCTGTGAATCGCACATCCAAGCGGCGTGCCACCGTCAAAGGCAACTGAGAGGCAGCAAAAGTTTGTCGCCTCTATTGGTTTCAACCCCAAGATCGGAAACAAGTTTCGTGGATTAGATATCAACGCAGGCTTTTTGCCGAAAAAACAGAAGACACACCAACCAGCCAACAACAGGCAGGAGGACTGCAAAGTCACTTTTCTCCCCTCTACCTACAAGACTCTAACCACAACGACACAACGGCCACAACGCACGCGTTGACGGATAGCTGGCACGTTGTGTCCGTCGTGACGTTGTGGTTCATTTTTCAATCCTTGGCTAGAAATTAGGACTTTGCAGTTTTCCTGGCAACGGGCCTACAGGGTTTTCGCGTCGTGCCGTAGTGTCGTTATGGTTGATCTGTTTTTTATCCGTTACAGGTACCCACCTGATGTGGCGTGGCCGCCACCGTTGATCAATTGCTCGTAGTGGAATTCATCGTTCAATCGCGGTATTTGGTAAGTTGCTCTAAAGCACAGGGCAAAGGCAGATTGATCGTACTGATTACAGCGAATAGCTCGGTTTTGCGTCTCCTTTTCTTTCTGCTACCCAGCATCTGCTTTACGCCAGAAACCCCCACGATTAGAATCGTAGTGTGGGGAAACGTTAATTGTTATCAATAGCTGCGGCGATTCTTGGATGAATGCTTCGTTAAGCGCCAGCAGCTTGGAACGACTGCTGGGCTACGAAGCTAGCACTCGCAGTTGACACTCGTACTTGTGCCTGCGGCGACGGAACCGCTGTGGCGCGAGCCAACCGAAGAAAAGGTCGCGCTATGTCTCAGGCAGTCGTCGATCCGGCGGAGCTGCGGCGGTTTGCGCAGCAGCTTGGCCAATTCAACGTCGAAATGGAAGAGCGTCTCTCCACGCTTGCCAACCAATTACACAATCTCAACGCCAGTTGGCGAGATCAAGAACACAAAAAATTCGCCGAAGAGTTCGAGCATCACCTCAAGCTGATCGCTCGTTCGATGGAAGCCTCGAATGAATACGCCCCGTTTTTGCTGCGAAAGGCAGAACGGATTGAAGAATATTTACAGCAGAAATGAAAAAGCTGGAGTCACAAGACACGAGTTGATTCTGTTTCCCAGGCTCTGCCTGCTTCGGGAGGTGGAGCCTCCAATACTGTGCGGTCCCAGGCAGAGCCTGGGACCGAGAGGAATTCTCCCGTCCCTTACGGTCGGGGCTCGCCGTCTTACTTTATTGTTAGAATCATGCCCTCACCCGCCCAAGTCCATTCCGTTGATGCGATCGAGCTTTTTTGCGTTCAGCTTGCTAAGTACGAGCAGCGGGTGCAGAGTGCGCTCGAGACGTTGACATCGGAATTGCGTCGGGCGAGCGAGTGGTTGCAACACGATCGGCCGAGTTTTTGGAAGCAACAGACAAAATTGGCCGAAGATACGGTGCATCAGGCGAAGCTTGATTTGGAGCGGTGCCTTATTTTCCCGATCGCTGGCGAGCAACCAACGTGTCGCGAAGAGAAGGCAGTGCTCAAGAAAACGCAGCTACGCGTGGAGTATTGTCGCGGAAAGAGCGAACGCGTACGGCATTGGAATCGTCACATGCAGCATGAGATGTTTGAGTACGAAGGCCGCGTCGGGCAATTGCGCCGCATTTTGGAAACCGAATTACCAGCCGCACGAGCTAAGTTGCAACAAATTATCCGCCGCCTGGATGCCTACCAGATTGAGCGGACTCCCCATTCGCCAGAAATGCCGTCGAAAACGTCCCCATCGCAAGAAACGCAAACAACACCCTCACCGAAAAACGAGGCATAAAACCATGCGCCCTTGGGATTTTGACACGAGCGCTGCTCGAATGCGCAAAGCGACCGAAGACCTGCAGGTTGCCTGGGAGCAAACCACCGAACAGTGGCACGATGAAGTAAGTCGAAAATTTTGCGAACAGCATCTGGAGCCAATCGGACCGGCGATGAAGTTATCGCTCGACGCGGTTGGACGAATGCAGCAATTGATGAATCAGATACAGAATGAATGCGAACGCTGAAGCGCAATAACAAATGCCGAACGCCAAAAAGGCGAACCCCGACCGTAAGGGACGGGAGAAAAAGGCGAGCCCCGACCGTAAGGGACGGGAGAATAACAAATGACAAAAACCTCCAACCTCTCAACCCGCCGGCAGCTTGAACTCATGCAGCAATTGCAAGAGTTGGCCGACGTGCGTGCGCGGTCGGAGTCGGATATCGCTGAAGCGTTCGCTGCGGAGTTGGCTGACGCGGAAAACGACAACCAGACAACCACCGCACGTCTGACCGAGGAGTTTGCCCAACGAAGACGACAGCTTGAAAATGAGTTTGCCCAGGCGAAAAAGCACGCCAATGACGCCCAGCATCAAACCCACCAACGGTTGCAACATGGTTTCGACAAGCAACGGGCCAAAAGCGAGGCGACCTACAAGCATTCGGCGCTTGCCATCGAGCGCAAGAAAAAGGAGAGCGAGTGGCAAGCCTTGGCGGTCTTCGACGCGGCGAAAGATGCGCCGCAACAGATGCTCGATCTGGCAGGAAAACGACTGCTGGCCCGGCGTCAGCAAGTCGACGGCCTCCAGCGCGACGCGAACACCCTGCTGGCGATGCGACGCATGCTGGGCGCAGCAGAGACGGTCGAGCCAAACTTAGCAACCGAGAATCGATCGACCGACAGCCCTGCCGAAGAGCAACAGCAAGCGAATCTGAACCAATTGCAGCAAGCGGTGCATGCTTTGCAAGATCAACGGTTACCCTCCATTTTCCTAGAAGGCGTACGGCCTTGGGGCTGGTGGCTGGCTGCTTGCGCAGCGGCCGCCGTTGCTAGCGTGGCGCTGGTTGGCTGGTCGATGTGGCAGACGCCGCTGTTAGGATTGGTCGCTGGTAGTGCGGTGGCAGGCGTCGGCTATTGGCTTGTAGGAGGCAAAGCCAAGCAACAGTCGTTGACGCAGTATGCACAGATTTTGGGTTTACTCGAACAGGCGGGCGATTGGGAACGCGCCGCGCAGGACGAAGCTCGCGACCAAAGTCGTCAAAAAGCGAAAAAGATCACCCAAACAAAAAATAACGATCTGGCTACGGCCCAAGCCATACGCGATCAAGCCGTCGAGAAGAACGAAGCTCGCAAACAGGCGGAAGCGGAGCATACGAAAAGGCTCCTGGAAGAGGAAACCGCAAAGGCCCAGCAAACGCACGACGAGGCGTTGGCTGAAGCAGAAGCCAAATTTCCGCCGCAGCTCGACGCCCTGGCCGAGCAGCGTCTAACAGAAACGCAGCAAAACGCAGAACAATACCAGCAGCGCAAGACCCAAGCCCAGGTAACGCACGATGCGGCTTGGCTGGCGATGTCCACACGTTGGCGCGAAGGTTTTCAAGAGATCGCTAACGAGTTGGCCGCGATGCGTGCCACTTGCGAGCGGCTGTTTCCCGATTGGTCGACGACCGAGTGGAACGACTGGCAGCGCCCCGCCGAACCGCCACCGGCCATCCAATTCGGCAGTTGCCGATTGCCCCTGTCGGTCGTAAAAAACGGCGTGTCCGACGATCCACGGTTGCGGCCCAAGCAGACGCATCTCGAACTGCCGGCGCTGATGCCACTGGACGAGCTGCCACGATTGGTCGTTTCGGCCGAGGGAGCCGGAAAGAAGGCGGCGGTCGAGGTACTGCAAGCGATGATGCTTCGCTTCTTGACCGCTATGCCTGCAGGAAAACTGCGGTTTACGATCATCGATCCATCAGCCCTGGGCGAGAACTTCGCCGCCTTCATGCACTTAGCTGACTACGACGAGCAGCTCGTCGGCACGCGGATTTGGACCGACGCGCGACAAATCGACGAGCGGCTCGGCCTGCTTTCTGACCACATGGAAAAGGTGCTGCAAAAGTATCTGCGCAACGAGTTCGCCACGCTGCACGAATACAACCAGCAAGCGGGCGAAGTGGCCGAGCCGTACCATGTGCTGGTCGTCGCCAACTTCCCCGCCGGACTGAGCGACGCGTCGATTCGCAAGCTGCAAACGATCTCCGCCGCCGGACCACGCTGCGGCGTTTATACGCTGCTAGGGATCGACACTTCGATCAAACTGCCCAACGAATTCGATTTGTCGCCGCTTTTCACCGACGCCGTGCATCTGCAATGGGTGAAAGATCGTTTGGTTTGGAAATACCCGCTCTACGAAAAACTACCGCTCACGCTCGATCACTTGCCACCACGCGAGCGGCTGAACGATCTGCTGCGAGCCACTGGCGCCGAGTCGCACGAAGCAAGCCGCGTCGAAGTCCCCTTTGCGGTGGTGGCCCCACCGGACGACGAGCTTTGGACAGGCAGCACCGCCCGCGAGTTGGTTGTCCCCGTCGGTCGCGCGGGGGCGAAAAACTTGCAATCGCTGCGGTTGGG
>JAADGD010000302.1 GCA_013152515.1 Planctomycetota bacterium
AGATTGCGTCGGCCCTCAATTGCAGCATGGGGTTGGCGTTGACGGACCAGAATTTCTCGGACCCTTTGACCCTTCGATTGACCTGCTTGATGACCTGCTTGATTGTAGACTCGATGTAAGCACTGGTGCTCGGCAAGCCAAGCTGGCGATATTCAGCGTATCAGAGGGCCTAGTTTATTGAATAAGGGGAAGACCTGCGACATTGCTGGCAATGATACTCAGGTTCAGTCAGTTCCGTGGTGCCGCGAATCGTTTGAACGTCACGCTGGCGGAGGCGTTTCAGCTCGCCAGGACCGTTGCACTTGGGACAACAGCACTCGGACTCAGGAAGTCGCATTTCGTTTTTCATGCGGGACTGTTGAGTCAGCAACTCGCAACTCAGCTGATCACCAATTTCAGCAGCTAGCATCTCCAATGCAGCGAACGGTGAGCCGTGCTCTTCCCCAGAAATTTCACCTAGCTCAGCAGCCAGTTCAAGCGAAAAAACTCGAATCTTCTCTTCTATTTCGGCCTTCGTTTTCATCCTTGAGTACCCAGTCCTATGCAGGTTAATGGGGGAAAGCTGATCCTTCAGCTGATTTTTGAGTGGGATTAGTCTCGCATTTCTGACAAGCTGCGCAAACCGCGACTTGCACCCCAAGCCAATTGACGGCATTCAGGAGGACTGCAAAGTCCTAATTTCTAGCCAAGGATTGAAAAATGAACCACGACGACACGACGGACACGACGTTTTTTTGCGTTGTGGCCGTGTCGTTGTGGTTAGAGTCTTGTAGGTAGAGGAGAAAAGTGACTTTGCAGTCCTCCTGTGACGGCATTAAGCCCGATTGAACGCCCGCCCGAAATTTGCTACCATGATGGGCTTCTACTTTCAGCTAGCTCCTTGGGTTAGGTCGATGTCGACCGCCGAGCTGGAGGCGATTTCCTTTAACGTGGTTTTTGGCAGCCGTCTGTAGCCGTCTTTTTTTGCTGCCAACGATCCAACATGGTTTTATTTCTTCATGGTCAACCGTAACTTAATTCGTGAATTTGATGTTTCTGAGGAAGATTGGATAGCAGCCGTTGGGGATCTCGCCACAGACGACGCTGGCTGGCTAGATACCGATTATGTCGACGTCAATCAGATCGTCGAAGGCACTATCATTCGCATCGATGACGAGTTTGTCCTCGTCGATGTCGGTTACAAGAGCGAAGGCACGATCGCCCGCAACGAGTGGGAAGAGGAAGAAGACCAACCAGAAGCAGGACAGAAGATCCGCGTTCTCGTCGAGGACGTCGAAGATGTCCAAGGTCATAATGATGACCGCGGCATGATCGTTCTCAGCAAGCGCAAGGCTGAGAAGATCGAAAAGTGGATGAAGGTCATGGAGACCGTCCACGAAAACGACATCGTCTCGGGCGAAGTGACTCGAAAAATCAAAGGCGGTTTGCTGGTCGACATCGGCGTGAACGTCTTTCTCCCCGCCAGCCAAGTCGACATCCGCCGGCCTCACGACATTGGCGAATACATCGGCAAGACGATCGAGTGCATGGTCCTCAAGATCGACGATGCCCGACGCAACATCGTGGTGAGCCGTCGCAGCTTGATCGAAGCCCAACGGGCCGAAAAGAAAGCCGAGTTGCTCAAAGAACTCGAAGTCGGCCAACTTCGCAAGGGGATCGTCAAAAACATCGCCGACTTTGGTGCATTTGTCGACCTGGGCGGCATCGATGGCTTGCTGCACATCACCGACATGAGTTGGGGACGCATCAACCACCCCTCCGAAATGGTCAAAATCGACGAAGAGCTCGAAGTACAAATCTTGCACATCGACTACGAGAAAGAAAAAATCGCCCTTGGACTCAAGCAGAAGAGCGCCAGTCCGTGGGAAAACGTGGGCGACAAATACCCTGTCAACACCACGGTCAAGGGCATCGTCGTCAACGTGATGAGCTACGGAGCGTTCGTCAAGCTCGAAGATGGCATCGAAGGCTTGGTTCACATCAGCGAGATGTCTTGGACCAAGCGGATCAGCCATCCCAGCGAGTTGGTCTCGATCGAAGACGAGATCGAAGTCGTCGTCCTGCGTATCGACGAGCAGAAACAAGAGATCTCGCTCGGCATGAAACAGACGCAGTCGAATCCGTGGGAAAAGGTCGCCGACAAGTATCCGCCCGATCAACTCGTCAAAGGCAAGGTTCGCAACCTCACCAACTACGGCGCGTTTATCGAAATCGAAGAAGGCATCGACGGCTTGCTTCACGTCAGCGACATGTCCTGGACCCGCAAGATCAGCCACCCCAGCGAGTTGGTTGAGAAGGGCCAAGAAATCGAGTGCAAAGTTCTCTCGGTCGATCAGGAGCGTCGGCGTATCGCGTTGGGGCTCAAGCAAATGGACGAAGATCCTTGGGCCACCGATATTCCCAACCGTTACCAGCAAGGTCAGCTTGTCACGGGATCTGTCACCAAGATCACCAACTTTGGCGTCTTTGTCGGCCTCGAAGATGGACTAGAAGGCTTGCTACACATTTCGGAATTGGCCGACCACAAGGTCGAGAACCCCCAGGACGTCGTCAACGTGGGCGACGAGCTAGAGGTCAAGATCCTGCGTGTCGACTCCGAAGAACGCAAAATTGGTCTCTCGCGCAAACGCGTTGAATGGGCAGAAGAAGACGAAGCTGCCGCCGAGGCAGCCGAAGCCGCCGAGAACGCCAGCCGCGAAGCACCTGTCGATCTCAAGGGAGGTATCGGTTCCAGCTCAGGGCCCTTGTTCAAGACCGCCACCGCAACTGAGACCGCAACGGCAACTGAGACCGCTGTCGCAGCGGAGACCGCAACCGAGACCGCAGTCGCAACAGAAACTGCCGTAGCGGACGAACCCGTGAGCGAGGCAGAGCAAGCTCCCGAAGCAGAAGCCAAGGAGTCTGAAGTCGACGAGTCCGAAAAAACCGAGAATCCGGCCTAGACGGGGATTGGGGGCTGGGAATTGGAATTTTAGGGCGGGGAACAACCATTTTTCCCTAGCCCCTAAATCCCAGTTCCCAGCCCCTCCCTCTACGACCTGCGGTGCCCTTCTTTTTGTTACTGCCGGAATGTCGCGCACATTCGTCTCAGCGCGTCCTAGATTACGCACTCTGCAGAGACCGCCTTCTTGTCGTCGATAGTTCTATTGCAACAGCAAAGCAAATCGTGGAATAGGCTTCTAGCCTGTCAGCAAGAGCGAATACACCGTACAGGCTAGAAGCCTATTCCACGTTTTCGCAGGGCAAGGATTGGCCAAGTACCGTGATAGCTGGCTGTTGCTCCGCACAGCCCACTCCACAGACAAGAATGGTACTTCATCGATGGCCACCACCACCAAACGCAAAAGCAGTGCTGCGGTTCAATCACCGCTCGAAACTTATCTGCGCGAAATTAACGAAACCGCACTGCTCAACGCGAACGAAGAAAAAGAGCTAGCCACCAGCATTGGCCAGGGCGACTCGGCTGCCCGCGATCGCATGGTGCGTGCCAACTTGCGGCTCGTCGTCAACATCGCCCGTGGCTACTCGGGCAAAGGACTCAGCCTGCAAGACCTCATCGAAGAAGGGAACCTGGGACTTCTGCGAGCTGTCGAAGGTTTCGATCCGACGATGGGTACTCGCTTTAGCACCTACGCCAGCTACTGGATCAAGCAGTCGATCAAGCGAGCGCTGATCAACACAGGCAAAACAATCCGCATTCCGGCGTACATGGTCGAGCTACTCTCCAAATGGCGCCGAGCCTCTGCCCGACTGACCGAAGAACTCGATCGCAGCCCGACGCACGAAGAAATTGCACGCGTCCTCGGACTGCCCAAGAAAAAGCTACCGATCATCAAGAAGGCGATCAAAATCTACAACGCCACGCCACAAACCGACCAGACCGAAGCGGGCTGGACGCTGGGTGATATGGTGATGGATGAACGGCAGATGAGCCCCGACGATCAATTAGTCGAAAGCGACAGCCTGCGCCACGTCATGAAATTGCTCCACACGATGGACGAGCGAGAAGCGACGGTCCTGCGAATGCGTTTCGGCCTCGAAAATCACGAACCGCGCACCCTCAAAGAAATCGGCGAATCCCTCGGCCTCACGCGCGAACGCGTCCGCCAAATCGAGACCGAAGCTCTCAACAAAATGGCGGAAAGCATGACCGATCCGAGAGATCGGATGTAATTTTCGCGAATGCCGCAGAAAATGCGGGCCAGTGGATGCCTTGCTGGTGGGCGGTCCTATGTCCGTTTGATCCTCCAACGGAAATAAATTAGCGCCACAAAATCGTAGGCAGAGTGGGCCACAATTGGCGCGACGAGATCGTCGTATTCCATCGCCAACCAGCCAAAATAGGCGCCGATCAGCGTGGCGAGGACGAAATAGCTCGTTGTCAGCGCGTGCGCCAATCCGAACAGCAGGCTCACAACCGCCAGCGCGATCCAAGGAGTTGTCCAACTGGCGATCCAGGGCTGCAAGGCTCCGCGGAAGAGAACTTCCTCGCCAACGCCGGCGGCTAGGCTGATGAGGGCGCTGCTAAGGGCAATCTCTAGCCAGTGGCTTCCTGAGAACATTTCGCGGACCAGCTGCTCAACGCATGTTCGGATTTCGACCACCGGGTGCCAAGTGCTGAGCGTTAGCACTCCCAGCATGAGAAGCATCGGAAGCGTGGCCAGCAGGCCTCGTTCTACCCCGGCAAAGTTCCATTGCAGCTTCTCTGTGAGCGAAATACCAGCCAACCAAGCTACGCCAATGCCTACGAACCCTAGACCCGACTCAAAGAGCATCGCGAGGGCAAAAGTACGGCTTTTTTGCTGCATGAGGTTTTTATGCTTGGTTGTTCGCCCAAAGTCAGCACCCAGACGAATTTTTCTTCAATTTTGATAAAAAGAATCACCACAGAGGACACCGAGTAGCCCAGCGTGGCCCGTGGCCGCAACCAAAAAGGAACCGCTAAGGAACGCAAATAAACGCTAGTCAGGGGTGTTTTTATTCTTAATGAGCGTTCATCAGCGTTTATTAGCGGTTTCCCCTTGAAATACAAAAACTTGCGCACGCTTCGCATATTTTTACCGTTAGTAACACGGAGAAGACTAAAAAACAGGATTTTCCTCTGTGCTACTCGGTGTTCTCTGTGGTGATATTTGCATGGGGATTGTTTTGGAAGACGACTTTGCAGTTCGCCTGACGTGCGGACGCCAGCATCTTGACGATCCGCCCGGCAGAATCTAAGCTAATTGGTTCGATTTCGCTTACCGAGACTACCCCTGGTGCTTCGACTTGGTGAAGAGGCCTGCCAGCGACAACTTATTGAACCAACCAACCGATCCACAAGACACCAACAGGAACGATTTTACAATGGCTAAGAAAGTGGCGAAGAAAGCTTCTCGCGCTCCCAAAATGACCTACTACTTCGGCAAAGGTAAGACCGAAGGAAAAAACGATCAAAAGCAACTGCTCGGCGGCAAAGGGATGAACCTAGCGGAAATGACGCGCATCGGCCTGCCAGTCCCTCCTGGATTTACGATCACCACCGAGGTGTGCGATCTGTACTACAAAAACAAGAAAAAACTGCCCAAGGGCTTGATGGATGCGGTCAACAAAAACGTAAAAATGCTCGAAAAAGAGCTGGGCAAAAAATTCGGCGATACCAAGCTACCGCTGTTGGTCTCGGTTCGCTCAGGTGCTGCGGTTTCGATGCCGGGCATGATGAACACGATTTTGAATCTTGGCCTGAACGACGCCTCGGTTGTTGGCTTGGCTAACGCGACGGGCAACGAGCGATTTGCTTACGATGCCTATCGCCGGTTGATCAACATGTTTGGCGACGTGGTTTGCGGCGTCGGCCACGAGTATTTCGAGCATGCGTTCGACAGAATCAAGGCGAAGTATCATGCCAAAGAAGACAACGATGTGCCACTGGAAGGCATGATCGCCTTGTGTGAGTCGTACAAAAAAGTCTTCCGCAAGCATTATGGAAAACCGTTTCCGCAAGATCCGATCAAGCAGTTAGAGCTGGCGGTCGAAGCAGTATTTGCGAGTTGGATGCAGATGCGGGCGATTCGCTATCGCCAAGTCGAAAATATCACTGGGTTGCTCGGCACGGCGGTCAATGTGCAGTCGATGGTGTTCGGCAACATGGGCGACGATTCGGGCACAGGCGTCGCGTTTACCCGCGATCCGTCGACAGGTGAGAACAAGTTTTACGGCGAATTTTTGATCAACGCCCAGGGAGAAGATGTCGTCGCAGGCATCCGCACACCGCAGCCTGTGGCGGAAATGACAAAGTGGAATAAAAAGATTTATGACCAACTGCTGAAGATCAAAGACAAGCTCGAAAAGCACTATCGCGACGTGCAAGATATCGAGTTCACGATCGAAAAAGGCAAGCTTTATATGCTGCAAACTCGCAACGGCAAACGGACTGGTGCCGCAGCCGTAAAAATTGCCTGCGACATGGTCAAGGAAAAGTTGATCAAAGAAAAAGAAGGTGTGATGCGGATCCCGGCGGGCGATCTTACGCAGCTTTTGCTGCCAAGCTTTAGCCCGTCAGCCAAGGCGAAGGCGAAGAAGACGGGCGGATTGCTATCGGTCTGCCAGCGTCGCCTGGGGCTGCTTTCGGCAAGCTCGCCTTTACTGCGGCTGAGGCTGTCGATCGTACGCTTGAGGGCGAAAAAGTGTTGCTCGTGCGGAAAGAAACCAACCCCGAAGACATCGACGGCATGCACTCGGCGGCTGGCATCTTGACCAGCACCGGCGGCATGACGAGCCACGCGGCGGTAGTTGCCCGTGGTTGGGGACGCTGCTGTGTCGCGGGGGCGGGCGAAATTCACATCGACGAGAAAGCTCGCAAGATTAAGATCAATGGCAAAACGTTTACGCACAAAGATGTCCTCTCGATCGACGGTTCGACCGGCGAGGTGATGGTCGGCGAAGTCGAAACGCAGACGCCAAAACTCTCGGGCGATTTTTCGACCGTCATGAAGTGGACCGACAAGTATGGCTCGATGAAAGTTCGCACCAACGCCGACACACCAGCCGACGCCAAGCGAGCTCGCGACTTCGGTGCCCAAGGGATCGGCCTCTGCCGGACCGAGCATATGTTCTTCGAAGGTGAACGCATCATGGCGATGCGGGAGATGATTCTCGCTGAGAACGAAGCCGATCGCAAAGAAGCGCTCACGAAATTGCTGCCTGTGCAGCGTAAAGACTTCGTTGGCATCTTCACCGCGATGAAGGGTTTGCCGGTGACGATCCGCTTGCTAGATCCGCCACTGCACGAGTTCTTGCCGCACGACGACAAGAGCCAAGCCGAAATGGCAAGTCGCTTGGGAGTGAAACGCTCGGTGGTGAAGAACCGCGTCTTGGCTCTGCACGAATCGAATCCGATGCTCGGTCATCGTGGCTGCCGTCTGGCAGTGACGTATCCCGAGATCCTCGACATGCAGGTCACCGCGATTACTGAAGCCGTGATTGCTTGCAAGAAGAAAAAGGTCGACGCTCAGGCCGAGATCATGATTCCACTGGTTGGTACGGCCAACGAGCTCAAGCTGCTCGGCGATCGTGTTCGCGTCGTCATGGCCGAGGTGAAAGAGGCCAAGAAGTACACCGGCAAGCTAAATATCTTGGTCGGCACGATGATCGAAATTCCGCGTGCTGCGTTGACGGCCGATCAGGTGAGCGAGCACGCTGACTTCTTTAGCTTTGGCACGAACGACCTGACACAGATGACATTTGGCTACAGCCGCGACGATATCAACACGTTCTTGCCCGATTACCTCAACGAAGAAATCTTGCCACGCGACCCGTTCCAGACTCTCGACACGACAGGTGTTGGGCAGTTGGTTGAGATGGGCGTACAGAAGGGCCGTTCGACAAAGAGCAAGCTGAAATGCGGTATCTGCGGCGAGCATGGCGGCGACCCCGAGTCGATCGAATTCTGCCACAAGGTCGGGCTTGACTATGTGTCGTGCAGCCCGTTTCGCGTGCCGATTGCGAGATTGGCGGCGGCTCAGGCAGCGTTGGGTGCTTGAGTACGGAGAACTGTTTGATCGTCGTTGCTGACGTCGCTAACTTCAACTTCAACGTCGTCGACAGCGGAGTGGATGCGTAGGGCGACGCGGGGTGGGCTGCGCCGTTCTTGGGTGAAACCTCGTTGGCCACCTTGGAAAAATTCGGCGTACTCCGCAGCGACGCCGGTCGGGAAATGCTCCTGTAGCGAGGCGACGGTTTCACGAAACGAAAGCCCTTCGCGGTAAATCAATCGATAGGCAGCTTTCAGGGTGAGGATTTCTTCGCGTGAGAAGTCGGCCCGTCGAAGGCCGACTTTGTTGAGGCCAACAATCAGCGCGGTCGCACCATCGGTAAGTACAAAGGGGGGGACGTCTTGGACCACTTTGGTGCAGCCGCCGACCATCGCGAGCCGTCCGACACGGCAAAACTGATGGACTGCCGAGTTACCCCCCAGACAAGCGCGGTCGCCAATTTCGACGTGCCCGCCTAGCATGGCACCGTTGGTGAGAATCACGTTGTTGCCGACGTGGCAATCGTGAGCGACGTGGGCACCGACCATCAGTAGGCAGTCGTCGCCGATTTCGGTATTTGCCCCGAGATGAATTGCCCGGTGGACTGTTACGTGCTCGCGAATTACATTTCGCTTGCCGATAACAACACCGCCAAGATCAGACGGTGGGCTCACGAGTTGAGGCAGCCCACCGATTACTGCTCCTTCGTAGACGGTCGTTTCGCAGCCTAGACGGGTGCCGGTTCGAATCGTCGCCTGGGCAACCAATCGGCAACCTGCGGCAATTTGGACGTCGCTTTCAACAACGCAGAACGGGCCGATTTCGACATCTTGGGCCAGTGTCGCGGCAGGACTAACGATCGCGGACGGGTGTATTTTCACGGAGGGATCCTCTCAAAGCCGCCTCGCTGGTGGGTCACAGTGCGAGTGGCAGCATCATGGGTGCGTGGGCGACCGTTCGTGGAAAGATGGTCGCTAGCGGTAGTATCGGTTGCTACGATTCTGTCAGTTAGCCTTTCGGGCTCGAATCGCCCCTGTTGCCACAGTTTGCCGATTTTAACACGCGTGATTGTGCTAGCAGTTCTGGCCTTGGCCCCTGGGCGAGCGTTGCCAGCGTGCGTAGACTGTACGTCTGGAATTTGTGAGGGAGAACGACCGTAATCAGAAAAATGGTGGGCAGTGCCCGCCCTACTTGCTCCCACGGGGAGTTTTAGGAGATCGCGAACATGAGTGATGACGTAGTGCAGCTTTATGACGAAGCCGACCGGCTCAAGACCGAGGGCAAGCTCGACGAGGCGGTCGCCAAGTTGCAAGAAACGCTCGCAATCGACGAGAATTATGCGTTGGCCCACTCTGCCCTGTCCGTCATCCTGCAACGCCAAGATCAGCACGAGCAAGCGGTCAAACACGCGCAGCGCGTCTGCGAACTCGAGCCCAACGATCCGTTTAGTTTCACCGCGATGAGCGTCACGTTCCAGCGCGCCTACGCCGGCACCAACAACATGGAATACATCCGCTTGGCAGAAGACGCGATGGAGCGCAGCCGGCAACTGAGCCAAGGAATGTAAGAAGGCGCTAGGCGCTGGTTGTTAGGCGCTAGTTTTGTAACTAGCGTCTAGTGCCTAGTAACACTCAACTTGTTCGATGGTTGATTCCTCGGCGCGAACAACCGTTAAGGCATATGGTTTGCGGCTCTCTTGCCAACAGGTCGCCGTTAAGGCGTCGCTGACGCTATTTACGCGACTTTTTGATTTTCGTCGCGTCTCTTGTGTGCCAAATAGCACATTCTGGCGCGACAGAACGACACAGTTTTTCGGATGCAAAAAACGACAGCTGCGTCTGTCGATTACGAAAGGAAAAAATTCTCAGATCTGACCAATCCTAAAATAAGGGCAATGGCGGCGAAGATAGCCGACAATCGGTTTGCTGGCTTTCCGCTGGCTTTACCCTTCGTACGAGGGGGACGGTGCGATGTTGCTGCCATTACGCGATCGACCATTTTGGATAATCTTTGATCTGCTATTGATTCTCGGTATCTGTCTACTCTGGCCTCTACACCCCGTTGAGGGGACCACCTTCGACTGGGATAACTTCTCGGGCAGTAGTGCTTTCGCCGATTCCTTCAACTGGCGTCCAACAGCCGGTGGGCCACCGCCCGGAGTGGGCGATGCGGCCCTGTTCGATGGCCAATTGGAAAACCTGGGTATTGGCAACAATACGGTCAACGTGCCCGATGGCACGGCGATCGACGCAATGCAAGTCACCAATTCTGCTGGATTCCCCGCCACTGTCGTCGACATGACCATCGGCGACGGGACCACCTCCAGTCGATTCGATCTCGACCAGAACTTTCCCCCGCCGTTTGTCTCGCTAGCCATCGGTTCCAGCCCCGGTGATACGGCAACGCTCAACCTGTTGGGAGGATGGCTCGACACCTACCACGTGGGCATCAGCGGTCGGGCGACTTTCAACGTCGTGGGCGAAGGCTCTTACTGGGACTCGGGTATCGTGGTCATCAGGGGCGACACGGTGACCAACACCGCTGGCATCGGGCTGGGCAATCAGGCGACCATTAGGTCCTACTCGATTGAGGTCGGCAACGACACGAGTAGCGGGCGCGTGGTCGTCGATGGCTCGGTCACGGGACTTGGTACCTCTTCGTTGTGGACCGTCACCAGTTCTGTCGATATCGGTCCGACCAGCGCGTCCGGTTTCAATTTCGGCAGCGTCACTTTGCAACGCGGCGGCCAAATGGATGTCGGTGCAAGCGTTGGCGTCCATGGTACAGGGAACGTGGCAAGCACGCTGACAGTCCAAACCGGTGGAGACCTCGACGTAGCGGGCAGCCTCAACATCGGGCCATACGGCGTGCTCGAGCTATTCGACCCGGCCAGCACAATCACCACCGGCGACATCGACAACAACGGCGGTACACTCGACTGGACCGGCGGCACTCTGCATATTGATAATAGCCGGTTGCGAATTGATGACTCGCAGTTTGCGGACCTGGAGATCAGTTCGCTCACCATAGGCAGCGGGAAGTCCTTGATCGTCTCGCTTGCCGATCCCTCCATCCACACGTTGACAATTGGCAACATCGGTAGTGGAAGCCTAGCTGTCGTTGACGGCGGTACCGTACAGAGTTACCGAGGAACTATCGGCGAGACTGGCATAGCCAACGGATCAGTGACGGTTACCGATCTCGGTTCGATTTGGACGGTTACCGACCAACTCCGAATAGGACAGTTGGGAAACACCATTGGCCAACTCTCGGTACTCAACCAGGGCGAGGTGGCCGCCTACTTGATTTGGTTAGGCAGTTTCGAATCGGCAGATGGCACACTGCGAGTGGATGGCGCGGGATCAACCGTTACCACCGATGCAGAGCTCAGCGTGGGAGGCACAACGGTCGCGGGTGGGACGGGACGACTGACCGTTGAAAACGGCGGTGCAGCTCTTGTCGGGGGTACCCTGCGTGTCTTTGGCGGCGGAACGGTTAACCTCACTGGCGGGGGTAGCCGGATCACGGCTGATACACTGCGGCTCGAGCCGGGCGCCACGTTTGTCGAAGGCTCCTCGGGCACCTTGGTCCGCGTCAACCATCTAGTCGGCTTTGGTAACAACCCGAGCTTCGTGGGCAACTTGCAGATTGGCCATTCGGGCGGAAGTGGGTTGGGAAGTCACACCGTCGGAGCAGGTCAAACACTCTCCATCAATCAGTCTCTGACTGTCGGAGTCGACGCACCAGCAACTCTCTTAATCACCGGCGGCACGGTCAATTCCCACAACGGGTTTATCGGCGGCGCTGCGGGTTCGGACGGCAGCTGGGTGGATGTCAACGGCGCAGGTTCATTCTGGTTTGCGAACCAAATTCACGTCGGCGGCGACGGAATCGCACCTCAGTCGCAGGCCTCGCTAGCCATCGCCAACGATGCGCAAGCGATAGTGTCCGATCGCATTAAGGTCTGGGGTCCCGGCACCTTGCTGCTAGACGGCGGCATCATCAGCACCGACTTTGTCGAAGTCGAAGGGGAACTGCTCGGCAACGGCGCCATCGTGCTTGGCGGCGGCCCGACGGCAGTCATCAACCGCGGAATTGTCGCGCCGGGCCTTTCTGCAGGCGTCCTGACGATCAACGGTAATGCCTCGTCCGTCGATGCCTACGTGCAAGAAACCGGCGGCAGACTGGTTATTGAAATCGGCGGCACAACCCCGGGCTACAACGACCGGCTCGACATCATCAACGGCTCGGCGGCGCTGGCCGGAATTCTCGACGTCTTGCTCATCGATCCGTTGGGGGGAATGAACATTTTCGTCCCAAAAGCTGGCGATAGTTTCGAGGTTCTTTCGGCTGATAACGGGCTTGTGGGAAGATTCGATACCCAGGCGGGCGACTTGCCTGCGCTGACT
The DNA here is from genome assembly GCA_013152515.1 of Planctomycetota bacterium. Lineage (GTDB taxonomy): Bacteria > Planctomycetota > Planctomycetia > Pirellulales > Lacipirellulaceae > Bythopirellula. The sequence continues at coordinate 12,422 of JAADGD010000302.1, forward strand.
GGCGAGCTTTTCTGGGAGATTCTCTACGGCAGCACCTTCGTGCGGCTGGACGTGTTCTCCCCATTCTCAGCCGACTTCGACCGCGATGGCGATGTCGACAACGATGACCGGACTCAATGGGAGGGTGACTATGGCATCAATGGCGACTCGGACGCGAACGGAGACGGTGACTCGGACGGCGGGGACTACTTGATTTGGCAACGACAGTTTGGCAGCGGAGTCCCCGTCGTTGTGGCAGGTGCGACAGTTCCCGAACCATCAACCCTGTTGTTAATGGTCGGACTGGCGACTCTAGCCCTAATCACCCACCGAGGAGTTGAGGAAATAGACGTATAGCTTTGACAGACCACTAGGCGTTAGTTTTTTATAACTAGCGTCTAGCGTCTAGCAACTTTTTAGCCCTGTGCCTTCGGCTGTGCGACAACGCGTTTCTGGACGTCGGTTTCCAGTGGGCCAAAAGCTTGTTCGTGCCGTTGGACCGAGAGGTGCAAGGCGTGCAGCATCCGCTTGGCGGTGTAGTAGTTGGTGACGACCCGCTGTGTGATCTGTACCGGCTCGGTCGGGACACCAAAAGGCTGCGAATTCAGGCCAAAATCGATGATCAACTCTTCGGGGGTGCCCGTCACGCGGCAAAAATTGGCGTAGGAGCAGGTTGCGTTCGAGTCGTTGACCTCGACACGTTGACCTTGTTGCTGTTGCTCGCCGGCGGCGGCTTTGGGTTGCTCAGCGGATTCTTTTTCTTTCGATTCGTCAGCCATGATCTGTTCTCCGGTCGAGTGAACACTTTGAAAAATGTGTACAGCGAAAAATGTGTACAGCGTATAAGTTGGTAATCGCCTAGTACTACAGCGCTAAGTCAAAAACCACGGATTGCACGGATACCACTGATTTTGGAGAATTTTGGCAGGTTTGTTGCCTGGGGCATTGAACTGTCAACAACATCCATTCATTTCATCAAGGCTTCATCCGTGAATATCGGTGCTATCCGTGGTCGATAGATTTTAACTTAGCGCGGTAGTACTAGGCCTGTCCAGGCGGATCTTTTTGCGACTGTCAGTCTATGCCAAGACGAGTCGATTCGCTATCCCCAGCAGTTAAAGCACCATGAAGAATGATGTTATCCCCCCAGGAATATCTGTATTATTCGTCTAATGGCTTCAACTGGAGGCTCAAAATGACACTTTCGGCATCGTTTCCACGAGTTTCGTAGCTGGCCACTTTGCGGAGATCGATTTTGTTCATCAAGCCCCGATGCCGGGCTTCGCCCCGTTCTTCGACCCAACGTTGGCCTTTGACGAGCAGCAGCCGATCAAAGGCATCCCAATGGGGAGTCAGCCAGTAGAGGATCTTGGCGAGTGCCGCCACGCCGCGGGCGACGAGCGTGTCGAAGGTTTGAAGCTGCAAAACTTCCTCGGCACGGCAGCTATACACCCGCGCAGGCAAGTCGAGTTCTTCGACGATCGCTTGGACGACCTTTGCCTTTTTTTGCGTCGAGTCGCAAACGCTCACTCGCAGGTCGGGCCGGCAAATGGCCAGAATCAATCCTGGGACACCCCCGCCGGTGCCAATATCGAGCACGCGTTCGCCTTGGCCAAGCTGCTTGGCAAGCTGCAAGCTATCGACGACGTCGCGACCCACAAATTTTTCGAGTGTGGTATGTCGCGTCAAATTCAGTTGCTCGTTCCACCGCCAAAGTACGGTACGGTAGCGGTCGAGTCGCTCAATCTGATCGGCAGGCAATTCGATTTGGTAGTCGGCGAGCGTGGCAGCGAGTGTAGAGGTAGAGGAAGATTCGTCGGTCAAAGGGAGAAGCTTTCGTTGGTGGGTGGAAAAAGTATGCTTGTCCAGTATCTTGGAATGCGGAGCGTCAGGCAAGCTCAGCGGCTAAATTTGTTTTTTGCCTCACGCAGAGCCGCAGAGGCACAGAGGCACAGAGGCAAACAAAAAAACGAACTCTCTGCGGCTCTGCGTGAGGCTTTTTGTTTCATGTTAGCAACTGGCTTTATCGTCACATTTTTGAGGGACACATGTTCGGTATTCTCAATGTCAACAAGCCGACAGGCTGGACCTCGCGCGATGTGGTCAATCGGGTCCAGCGGCTGGGGCGTCCGGCAAAAGCAGGCCATGCGGGGACGCTCGACCCACTCGCTACCGGCGTGTTGGTTGTCTGCGTGGGGCCAGCGACGCGGTTGATTTCTTATGTGCAGCAGATGCCGAAAACCTACGAGGCGACTTTTTTGTTGGGTCGAACGAGCCCAAGCGAGGATACCGAGACCGAAGTCACCGAGCTTACGAATGCCCCAGAGCCGTCGCTAGCGGAGATCGAAGCCCACTTGCCGCAGTTTCAGGGGACAATCGATCAACGTCCGCCAGCGTACTCGGCATTAAAAGTAAAAGGCCAGCGTGCGTACAAGCTGGCTCGCGAAGGGCAAGCGGTGGAACTAAAATCGCGACCGGTTGAGATTTATGAGTTGGCCCTCGAAGAGTATCTGTATCCCGAACTCCGGCTGACGATACATTGTGGCAGCGGCACTTATGTGCGAAGCCTCGGACGCGATCTGGCCGAATCGCTTGACACCGGGGCGGTGATGTCGGCGCTCGTGCGGACGGCGATCGGCGATTTTTGTGTGGACGACGCTTTGGACATCGAGCAGCTTAACGGCGAGTTGATCGAAAAGAGCCTCATTGCCCCATTGGCAGCAGTCGCGCACATGCCTCGGCTTCTGTTGAGCGATTCGCAGCAGATCGAAATACGTCATGGTCGGCGGATTCCAACGCACGAATTGGCCGTTACACCAAGCTCGCCAACAGAAACATTCGTCGCAGTCGATTCGCAAGGACAGCTACTCGCACTCTTGCAAGAACGTCGCCCAGGGCAACTAGGAGCCGTATGCAACTTTTGCTGAGAGGAGAAGACACACGCACAAAAAAATAGCCGGCGAGCTACGCCTCGCCGAAGTCTCTCCAGTCATCCCAAGTGCATCAATCATTTCCGTAGAAACGGGCAAAATCCTCAACGCTTCGCCCTAGCCACAAACCAAGAAGTGAACCACAACGACACGACGGACACAACGTAAAATCCACGTTGTGTCGTCGTGTCGTCGTGGTTAATTTCCAAGCAATTTTTCGTCACTAGTGCTGCGTTACATCTTAATATTAGGGTAGACCGAGGTTAGTTTTATGCGTGCGTCATCGATTTTCATTTGCCAGTCGACGCCGCGTTGAGTGTCGTTGACGTCAGTTGCCCATGCGGAGGTCTCTTCACCAAGTGCCTCAATGTCTCCGATGCGACGTCCTTGAACACACTGTCGTGTCATGCTGCTTAGCTCGTTTTCTGCGATGTTGAGCCAACTGCCATGCTTTGGAGTGTAATGAAATTCGATCCGCCGAACCAGTGAGCGGGCACGTTTCGGCTCGAACACTTCGTAAAACGCACCCTTCGTGTGGGTGTTGAGATTGTCGCAAACCAGGAACACTTTTTCGCAGTCGGCATATCGATCTTCCAACAGATTAGCCACCTCGATCGCCCAATCTACTTTTGTTTTTGTTTCTCGAACGGCCACCTCACGCCAACCTGCAAGCGGTTCGGCGAACATGAACACGTTCGCGACACCGGCCCGCTCGTATTCGTAGTCGACTCGCTTGGGATGCTCCTTGGTTGCCGCAATCGGCTGCTTCACTTCTTTGACTAACTGCACCGGTTGCTCATCCATGCAAAGCACAGGAACCAAGGGATTATACGGTTTTTCATAGATCTCCAGGACATCTTCCATGTTGGCTACGAACTCGGCATCCGCTTCCGGGGGAATGACCCAATACTGCATCTTGCGGCTATTCATGCCGTTTTTTTAACATCCGGCACAGTGTTGCGGAACTGACTGCATCCGTGATTTCCAATTCGACCACCTTGCGAGCGAGTAAACGTAGTGACCAATTGGCATACCCTTTGGGTGGCGGACCAAGCCGAGTTGCAATGATCTTCGCTTCTTGTTCTCCGTCGAGCACTTTCTTTGTTGGCGGTTTTTGACGCTTTTTACCATCCAGAGTTTCAAGAAAACCGTTCTCGACCAGACGTTGTCGGATGTTCTCCACCGTTTTGGTACGACAACTGAAGGCTTCAGCAATTCGAGCGTCCGTCCAGCCAAGCCCATCGGCATCGGCTTTGAGGAGGATTTGCGCTCGTCGAACTTTTTGCGATGTCCCTTGGAGTTTCTTGATGACAGCCGTACAGGTCTGACGTTCCTCATCCGTGAGGCGTACAATATACTTCTTGTTCATGGGATACCTCCTTGTTGCAAAGAGGTTCCCAAAT
>JAADGD010000215.1 GCA_013152515.1 Planctomycetota bacterium
TGTTTTTTGCCGACCCGCGAGGTGGTAAAAGCACTGTAGCGCGACTACTCAGCCATTTGCTGTATGGCAAATCCGATACTCCCTGGCGGCCAGCATCGGGTTGGCCAGCATCGGGTTGGCCAGCATCGGAATGGCGACGAAGGACAAATTGTCCTCGTTTGGAGTCGAGCGAAATTTTTCCCTCGGCCATCGGCACCGACTGCCCAAACTGGAGTCGCCAGGAGCTCTCGGATTTTCCATACAGCAAATGGCTGAGAAGTCGCGCCACGGTGCTTTTACCACCTCGCGGGTCGGCAAAAAACACGTTAAGCTGGGGGCTTAGTGAGTCGATGTGCAGATCGGGCCATGCGCCTCGTCCTTCGAGGCTTAACTGCGAGATTCTCATCTTTTGCATCCTTGCGGTGAGCAATCTGGTGAGCCCACGCGGTCGCGCTGCCCAGAGAGAAATGGCCGAAGATAACGGGAGTATACGGACCAAGACTATCGTGCCTGAAAATTTACCGAAAAGTCGTTTTTGACTCAACCTGAGATTCAGTGTTTCGGGGCAATGCTAGCGTGATTGTCGGGCTAGGAGTTTTGTAAGTGGAGCTGGCTTTTAGGTATTACCGCATTTTCCCATTGGAACCACAACGACACGACGAACACAACGTCATGCGAAAAAACAAAACAAACGGTGTGAAATGGAGAAGATTGTTAGACATGGTTTTCAGGAAATATCATTTCAGGATGCTTGATAGAGACAGATTTATTGGAAACTCTTGAGTCATAAATTTATTTCGTAGTGCCCGTTGTGCCGTTGTGGTTCAACTTTGCGCTGTAGTACTAGGTGTCGGAATACTACTATGCAGCTTCATACCGTTCGTGTTTTTCCCTCTGCGGAAACTCCTGCCAAAGAAGAACAGCTAGCCTGGAAACTGGCCGTAGTCGCGACCGAGGAGGTTGCCATCGGGGCAGAGGTCGCCCAGATGGTGGCTAACCGTATGATCGACAACGGTGCGGTAGCGATCGCGGCGATCAATCGGTCGCCAGTTCGCCACGCCCGAGCTCAATCGCTTGCCCATCCTCGCCGCGGGGGCGCTCGTTTATTCGGCATCGAGAATAGTCAAACTTTTGATGCCGAATGGTCAGCTTGGGCAAATGGCGTCGCGGTTCGTGAACTCGATATGCACGACACTTTCTTGGCAGCCGACTACTCGCACCCGGCCGACAATATCCCTCCGCTGCTGGCTGTTGCTCAACAGTGTGGTCGCAACGGAGCCGATTTGTTACGAGGCATCGTGGCTGCCTACGAGATTCAGATTGCATTGGTAACAGGCATTTGTTTGCACAAATACAAGAAAGATCATATCGCGCATCTTTGCCCTGCCCAGGCTGGCGGTTTGGGCGCGATGTTGGGACTTTCGACCGAAACAGTTTTTCAGGCACTTCAGCAAGCGGTGCATGTTTCGTTCTCTACCCGGCAGTCGCGAAAGGGTGAAATCTCAAGCTGGAAAGCGTACGCACCGGCACACGCAGGCAAGCTGGCCGTCGAGGCAGTCGATCGGGCCATGCGAGGCGAGCGAAGCCCTTCGCCAATCTACGAAGGCGAGGACAGTGTGTTGGCTTACATGCTCGATGGACAGCAGGCCGAGTATCAGGTGCCGCTGCCAGAAGTTGGTGAGCCACGGCAGGCGATTTTGGAATCTTACACCAAAGAGCATTCAGCCGAGTATCAATCGCAGGCACTGATCGATTTGGCCTTTCGCATGCGGACAAAAATTGCCGACCTACGTGTAATCGAGAAAGTAACTATCCACACTAGTCATCATACACACTACGTAATCGGCACCGGCTCAGGTGATCCGCAGAAGTTCGACCCGGCTTCTACTCGCGAGACGCTTGACCATAGCATCATGTACATTTTTGCGGTCGCGCTCGAAGATGGCCGCTGGCATCATGAGGAAAGTTACACACCCCAGCGGGCGCAACGTGAGGAAACGATCGCCTTGTGGCGAAAAATTGAGACCGCCGAGGATGCGGTCTGGACCGACCGCTATCATGACCCCGATCCCGCACAACGAGCGTTCGGCGGTCGCGTGGTGATTCAACTAAAGAATGGTGAAACGCTAGAAGACGAATTAGCCGTAGCCAATGCCCATCCGGCAGGAGCAAATCCCTTTGCCCGACCTGATTACATTCGGAAGTTTGATACGCTTACCGAGGGACTTGTCGAAGCCGCCGAGCGAGAACGATTTCTTGATCTTTGCGACCGTTTGGCAGAATTGTCGGCTGACGATGTGGCTCAGCTCAATGTTCAATTGAGCAAAGATGTGGTGCAGGGAACCGAACGAGATACGAAAGGCATTTTCTGATGTTGCACTCCACCAAAACCGCGGCCGAAAAGCGTGCTTTGTTTCGTCAGTCGCTGGCGACCGGCAACTTGCTTCGATTTCCTGGTGCGTTTGCGCCGTTGGTGGCAATGCAGATTGAAGAGCTAGGCTTCGAAGGCGTCTATGTTTCGGGCGCAGCCCTATCGGCGGAGTTGGGCTTGCCAGACATCGGGCTCACGACCCTTTCGGAAGTTTCTGGTCGGGCAGAGGCAATTTCGCGGGTGACGGATTTGCCGGCGATCGTCGACATTGATACCGGCTTTGGGGAAGTAGCCAATGTGGCACGGACGGTGCAAACCATCGAAGCAGCCGGGCTCTGCGGCTGTCATTTAGAGGATCAACAATTTCCCAAGCGTTGTGGCCACTTGGATAACAAGCAACTGGTTACGGCTGAGGAAATGACTCGCAAGATCAAGGCGGCTGTCGATGCGAAGACCGACGAGAATTTTTTGATTATTGCGCGCACCGATGCGCGAGGTGTCGACGGCTTCGAGGCGGCGGTCGAACGTGCGAAACGCTATGTCGAGGCGGGCGCGGAAATGATTTTTCCAGAAGCATTGGCCGACGAAAGCGAATTCGCAGCCTTTCGCGAGGCGATCGAAGTGCCTCTGTTGGCCAATATGACCGAATTCGGCAAGTCGCCGCTGCTGTCGACCAAGCAGTTGACTAATCTTGGCTACAACTTGGTGATTTATCCCGTCACGACACTGCGGCTGGCAATGAAAGCCGTAGAAGACGGGCTGCGTAGCTTGGCAGAGCAAGGAACTCAGCAGTCGGTGGTCGAGCAAATGCAGACCCGCAAACGGCTATACGAATTGTTGCGCTATGCCGAGTACGCGGAGTTCGATCAGGACTTATTTAATTTTAAGCTGTAGGAATGGCCAAGAGTCGTTTTCCATGTTTTGGATTCACTATACATATTCACGGTAGTCATTGAGTAATTCAAGAAAAATTTTGCCACGGATTGAACACGGATGAAACACTGATATAGAAAAAAGATTTTGTCCTATGACTTATGTCTGTGTTCAATCCGTGTTACTAACGGTAAAAGTTTGCGCAGTGTGCGTAAATTTTCCTGAGATATCCCCCTCCCCGCAAGGTTGCCACGGCTGACTTAGCCACTGAGTAAAACCGTGGTGGCAACCTTGTGGGGAGGGGCTAGGGGAGGGGTTTGCGATACCTAGTGATTCAAAAACCCTCCCCTAACCCCTCCCTAAAAGAGGGAGGGGGACTTTGGTTGCGGCAACGAGCCTCGCTGGGTTTCATCCGTGGCTCCTATAGCACTTCACATTGCTGAACAGTTTTTTTGTTATTCCTAAACAGGAGATCACGATGGCTAGTCCCGACCGATTCAAAGCAAAAAAAGGCTTGGAAGGTGTCGTTTTTGATACAACCGAGGTGTCGCACGTGGTGGCAGAGCAAAAGTCGCTCTATTATCGCGGCTATCCTGTGCATGAACTGGCCGAGCAATGCGATTTTGAAGAGGTCGCTTACCTATTGCTTTACGGCGAATTGCCCACAGCGAGCGAACTGGAGGCGTTTGTCAAAAGCGAACGAGCCGCGCGTGAGCTAAATCCGAAACTACTGGAGGTGCTTGAGCGATTTCCCGCCGGCGGACACCCGATGGATGCGTTGCGTACCGCGGTAAGCTATTTGGGCATGGAGTCCGAATTCGCAGGAGCCGACGATTCGCAGTCCGCCTTAGAAAAAGGCTTATCGCTGACAGCAAAAATTCCGACGATCATCGCCGCCAACCAGCGTCTGCGACGTGGCAAGTCGGTGATTGCTCCGCGGACCGATCTCTCGTTTTCGGCCAACTTTTTTCACATGTGTTTGGGCGAAGTCCCAGAGCCGGAAGTCGTCAAAGCGTTTGATGGCTCGCTGACGCTTTATGCGGAACATGGTTTCAATGCCTCGACATTCACGGCCCGGGTCATTGTTTCGACCCTCTCTGATTTGTGCGGAGCGGTGAGCGGCGCGATTGCGGCGCTCAAAGGTTCGTTGCATGGCGGGGCTAACGAAGCCGTGATGGCAGTGCTCAAGGAAATCGGCTCTCCCGAAAATGCCGAGGCCTGGCTGGCGGACGCCTTGGCCACCAAAAAGAAAATCATGGGTTTTGGCCATCGGATTTATCGCAACGGCGATTCGCGTGTACCGATGATGACCCACTATCGAGACCAGTTGGCTGAGCGTTACCATGGCCAGGGCCTGGTGGAAATTTCTCGAGTGCTTGAGGAGGGAATGGTCTCCCAGAAAAAAATCTATCCTAACCTCGATTTCCCCGCTGGTCCTGCTTACCATCTGATGGGTTTTGAGACCGATCTGTTTACGCCAATTTTTGTGATGGCGCGAGTAGTCGGCTGGACAGCGCATGTGGCCGAGCAGTTGGCAGATAATCGGCTCGTACGTCCCTTGGCCGAATACGTGGGCTCTCAACCGAGAACCGTTATTTCGCTTGCCGAGAGATCGTAGGAATTGTGGGTGATCTGAAAAATGGAACATTACGATGCGATCGTCTTGGGTGCTGGCGGTGGCGTAGGCAGCGCGGCTTTGTGGCATTTGGCTCAGCGCGGTGTGCGCGTTTTGGGGGTCGATCGATTTGAGCCGCCGCACGATCGGGGGAGTTCGCACGGTCAGACGCGTATCATTCGCCAAGCGTATTTTGAACATCCCGATTACGTACCGCTACTACTAGAGAGCTATCGACTTTGGACTGAGCTCCAAACGCACACAGAATGTCAGCTCTATCACGAAGTGGGAATCCTGCAGGTGGGTCTCGCCGAGGGCCAAGTCGTGCCGGGCGTGCTGTGTGCCGCCGAACTGCATGGGCTTGAAGTCGACAGTCTCACCGCGACAGAGATCCAGCAACGTTGGCCTGGACTGCGTATACCGAATGAGATGGTCGGCGTGTTCGAACGGCGGGCCGGCTATCTGATGGTCGAAGAGTGCATTAAGACGCACGTCCGAGCGGCCCAAAAAGCTGGCGCGGAGTTGCGATGCCCTGCGGAGGTGCAAAGCTGGGAAGTTAGCGACTCGATCCAGGTGCGAACCAACGTGGGGGATTTTTCGACAGACCGCCTGATCGTAGCGGCAGGCGCTTGGGCCGGTCAGTTGCTCAGCGATTTAGGAGTCCCACTAGAAGTACGTCGCAAGAGTCTGTTTTGGTATGAGGCTGAGGGCGAACATTACTTGGCGTCAAACAGTTTTCCGACGTTTTTTTTCGAATTGCCTGAAGGCATGTTTTATGGGTTTCCGCAGCTCGACGGTCGAGGAGTCAAACTTGCCGAGCATACCGGTGGCACCTCGGTGGCCGATCCGTTGCAGCTCGACCGTAGCTTGCATCGAGATGAACAGCGACGCATCGAATCTTTCTTGCGGCAGCACTTGCCGCAGGTCACCTTGCGAAATACCGACCATGCGGCCTGCATGTACACGATGACGCCCGACGAGCATTTTATTGTGGATCGCCACCCTGCATGTCCAGGCGTGGTGTTCGCCGCAGGCCTGTCGGGGCACGGTTTTAAGTTTACTTCGGTGCTCGGCAAGGCGTTGGCCGATATGTCACTCGATGGAACGACCAACATGCCCATCCATTTCCTGTCGCTGAATCGATTTGCGAAGTAAGCAAACAGCAGCAACAGCCGTCGGAGGAAGCCGAGGGTTGATGCGACAAAACCCTCGGCTTCCGCCGACGGCTACTCTATTGCATTCGTTACTGATTGCGAGGATCGGTACGCAAAATAATATCGCTGACACCGGTTTGGTTAAAACCCTTGTAGCCGTCGTTGCGTTCAAGGATTTCTAGATGGGAACCGAGGGCACCTTCGCGACGAAACTGCTCGGCAAGTTTTTGTGAAATATGGCCATCGGCTAGAGCAGCCTCGATACGGTCGGGCTCGACGGGCCACATCTGGCCTTGGGTGAACGCTTGTTTCAGGAACGGAAAATCGGTGAACGGAGCCATAGTTTCTACGCCAGCTTCTGCAAGTTGGCTGCGTGCTGCGTCGAAGTCGAATTGACATTCCAGGTGGTGCATGCCGGCTGCGAGAAACGACTCGCCATGGAGTGCACACCAGAGACCGACGGTGCCGAGCTGATCGCGGTGCGGGAGGGGCTGGTGCGAAAAATCGGCCGAGATTTCTTCTGGCGAGAGATCGACATCGGCAAAGACGATGATGCCGGCTTGCGGCTGTTCCAACACTTGAGCGCCCCAGCCCGCTTCTTGGCCCGCGTAAAACCGTTCGCGACACTGAAAACCCATTTGCTCAAGCACGCCAATCAGTAGATGAAAACAACTGCGGCTAGAACGGTAAGTGTGGTGATCGTGATTCGCCCAGCCAAGGCCAAGCTGTTGCTGACGATCGTACTGCACACGTGCGGCAAAATTGCGGCTCATCCAATAAGTTCGTTCGGCAGCAAAAAAAAGATGACACGCCCAGTCGGTGCCGAGGTCGTCGATTGCTTGTCGAAGCATGTTTGCGCAAAAATCAAAACCAGATTGTGTCGCAGTACTCGAGCGATTTCTAACGGCTAACTGCTGGTGGTGTCGTGCGGCTAAAGCGATTTGCTCGCCAGTTTCCGTTGGCATCGTGAGGTCTTGCCAACCTTGACGTTCGATGGCAACCAGGACGGTGTCTTGCTGAGGAGAAAAACTGGCTACCCGAAGTCGACTGCCGGGCTGACCGAGCAGGCGAGATTCGTCGAGGCTGTGGATTCGAGCAAAGTGTGCCACATCGTTAATTTTGATTGCCAAGGTAAGGTTTTCGTTTTTCTCGTTCCAGTCGAGTAGGGCAACCGGCCCGATCACGATTTGTGGAAAGATACCGCCTGGGTGGTGCCATACTTGGGGGCTCGATTCCTCCGTTTCAAAACCGACTTCGGCAAGGTTTTTTTCGATCGATCCCTGCTCAAATGATTTCGGCAACCAGATCGAGTCGACCCAATCGTTGAGACGGGTTCCCGTCTCAACATGCATTCGCTGAGCTAGTCTCACAACGTCGTCGTTGATGGCAAGAAACTGGTCGATCAGACGCGAGACCAGTGCAGCTGCAGCCGGCTGTGGTTCCCATTGGAAAGACTCAGCATCTGGTGATTTGCTTGCCACGCTCAATTCCTCTCTCAGCAGGTCGCCGATTGGAGTTGCTGTAGTCGAAACCTATGCCATAGGATGCACCTTACTACTAATCACTCAAACTGAAAACAACCGACCACGAATTATACGAATAGCACGAATAACAGTCCTCAGATCAACTCAGTCCGGCGCATTTTGAAAAAAGATGTTTCGAATAAAATCTATTTTATTCGTGTAGATTCGCGTCATTCGTGGTTTAACCCTTTTCACTTTGAGTAATCAGTGGACCAAATTAGGCTGAGACCAGCAATCGGAGCTCAGTTTTTCGAAAAATAAGGCGACATCTATGCATCGTATTTTGCTTCTTGGAGCAGGTAAGATTGGGCGGACTATCGCTCGGCTGCTGATCGACTCGGGCGACTATGAGGTTCGCGTCGCGGATGCCGATCTAAAATCGTTAGAGCGGTTGTCGAAAAGCACAAAAGTGGCGACGCAGCAAGTCGATGCGACCGACCAATCGCAGCTGGCGGCAGCCATGAGCAATTGCGATTCGGTGATCTCGGCGCTCAGCTTTCGTTTCAATCCTTTGATCGCCGAAGTGGCTTTGAAATCGGGCGCTAGCTACTTCGATTTGACCGAAGATGTCGAAACAACCCGTCGTGTGCGGAAAGTTGCCAAGCAAGCTGCTGCAGGTCAAATTTTTATGCCGCAGTGCGGTTTGGCACCTGGGTTCATTTCAATCGTTGCCAATCATTTGACGCATTCGTTCGACCAACTCGATAAAGTGGAAATGCGAGTCGGCGCTTTGCCACAATTCCCAACCGGAGCACTCAAGTACAATCTGACCTGGTCGACCGACGGTCTGATCAACGAGTATTGCAATCCGTGCGAAGCGATTCACGAAAAGCAGCGTATCGAAGTGTTGCCGATGGAGGGGCTAGAGCATTTTTCGCTCGACGGGGTTCGCTATGAAGCCTTCAATACCAGTGGCGGATTGGGCACGCTTTGCGAAACGTTAGACGGCAAGGTACGGCAGCTCAACTACAAAACGATTCGCTACCTGGGCCATCGCGAGCTAATGGTGCTGCTGGTGAACGAACTTCGACTAAACGAGCGTCGCGAGTTGCTCAAAGATATCTTGGAAAATGCGGTGCCGATTACTTTTCAGGATGTCGTCGTGACGTTCTGTACGGTTACGGGAACGCGTAAAGGCGAGCTCGTGCAGATCACGGATGCGCGTAAAATCTATTCTAAAACCGTCGGCAACGAAAACTGGAGCGCAATCCAAATCACGACCGCAGCCGGTATTTGTGCCGCTGTCGACATGCACGTCACTGGCGAACTGCCAGGCAAGGGATTTGTGAAGCAAGAGCAAGTCGACTTCAAGCGTTTTCTCTCCAATCGTTTCGGAAAACATTACCAGTCGCGAGTCGCAACTCGCTTTAGTGCCGCGGCAGAATAGCGTGCCGCATCAGAATAACTCGATGAGCAGAGCCATGCACAAATCAGTACAAACGGCGTTAGAGTCTCTCGGAGTAAAACTCCCGCTGGCCGGATTCACCATCGGCGACCAATCCTTGGCAGGAAAGGGCGATTCGATCGCAGTGCATTCGCCCATCGACGGAAAAATGCTCGCCGAGTTGACCGCCGTCGACGAATCGCAATTCGACGAGGCGGTCGAGGCCGCCAGCGAGGCTTTTCGAAGTTGGCGCGTCGTGCCAGCTCCCGTGCGTGGCGAATTCGTGCGTCAATTCGGACAGCGTTTGCGCGCCCACAAAGAGTCGCTCGCCACGCTGGTCACTTGGGAGGCGGGTAAAATCTACCAGGAATCGCTCGGCGAGGTGCAGGAGATGATCGATATCTGCGACTTCGCGGTCGGTTTGAGTCGTCAGCTCTATGGCAACACGATGGCCAGCGAGCGTCCCGGCCATCGGCTTGCAGAACAGTGGCACCCGCTTGGCCCGGTAGGGGTGATTTCTGCTTTTAATTTTCCCGTGGCAGTATGGGCCTGGAATGCGACCATCGCCTGGGTGTGCGGCAATCCCGTGATCTGGAAACCATCCGAGAAAACGCCGCTCACCGCGATCGCTTGTCAGGCTTTGTTTGCCCAAACTCTAGCCGACTCGAACGAAGTCCCTCCAGGCATTTCAAGCTTAGTCGTCGGCAAGGCAGACATTGGCCAAAAGCTTGCCTCTTCGCCCGCCTTGCCGCTAGTCTCAGCAACCGGCTCAGTCCCAATGGGTCGCGCAGTAGCACAAACCGTGGCCGCTCGCTTAGGCCGTTCGCTGTTAGAACTTGGCGGCAACAACGGCATGGTCGTGGCTCCGACGGCAGATTTGGAACTGGCCGTGCGCTCGATCACATTTTCTGCGGTAGGCACCTGCGGCCAACGCTGCACCAGCTTGCGGCGGTTGATTGTTCATCAGTCGATCGCCGACCAGCTTCGCGACCGGTTGCTAGAAGTTTTCGCCAAGCTGCCGATTGGCGATCCGAATGAGAAGCGTACGCTGGTTGGTCCCTTGATTGACCAACGGGCAGTGCAAGCGATGTCAGCAGCCTTAGCTGACGCAAAAAAACAGGGTGGCATCGTTCACGGCGGCGAGCGAGTTACAGATGGAGTCCCAACGGGCGGCGTTTATGTGCGACCGGCCCTGGTTGAAATCGCGGCCGACGCACCGATTCTTCAGCAAGAGACTTTTGCTCCGATTC
>JAADGD010000037.1:0-6060 GCA_013152515.1 Planctomycetota bacterium
GATTACCAAGACGCTCCGCACCTTTGCCATCGACCTGACCAACAACCCGACGCTCTTTCAGTTGCTCACCCAGGTGCGTGGCCGTGAGCTGATCGTCCAAGCAACCCACGAAATCCGTGGCACGATGGTCGGCGCCGAGTCGCGGCCGCAACCCGTCCCCGGCGGCGAACCGATTAAGGCCGATTACATCAATTTGCTGACCGAAGAAGGCTTGCAAAGCATCGCGATCAGCGCCATCAGCCGCATCCAAATGGCCGACGCCGATCTGGAGCAGGAATTTCGTGCCGCGCTAAAAATCTTGGCCTCGGCACACAACACCGACAAAAAGACGGTCACCATAAAATTTCAGGGCGAAGGCCAACGGCCAGTGCGGGTCGGCTACATCCGCGAAGCGCCTGTCTGGAAAACGAGCTACCGGCTGGTGCTCGACGACGAAAAAGACTCGCTGCTGCAAGGCTGGGCGATCGTCGAAAACACAGGCGACCAAGACTGGAAAGATGTCGAGTTGAGTTTAGTCAGCGGCCGACCGATCTCGTTTACGATGGACCTCTACTCGCCCCTTTATGCGACGCGACCAAGAGTTGAACACGAACTCTACGCTTCGCTGCGCCCGCAGAGCTACGATCAGGATATGAGTAGTGTAATGAGTGAATTGAAAGTTGAAGCTCAGTCAGGATCTAGGGGAGATGGGGGTAAATCATTATTCAGGCGATTTGGAGGAAAGGAAAAAGCCGTGAACGGAGTCCTCGCCTTTAGAAGTGGTGGTCGTGGTGGCGGTGGCGGCGCACTTGGTGGTGGATATGGCGGTGAGGGCAGTGAAGGAAATTTTGACGGAGACGACGATCCATTTGGCGAGATCGGTGGTGAACCTTCCTTCGACATGTCCGAGAGCATCGCCGCCGTGGCTGAGGCGGGCGAGGTGGGCGAACTGTTTCGTTACGACATTGCCATGCCGGTTTCGATCAAACGTCAGCGCTCGGCGATGCTGCCGATCATCAATCAAGCGGTCGAGACAAGCAAGATTTCGATTTACAACCAGTCGGTCCACACCAAGCACCCACTCAACGGCATTCGCCTGAAAAACACCAGCGACCTGCATTTGATGCAAGGCCCGATCACGCTATTCGACGGCGGTGTCTACGCCGGCGATGCCAAAATTCCTGACCTACCTGCCGGGAGCGAGCGGTTGGTGAGCTACGCGATCGATCTCGACGTCGAAGTCGCTCCGAAACACGAAGCGACGGCCAAGAAGCTCGTGACGGTCAAGATGCTTAATGGGTTACTCCATACCACTCAAAAGTATACTCGCCGTTGGTCGTACACGATCAAAAACTCCGGCGACCAATCCAAGACGGTCCTCGTCGAACACCCGCTCCATGCCGACTGGAAGTTAGTCGAGCCTGAGCAAGCCGACGAAACGACGCGCAATCGACACCGTTTCGCCGTCGAACCATTGCCTGGGCAAGTGGCCGAACTAAAAATCGTCGAAGAGCGTCTGATGAAGCAGGCGGTCCATCTCCGTCAGTTGGGGTCTCACCAATACGAGTTTTATCTCTCCGCCGACGAAGTGAGCGAAGAGATCAAAGCGGCTCTGCAAGAAATCCAACGTCGTCGCGCAGCCCTCGCCGCCCTCAACCAGCAACATCAACGACGACAAACCGAGTTGGCAGTTATCGGCCAAGAGCAATCCCGCATCCGCAAAAACATGCAGCAACTGCCACACAACTCGGAACTGTACAAACGGTACATCAAAAAATTCACCGAGCAAGAGGACTCCGTCGAACGGCTACGAGGGGAAATGCGAGAACTGAAAGGGACTGCTACGGAGAAAGAAAAAGAGCTGCGGGAGTATTTGGAAGGGTTAGAGGTGGGGTGAGTGGCTGTTGGACCACTTCACATTCACAGCGCAGCTGATTCGACAGTGATTAGTTCTTCTTTCGCAGTTTTTGCCCGCGAATAACGCGAACCAAGTTCATTTATCTCGATCACGAGCAATCGGGCTCTTCAGAAATGAAGACTCCACATACTAATTCGCGTTATTCGCGGGGTAATCTTTCCTAGGAAAAGTGCGACAGTCGAACTTAAGTGGCTGTGCTGGGAATTCTATGGTATTTTTCTCTTCCTCTTCGCGACTTTGCAATCCTCCTGGAAATGACACGACTTTGCAATTCACCTGACGAACCGAAAAAAGTCTCCCTGCACCAACGGCCCAATCGTGTATGCTAGTAGGCACGACTTTTCATTCTTCAATCCACATTGAGGTATCTCACATGCTCCGTTACTTGCTCGCGACACTGATTGCCGTTCTCGCCTTACCGCATCGTGCGTCTGCCGACGAAAACCAGGTGCTCGAACTGCGCACTTACACGCTCGTGGACGCGGCGGCTGAGCAAAAACTCGACGCGTATCTCGAACAGGCGCTCCTGCCGGCTTTGACGCGGCAGGGACTCGGACCGATTGGGGTGTTTGATCAAGTGGAATCGGCGGCGGAAGGTCCGATCGAGGTTTTGTTACTTGTGCCTGGGCCCAGCGTCGAAGCGGTCACGGGAGCAGCGGCGAAGTTGGCCTCGGATCAGAAATATCTAGCAGCGGGCAAAGAGTATTTGAGTACGCCTGCCGATCAACCGCCGCTCAAGCGAATTCGCAGCGAGTTGCTTTTATCATTCGATTGCTGGCCGAAGGTAACAGTTCCCAAGCAAAAAGCCGAAGGACAGTCGAGACTGTTCGAGTTACGAACTTACGAAAGCCCCACAGAAAATTTTGGTCAGCTCAAGGTCGAGATGTTCAACTCGGGCGAAGTGCCAATCTTTCTCGATTGTGGCATTGCGCCGGTCTTTATGGGCCATGCACTCATTGGCGACAAGATGCCCAACCTCACCTACATGACTGTCTACGACAATAGTGCGGCGGTCGACACGGCTTGGGGTAATTTCGTCAAGCATCCTGACTGGCAAGTGCTCAAGGAAGTCAAAAAGTACAAGGGCACCGTCAGCAAAATCTACAAAAGCGTTTGGACGCCGAAAAGCTATTCGGAATTGTAAACGTCTCTCGTAGCCGCGATCCTTCGGATCGCCGGAATGCACGCTAGAGTTTACTCGTCCGCATAGACCCGCGTGCTGACCTCTTTGGTGATCGGTTGCTGGAGGTCGTCAGCAGTGAGTTGAACACGGACGCGTTGGTCGCCAGGGCGGACGCCTTGGGCTTGGATGCGGAAGGTTGTCTCTGCCTTCGGGGCGAGTTGCGGTAGCGGGGCGAAGACCACACGTTCGCCTTGCACTACGTGTCGCGTTTCGCCTTGGCCACCGGTAGCGCGGATACCTGCGGGCATGATCGCGACGATCTGGACATTGGTCGCCGCCTTCGAGCCTTGGTTTTGTACGCGGATCTCGTAGGTCGTTTCGCCGCCGATCTCGATGAGTCCTTCGAGGTCGATCACTTCAAACATCAACGCCGACAGACCTTCGACGAGAACTTGCTTGTCGGTGCGATCTTCTAAGCCTTGTCGCGCTTTGGTGGCGATTTGCAAGGTTTGCGTTCCCGACTCGATAGGCAGCGCGACCAGCTCGACGGTGCCACGTTCGCTGGCTGGAAGTTCGGCGAGGCTCCAATGTACGCTGTGCGTGGCAGAATCGTATTCACCCATGTTGTTGGCGCTGACAAACTGCATCCCCCGCGGCAGATGGGTAACCAGTTGCACATCTTTCGCGGCGGCTGTGCCAGGGTTATCAACACTGACGCGGTAGGTCGCAGGCCGCTCGAGGAAACGGCGCTGTGGGCCTTCGATCGAAAGTTTTAGCTCAGGAGCGATCACTTCAAATTCGCAACTTGCCTCGACTTGCAAGCTCGCGTCGGCGCGTGCGGTCATCACATTGTTAATTCTGCCGGCTTGTTCGGCCGTCAGTACCAGTTCCATACGGCGGTTTTCGCCCGGTTGCAGCGTACCGACTTCAAATTCCAGGGCAGGGCCAGCTTCGTGGCTGACACCTGTGGGGATCGTTTCTAGCAGCATGACACCGGTCGCCTTGCCGCTGCCAGGGTTGGAGATTTCGATCTGTACGATGTGCTGTTGGCCGACGTGGACTTGAGGTTTGGAGGTGAGACGCAAGGCTAGCTCTGGCCGCGTGCAACGCGATTTGGCTGAGGCTTGAGCCGAGAGAGTGACCATTGCTACGCTTCCGAGTTCGCCTTCTTCTTTGGGTAGCAGTTCCATTTCGACCGTCCGCTCTTCGCCGGGCGAAAGCGTGCCCAGGTCCCAGAGAATTTCCGATCCCGAGACCGTTGCCCGCGGCGCGGTACCAACGAGTTCGGTACCGAGTGGCACTTCGTCGCGAATTTGAACATTTTGAGCAGTACGCTGGCTGTTGTTAAGGATGCGAATAGCAAACGTGCAGCGCTTGCCGACTTGGATTTCTTCGGGAGCCAATTTTTGGATCGTGATCGAAGGACTTTGCGCGCCTTCCAACAAACTTTCTCCCGGACGACCGCTGCCAGGATGGTTGGCAAGGCCGGGCGTCGGCGTGAGACCTTGTAGAGCGAGACCTTGTAGAGCGAGACCTTGAGGAGCAAGACCTTGAGAAACGGGGCTTTGAGGAACGCTGCCCAAGTTGGCCATTTGCGGAGGTGCCATTTGCGGAGCTGTGGTTGGCTCGCGGCTAGTTTGCAAAGGGGTCGGTGGAACAGCACCAAAAGGATTCGCGCCGAGTGCCGGTAAGGGTTGTTGTGGAGGTGGCTGAATGTCGAGCGGTGGCGCTGGACGCTGGGATTGTGCTGTGGCTGGTGGGGTCGTCGGCTGTGTCGGTTGGCGTTGATACCGTGGATTTGCCATTGTAGGTGGCTGATTCTTTTGCCGCGGTGGCAGTTGTGCTTGCTGTGGCTGGGCTGGCCGTAGAGGACGCGCTTGCTCTAGCGCGGTGGCTAAATTGTTGGGAACGTTGGATTCGGAGGTTTTGGGGGCTTGCGACAGTGCTGCTCCAAATGCGGCGCGCGCGTCGAGGTCGGACGGTGTGGTGGGAGAACTGGCGGGGCGAAGTGGATTGGTGCTAGGTTCTTGGCCGCGCGCTATATCCTTTGTTTCTAGGTTATTCTTTTCCGAGTCAACGGTTTCTAGGGCATCCGTTTCTGGCATCGTTTCTGACGTTTCTGTTTCTTTCAGAGCTGCCACTTCCGTCGAGGGTTGTGTCACGACCATCGCCGTCGCTGCCGCGTAGCGATCCCCCACTGCGACTGGCACGACAGGTGTTTTCTCTGACACGAGCGGTGGTAACTCTGGCGGAGTAGCCGGCAAGTTCGCTGGTTCGTCTTGCACCAACGCGTAGCGATCAAGTTTTACAGGAGTTTTTTTTGCAGGCGTTTTTATTGGCGCGGGTGCCTGTTCGCTAGAGACACTCTTCGCCTCAGTCGCTGGTGAGTCTTCGGAGGCGAACAGCATTTTTAGTTCGTCTTTGGCAGAAGGCGCACTGTGGGCAGATACCGCTTGCCCTCCTTCAGTCAGCTCGGAGTCGTAGAAGTGATACGCTCCCCAACCACCTCCGGACAAAAGAGCCAACGAAGCGATAGGTGCAATGAGGCGACGAACGAGCGAACGCTTGGGACGAGAACGAATAACGTTTTCCATTGGGAGAACCCCGACTAAACTTGGAGACGACTTCCGGAAAAATCCGGTGAAATAAGCGAGCGCAGCGCTAGCTGCGTTTCGCAAGTCGGGGTTAAATAGCAAATTCAAGTTGTGCGGGGAAGAGCAGCTAGGTGGAGTGCTAGCACATGAAAAGGCTAGTACATCAAAGATTTCCCCCTATCTGTTTACCGCCGGAGAATACGAGCGGCAGATGGGAATTCACCAAACCGTGAAAAATTTTGCTTGAAAACCGTAACCACAACGACACGACGGGCACAACGAGCGGTGCAGGCTCTAAGGGAAAAAGCCTACCATCAAGATTGCATCCAAGGCGATAGCAATTCAAAAACAGGCTCTAATACTACAGCGCAGAGTCCAAAATGTATCAACCACAGATTACACGGATATCACTGATGAAATTGCTCTCACGTGCGATCGCGGTTGTT
>JAADGD010000037.1:6066-16092 GCA_013152515.1 Planctomycetota bacterium
GCGGTGCGTTGTGAGGTGGACAGCTTTTCTTCGACAAAATCCGTGGTCATCGGTGAAATCCGTGGTTATAACCCTGCGCTGTAGTACTAAGTCGTTCCAGGAAGGAAACTGCCTCGCGGGAACGGTGACAATCCGTACTGCTATCAACCATCGAGAGACTTAGCTGGGCTCGCTAAACGGCCAAAAGCACGCGCGCAACGCCAGCAAACCATGGGTAAAAGAAGTGCGTTCCTGCACCCGCGTACACAACTGTCGTCAAATCGCTTTATAGACTTAAAGCAAAATATTCGGCAGGGAAACAAGGTTTCCCCTAATCAAACATCCAAGTTCTTCACGTCGAGTGCGTGCTTCTGGATGAATTCGCGGCGGGGTTCGACGTTGTCGCCCATGAGGATGCGGAAGAGGTCGTCGGCGGCGCCGGCGTCTTCCATCGTAATCCGTAGTAGCGTGCGGTTGGTGGGGTCGAGCGTTGTTTCGCGTAGTTCTTCGGCGTTCATTTCGCCCAAGCCTTTGAAACGCGTGATTTTCAAGCCTTTTTCTCCCGCCGAGCGGATGGCACTTGGCAGGCTGCGGAGGTCGTCGAGACCGGTTTCGCTGTCGCCGCGGCGGAGCGTGTAACGCGAGCCTTCTTGACCAGTGCGGTCGATGGGGATGAGCGCATCGATCGAGAAACCTAGTTCGCTGAGATCGCTGAGCAAGGTGTTGATCGTGCGAACTTCGTGGAGTTCGACGATGCGGAGCTTGGGGCCGGTGGGTTCTTCGGGAAGGGCTTCTCCGTTGGTTTCCCCGTCCGCTGAAGCGGGCTCGCCGGTGGCGGAGGGTGTGGGTTCGGGGGTTTTTGATTCGGGTTCGGATTCGGGGGTTGTGGCTAGGGCGGTGGTGCCGGTGTCGATGCGGAGTTCGTGACCGAGGGCTTTTTCTTGATCGGCGACGTAGGCGTCGAGATCAGCGCGGGTGGTGAACCAATGTTCGTTGTGTCCGAGAAAGACGTGATAGACCGGCAGCTTGAGCGTTGCGGGGTCTTGCCGCTGGGCGTGAATTTTTAGGCTGATGCCGCGGCGTTCGAGCGCTATGACGGCGTCTTCCAGCGCGGCTAACGTGCGGCAGAGCTTTTCCATCCGCTCGCCGTCGATCATCTCGCCTTCGCCCACGTCGAATACGCTTTCGCTGAGGCCGAGTTCTAGGAGTTGCGTCTTCATCTCGTCTTCGGTCTGCACGTAGTGCGACTTTTTGCCTTTTTGTACACGAAAAAGGGGCGGCTGTGCGACGTAGACATGGCCCTGGGCGACGAGATCGTACATTTGGCGATAGAAAAACGTGAGCAGTAGCGTGCGAATGTGCGAGCCATCGACGTCGGCATCGGTCATGACCACAATCCGACCATAACGGCGTTTGCTGAGGTCGAGGTCTTCGCCGATACCGATGCCTATGGCAGCGATCATGCTGCGGACTTCTTCGTTGGCGAGGACTTTGTCTTCGCGCGATTTGTAGGCGTTGATGATTTTTCCGCGCAGTGGCAAAATCGCTTGGTACTCGCGAAGCCGTCCCCCTTCGGCGCTACCGCCAGCCGAGTCACCTTCCACCAAAAAGAGTTCGCACTTGTCGACGTCTTTGCTGGAACAATCGCGGAGTTTTCCTGGGAGACCGCCGCCAGAGAGGGCACCTTTACGCTCGCGGATAAGCTGCCGCGCCTTGCGGGCGCTTTCGCGGGCTTCGGCGGCGACGATCGTTTTGCGGACCATCGCTTTGGCTGTTTTGGGATTCTCCTCCAAAAACTTCGCCAAATAATCGCCAAACGTCGTGTTGACGATGCCTTCGACCTCGCTGTTGCCGAGCTTGGTTTTGGTTTGGCCTTCGAACTGCGGGTGCGGCACGCGAACGCTGACCACGGCGGTCAGCCCTTCGCGGACATCTTCGCCCGAGGGGACGAGGTCTTTGAACATCCCCGCTTTTTTGCCGTAGGCGTTGAGCGTGCGGGTGAGGGCGGTGCGAAAACCGGAGAGGTGCGTGCCCCCTTCGGTCGTGCTGATGTTGTTGACGTAGGTGTGGACGTTTTCGGTGTATTCGCCCGAGTATTGCAGGGCAATGTCGAGGCTGACCCCCTCGCTTTCGCCTTCGATCGATAACACATCGGCATGAACCACGTCGCTGGCGCGATTGAGATGTTTGACGAATTCGCGGATACCGTCCTCATATTGGAAGGTTTCGGTTTCGTTATTTCGGGCATCGGCTACGGTGATTTTCACGCCCTTGTTGAGAAACGCCAGCTCTTGCAATCGCTTGACGAGCGTACCGTAAACGAACTTGGTGACCTGAAAAATTTGCGGGTCGGGCTTGAAAGTAGTTTTGGTTCCCCGTTTGTCGGTCGTGCCAACGCGGCGAACTTCGCCCTTGGGGACGCCCCGTTCGTACTCTTGGTGATAGACATGGCCATCGCGGCAGACTTCGACCTCGCACCATTCCGACAGAAAATTCACCACCGTCACGCCGACGCCGTGCAAACCGCCCGAGGTTTGATAAGCGCCTTTGGTGAACTTGCCGCCGAATTTGAGCACCGTCATCACGCCTTCGAGCGTCGAAACCTCGCGGTCCATTTGTTCGGAAAGCTGCTGATGTTTTTCGACCGGGATGCCGCGGCCATCGTCTTCGACCGTGACTGAGCCATCGGAATTCACCGAGACGAACACTTCGTTGGCGTAATCGGCCATTGCCTCGTCGATCGAGTTGTCGACGACTTCGTAAACCAAGTGATGCAGCCCGCGCCCGGTGGTGTCGCCGATGTACATACTGGGCCGTTCACGAACATGTTCCAGGTCGCTAAGGTGTTCCAGATCTTTTTCGCCATAGTCGGCATTTGCTTCGATTTTTTTGGTGCTATCGCTGTTCGTGTTATCGCTGGCCATGTTTTACTTTGCTATCACACTTGTGTGAGGTGTGCGGATGAAATTGAACCATAACGTCACAATGAACACGACAAAAAAGAATTTTTCTTGCGTCGTGTTCGTCGTGTCGTTGTGGTTAGTTTTTGTAATTACTTTTGTAACCGTTCAGGCGAGGGAAAAAGGTTAGCCACAGATGAACACCGATTTTCTGGAGGGATTCGGAACTTTTCCGCTTTTTCTCCCCTGTTTTTTTCAACAATCGAATTCGGCTAAAAAACCCTTTCCTCATCTGCGTTTATCCGTGTTTATCTGTGGCTAATTTTTCCCCTCGCGTGAACGGTTACTTACTTTTCACTTGACTTGCCCAACGCGAAATTTTAGTTGTTTGATGCCAGCATCGGGTAAGGCGGTTTGCAACTTGGCAATTAGTTCTTCTTTGCGGAAGGTGAGTTCTTGCATCTGCAGCGAGTTGGCAACTTCGATTTGTAGTACGCCGCGTCGCAGGGCTCCTACGCGAGTTGCTGAAGCAACCTCGCCTGCAGCTTGGATCCATGCTTCGTCACGTTCACTGCCGGCTTTGATTTGGGCGTAGCCCTTTCGCTGCATAACCTGGGCGAGTACGTTGTCGATTCGCTTTGGCTTACGGGCGAAAAAACGCCGCTGTTGGGTCGCACGTCGTCGCTCGAAATCTTCAAATTGTTCCCTCAGATTCTCGTTCATTCTGTTACGTTCATCGGTCTCGAGCCAGTGGCATGATCACGTAGCCGTAGCCATCGTCGGTCGAGCAAACGGCGGCACTCTCGGCATCTTTCACTGCGAAAGTAAATGTCTTGTCGGCGTCGAGCACCTTGAGAAAATCGACCGCAAACCGGGGATCGAGCGTCACGGTCAGCTCGTCGCCGTCGTAGCCGATGGGCAGTTCGACTCGCGATTGGCCGACTTCGGCCGCTTTGCCGGAGAGTACCAACATGCCTTCGCCAAACGTAAAATCAATGCCACGGCTCTCGTCGCTGGTAGCGATCTGAGCTTGTCGGACTGCGGTGAGCGTCGCCCCAACAGCCAAGTCCAACTTCACACCGCCGCTCGAATCGGGAAAGACTTTTTTCCAATCGGGGTAACGACCTTCGAGCATCCGTGCCGAGATGGTTGCTCTCGCGGTATGCACCAAAAACTCGTTGCCTTTCACGGCGATCTTGACTTCGTCGTCGGTCGGGTCGACCGCCCGCTCGATGAGTGTCATCGCCCGCGTCGGAATGATTGTCGTTTGGTCTGCGTCGATCGCTTTGCCCGTCGTGCCAACCGGGCCCGTCATTTTGGCGAGCCGTCGACCATCGGTGCCGATGGCGGTGAGCTGATCAGCCTCAACTTCAAGCTTTACGCCACCCAGTGCGTAACGGCTGCTCTCGTTGTCGGTGGCAAAGGCAGTGCGGCGAATCAACTCTCGCAACAAGCGAGCGGGAACAGTGTGAAAATCGGTTTCTTCAAAGGCTGTCACCTGTGGAAATTCCGCCGGATTTTCGGCCGGCAGACGAAACTGACTTCGCTCGCCACGGATCGTCGTGCCTTGGGCGTCCGACTCGATGTGCAAGGTTTGATCGGTGCTTTCTCGCAAAATCGAGCCAAACCGCGCGACCGACAAGATGGCTACGCCGGGCGACTGAATGTCGATGCCCGTGACCTGATGACGAATTCCCACTTCGAGGTCTGTCGCGAGCAGCGTGACCGTCTGGTCGGTGACCTCAAGTTTGACGTTTTGCAAAATCGGCTTGGGACTGCGTGAAGGGGCAACCGAAGCCACGGTTTGAAACGCGTGCAACAGTTGCTCGCGATCGCAAGAGATTTTCATGGATGGGCCAGCCTTTCCGGCGAGTCGGGAGGTCGTTGTTTCATGTTGGTCGGCAGTGGATTGATCTTCTAAGGTCGTCGACAATGGACACCTCCTGGGGTGGTCTTTAATATTCTTTAATAGTTATTAGTAGTAGTAATGTGTGAGACAAAAATGTCGCTAGTTACGGTTTGATTGACGTAACTAGCTGGTAGCTCAGTGTTTGTACGTTGGGCTGAGGAGTGGAAAAGTGGTTCATTAGGTGTCGATAGAGGGTCGATCTGATGTCGGCAACGGATAGTTTCTAGCAAGCTGTGGCGGGATGGCAGGGTCGGCGTATTTTTGTGGGCAGTTATCGACAGACAGTCGACAGGTTTTCCACGGGCGGTGATAATTTTTTTGAATTTCGTGATTCAGCCCCCGGCTCTGCCGGGGGATATTTCGAGCAGTAGTTTGAATAGATGGTTGGAAATGGAGTTATTATGCGTATTGGTCCCTCGACAGAGTTGGGGGCTAGGCGGCCGTCAAAATGCGTTTGAGTTCTTCGATATCTTGTTGGGTGCTGGCGTCACTGAGAAGTCGTTTTTCGAGGGTCCGACTGGCGTGCATGATGGTGGTGTGGTCGCGACGACCGAGTGATTCGCCGATTTGGGCGTAGCTCAGGTTGGTCAGTGTACGTGCCAAGTGAATGGCGACACTGCGGGCGTAAACCAAGGATTTCCGCCGGGCAGCACTACGCAGGGCAGCCTGCGTGAGCGAATAGTAACGGGCCACGACGGCAATGATTTGTTTAAGTTTGAGCGGCGGGCGTAAGGAATCGACAGGCTGTTCCACAGGCAAAGTTTTTGCCAAGTTGAACTCTGCGAGGGCTCGAAATAACTGTGGGACGGGGCCTTCGGTTTTGTTGGCCAGCAGTTGGAGTTGCTGGTCGTCGAGCTGGAGGCCACGTTCTGCGGCTTTCAATTGCAGAAGTTCTCGCCGCGCTTCGACCCCCGGCGTTTGAAGCCGCACAGTCAGTCCGCCAGAAAGCCGATCACGCAGACCTGTCTCAAGGTCAGCCATCGCGGCCGGCGGCTGTTGGGTGGTGACGACAATGGTAGCGGTTGCTTCGATCAAAACGTCGAGTGTGTCTCGCAACTCGCGCTGAACAAAAGGGCGGTGGGGCAGGCGGTGTAGGTCTTCGACGACCAGAAGTTGCAAGTTCGCCAGTCGATCGCGGAAGTTGTCGAGTTGCCCTTCTTCGCGGGCAGCACGCAACTGTCGCGCGAAATCGATCGCAGTCAGATACTCGACTTCTGAGTCTCCCAGTCGTGTACGCCAGTGCCGAGTGATTCCGCGAGCGAGATGCGATTTGCCGGTCCCTGTTGATCCAAGAAGTACCAACGGATTGAAAAGTTCGGCAGCTTCTGGGAGTTGGTCACCAGAGAGCAGTCGCTCGAGCGCTGGAAGGGCGAGTCGATTTTCGGGGCCTGCAACAAATGTCGATAAGCGACTCAACTGCGAAGGGACAGCGCGCAGCGAGCTGCCCCGATCCGAGCCTGCTCGATCTGAGCCTGCCCAGTCTGAGCTAGGTAGTGCAATGCGCGACACCCCGTAGACCACGATGGCTCCGTCCAGTTTGGTAAAAAAAGTGAGAGGCTAAAGCGGTAGAAAATCCGAAACGAAAATCGTGACAGGCGGACAACTTTGTCACCGAACCGCGCCCGTTAGGAAGCGTTTCACCAGAGTGAAAAATCTACTGGAACGCTTCCTAACGGGCGCGGTTCGGTTTTTGTAGAGCGTAGTATTTGAAGGTCTGAATCTGCCTGAAAACCGAAGTCGTAATTCTACCCGATTGACCGCTCAAAAGGCAGGGTCTAAAGCGTTTTTTTAGCGGTGAGAGGCCAGATTTGTGATTAGCGCAAACGCTTACAGAGACTCAAGATACGACGGCACGATTCTTCGATTTCGGCAGTTGTGGTTGTTACACCCAAACTGAAGCGGATCGACCCCTCGATCACTTCTTTTTTCAGCCCCATCGCCAGCAGCACCGGCGACAGCTCGCTCGACCCACTCGCGCAAGCCGAGCCACTCGAACAGGCCACGCCGGCTTGGTCGAGGGCCATCAATAACGCTTGCCGATTCATCCCGACAAAGGCCAAATTTGAGGTATTCGGCAGCCGCGCAGCACCGCTGCCGAGAACTTCGACGGTAGGCAACTCGGCAGTGAGGATTTGCTCGAATTGATCGCGCAGCCGGGCGATGCGTTGGATATTTTTTATCGCAGTGCGATGCCAGCATTCTAGCGCTGTCTGCATGCCGATCGCCAAAGCGACGGTTTCGGTCCCAGGCCGTAGCCCGCCTTGTTGATGACCACCGAACAGAGTTGGTTGGAGCGGCAGATTGTGTCGGACGAGGAGTGCCCCGATTCCCAGCGGGCCATTGAATTTGTGAGCGGCACAGCTCATGGCCGAGAGATTCAAACGGGTGAAATCGACGGGCAGCTTGCCAATCATCTGGGCCGCGTCAGAGTGCATCGCGATGCCCTGCTCGGCACAGAGAGCGGCGATTTCGGCGACGGGTTGGAGAACGCCTGTTTCGTTGTTTGCTAGCATGACGCTGACGAGTCGCGTTTCGGGGCGTAGTCGGCGGCGAACTTGGTCGAGGTCGACCACGCCGTTGGTGTCGACCGGGAGTTGCTCGACCTCGCAGTTGGGGAGCTGGGCTGCGGATTCGAGGATGCAGGGGTGTTCGATGGTTGAGGTGAGGAAGTGGGTTGGTGAGGAGGCGGTGGGGGCCGCCCGCTGAAGCGAGCTCGCCGGGCTGGTGGGGCTTGAGGGGCCTGGGAGTCCGCCTAAAAGTCCGAAAAGTGCTAGATTTGCGGCTTCGGTGCCGCCGCTGGTGAAAATTACCCGATCGGCGTTCATGCCGGTGGTGCGGGCACCTAGCAGTTTGCCGACTTGCAGGCGGGCTTCTTCGAGGGCTCGGCGGGCTTGACGGCCCGGTTGGTGTTGGCTGCCGGGATTGGCGTGATAGCGAACCGAAGCGTCACGCACGGCGTCTGCCACCTCGGGCAACAGCGGGGTGGTGGCATTGTGGTCGAGGTAGATGTGGTTGGTCATGCCAGCATTATAGGCGTTGGGCGCTAGTTGCTAGACGCTAGTTGCCAGCCTTCTTAACAAACTTTTCCAACTAGCGCCTAGCAACTAGCGCCCAGCGCACGAATTGCCATTGCGACCTTAAAACGCCCGCGGCTATCATCCCTCTCCCCGTTGGAGCGTTTCCCAGAACAAAGCCCCCCAGAGCAAGGATGCTATGGCTACCCTGTTTCGTGCTGTTGTGATGTTGGTTGTGCTGGTTGGTTTGCCAGCCGCTTGGGTTTACTATGGTCCGTTGCCGCCGGCGGCGGTGGGGGTGATCCAGCGGACCGTTGCTTCCGCCAAACAATCTTTCGGCTGGAAAGAGCCTGCTGCCGCTATGGATTGGTCGGTCGAAGCTCCCAAAGCGGCTCCACGGTTCGACGGCTCGGCAGTTCAGGCCACGCACGCCTTGCAACAGCAAACGAATGTTGAGCATGCCGCTTTGCCGCTTCAAGCGGTGAGGCGCGACGCGCAATTTTCGCTCGCCTCGGCGTCGGTACCTTTGCCGGAAAGGACCGTCTCGGCAGCGGTCGATGACGAAATCGCCCGCCAACTCGAGCCCCATCTTTCGCTACTCCGCTCGCTCGATGTGGCGGAATATACGCTGGAAAATTGGGGTGGGAGTGGCGAACTCTATCGTTTTCGCTGTGCGGTTGCCCTCGGAGAAAACGACGACCACACCCGACAGTTCGAGGCCATCCATGCCGATCCCTTGCGTGCCGTGCATCAAGTGGTGGGGGAAGTGACCTCGTGGCAGAATGCCCGTCGGGCGGGTGGGGTTTCTCGTTGGCAGTAGCTTTGATGGGGGGGAAGTTATGAAACCACGCTTCGATTCGCTAGGTCAAATGCTCTGTAGCCCAGCGCTGCGGTACCGAGTGCGTGGGCGTGCTGGGGCGAAGGTTTTGGTGTCGGGGGGTTCGGTGTTGGGGGTTGCCGGCGCGGCGGAGCCGACGTCGCTTTCTCCGGTGCCGGTGGACGATGTTCAGGCCAAATTGACTTGCCTTGAGGCGGCGTTGTTTTTGGCTCGTGAGCCATTATCGACAAGAAAACTGGCCAAATTGGCAAAACTTGCCGATGGAACCGAGGCCCGGACCTTGCTAAAAAAGCTCGCCCGTCGTTACGATCAGCGGGGACGAGCCCTACAGTTGGTGGAAGTGGCAGGCGGTTTTCAGATGTTGACCCGCCCACAATTGGCCCCGTGGATTGGCCGTTTGCATGGCGAAGCTCAGGAAGTTAGACTTTCGGCCCCAGCGCTAGAGACCTTGTCGGTGGTGGCCTACCAGCAGCCGGTGGTGCGGGCAGAGGTCGAGGCGATTCGGGGCGTCCAGTGTGGAGAAATCCTGCGAGTATTGATGGAACGCGATTTATTGCGTATCGTCGGGCGAGCCGACGAACTAGGACGGCCTTTTTTATACGGCACGACGAAGAAATTTTTGCAAGTTTTCGGTCTTAGACGGTTGGACCAATTGCCTTTAGTCGATCAAATTCATAGCATCGGACAAGAGGTCGGAGGTTAGAGGTCGGAGAACGGTAGAGGAATTAGCATTGCTTTTTCTCTGATCCCCGACCCCTGATCGCTTTTGCAACCCGTGAGATGGTCAAGGAGAGAGTTGTGCAGTCCACCATGAGTATTACATCTGAAGCATTTCCCACCTTCTCGTCGGAAGCATCGACAGAAGCACCGCTGAGCGTTGCGCTGGAGGTTTTCGCTTCGACGGGCGTGGTTTGGCGACGCGAACATTGCGAGGAGGCCGACCTCGAACCGACCGGGTCGGAAGAATTGGAGGAAGATGACGAAGAGTACGAATATGAAGACGACGACGAAGAAGAGGAAGACGACAAAGACAAAGACGACGAAGAGGAAGAAGAGGAAGAGGAAGACGAAGACGAAGACGACTCCGACGACTTCGAATACGAATACGAAGATGAAGATGAAGATGAAGATGAAGAGGACGACGACGACGACGACGACGAAGATGACGACGAGGACGAGGACGACGAGGACGATGAATGGGAAGAAGTCGACGACGACTCAGACCTAGAAGACGATGAGGAGTACGAGGACGACGAATACGAAGATGACGACGACGACGACGACGACGACGAGGACGACGACGACGAGGACAACGACGAGGACAACGACGAGGACAACGACGAGGACAACGACGAGGACAACGACGAGGACAACGACGAGGACAAC
>JAADGD010000014.1 GCA_013152515.1 Planctomycetota bacterium
TGGGCGGGTGAGGGGTGGGAAGACCCCGTGCTAAAGCACGGGGCTATTACCCGCTTCGCGGGGATGGACCATAAATGGCCCAGAAGATGTTGCACCCTTCATGGGAGACTGAGCCACCGTCGAGCCAACTCGAAAACGAAGATCTGCTTACGCACTTCCAGATGCCCTCTAAAGAACATTAGGAGCCGCTGATGAACGCAGATGCGAAAAGCAAATTCAAATATCTACGTCCATCAGCGTTTTTCTTCTTTTTTCCGTGAACGGTTACAATTTATCTGGTGTAGGGACACAAATTGACTTAGGGCACGCCCATTTTTACGGCTGTTCACGCCTGTCTCATTGGTATAATGAGTGGATGAACCGCATTCGAAGTATAGCGACACTGCTGCTGGTGTTGGGGTCCACGTCTATCGCGTTGGGCGAGGAGCCTCTGGAGTACAATCGCGACATTCGGCCGATTTTGGCGGAGAATTGTTTCGCGTGTCACGGGGCTGATAGCGCTTCGCGCAAGGCGGAGCTGCGCCTTGATCGGCGTGAGGAGGCCGTTGATGCTGGCGCGATCGCGCCGGGCGATGCGGGCGAAAGCGAATTGATCGCGCGGATTCTTTCCGACGACCCCGATCTGCTGATGCCGCCGGCCGAGACGAAGAAAGTGGTGACGCCTCAGCAGCGAGAGTTGCTTCAGCGGTGGATTGACTCGGGCGCGGAATATCAGCCGCACTGGTCTTTTATCGCGCCTCGTTTGCCCGAGCCACCTGCCGTCAACAACGAAATGCAGGTCCGCAATGTCCTCGATCGTTTCATTTTTGCGAGGTTGCAAAAAGAAGGGCTTACGCCGGCAGCCGAGGCCGATGCGCGAACGCTCTTTCGTCGGCTGCACTTGGACATTACCGGACTGCCGCCGAAGCCAACCGACTTGGCGGCGTTTGTTGCTGATTACGAGTTGCGCAAAGACTTGGCACTTTCGGCATGGATCGACCGTCTGATGGAGTCGACCGCTTGGGGCGAACACCGCGCGCGGTACTGGCTCGATGCGGCCCGCTACGCCGATACGCATGGGCTGCATTTTGACAATTATCGCGAGATGTGGCCCTATCGCGATTGGGTGATTCGGGCGTTTAACGCCAATCAGCCGTTTGATCAGTTTATTCTCGAACAACTTGCCGGTGATCTGCTTGCGAAGCCTAGCGACGATCAGCTGATCGCGACCGGTTTTCAGCGCTGCAACATCACGACGAACGAAGGGGGTACCATCGATGCCGAAAATTTAGCGATTTACGCCACCGATCGCGTCCAGACGTTTGGCTGGGTGTTTCTTGGTTTGACGACCAATTGCGCGCAGTGCCACGATCACAAGTTCGACCCGCTCACGATGCGCGACTTCTATTCGTTGGCCGCATTTTTCGGCAATACGACTTCGCCGGCAAAAGATGGCAACACGAAAGATGGCAAAGGCCCCGTCCTGCTGGTCCCTTCCGAGGCGGACCGCCCGCGTTGGGAATCGTTGCCGGCTGAGATCGCCGCCGCCAAGTCGCAACGCGACGAGCGAAAAAAGCAGTCGACCGGCGACTTTGAGAAATGGCTGATAGCGGCGACGCCCAGCGAAATTCCTGGCGTACCTAACGAGGGGCTGGTGCTTCATCTGCCGCTGGATGAAGGAAAGGGCGACGAGGTGCGAAATCTTGCCGGCTCGACCAAAAGCTTTCGCGCCGAGAGCGCTGTCGAGTGGCAGGCGGGCGGAAAACTTGGCTCGGCTCTACGAATCAAGGAGGGCAGCACCTTGAATCTTGGAGACCTGGGCGACTTCGAGAAGGATCAAGCTTTCAGCTACGGGGCTTGGGTCATGACCCCCGAAAAAGTCGCCAAGCGTGGCGTGAATGCTGCGATTTTGGCGCGCATGGACGAGGCGAACGGCCATCGGGGCTGGGATCTTTGGCAGTCGGGCAACACGCTGTCGGTTCACTTGATCGATTCGTGGGACGGCAATGCGTTGAAGGTTTCGACGAAGCAAGACGTCGTGGTTCCCGGCAAGTGGCAATACGCTTTTGTGACCTACGATGGCTCTGCGGATCCCAGTGGCATAAAAATTTACTTGGATGGTGTGGCGCTGCCGCTTCGCGTGGCGAAAAACACGCTGCAAGAGAACGCGACGATTCGAGCGAAAACACCGCTGCGGATTGGTCAGCGAAGTAGCGCAGCGGTGTTCGAGGGTGGATTGGTCCAGGAGGTGCGAATCTACGATCGCCTGCTCGACGACGACGAAGTCGGCGTTCTCGCCAAAGCGGCCGAGGTTCGCGCAGTGCTGGCCAAAGCTGCCGGTGACCGTAGCAAGGAAGAGCAAAATGTCTTGCACGATTATTTTTTGGTGACGAGTGACGAAGTCTTTGCTGGATTCGCCCAAGCTCTCCAAAACCTGGAAGCAGAGCAAGTGGCGATTCGGCAGCGGAGTCCGGTTACTCTCATCCAAAAAGAAAAGTCCGACTCACCCCCAATGGCGAACATCTTGCTGCGTGGAGCCTACGACCGAGTTGGCGAAGAGGTGAATGCTGCGACTCCCGCCGCCCTGCATTCTTGGCCCGAGGGAGCGCCGCACAACCGACTGGGGCTGGCGATGTGGGTGGTTGATCGTAGCAATCCTCTCACGGCACGCGTGACGGTCAATCGTTTTTGGCAAGAAATTTTTGGCCGGGGAATTGTGGAAACGCCCGAGGATTTTGGCACTTCCGGGAGTTTGCCGAGCCATCCCGAGTTAATAGATTGGTTGGCGTGCGACTTTGTGGAATCGGGATGGAATGTCCAACGCTTCTTCAAGCAAATTTTCATGAGCGCAAGCTATCGACAGGCAGCCGCAACGACCCTCGAAAAACTAGAGCGTGATCCAGAAAACATCCTGTTGTCGCGGGGACCGCGGTTCAGAATGGATGCCGAGATGGTCCGCGACACGGCGCTGTCCGTCAGCGGCTTGCTTTCGCCGCGGATGTATGGACCGGGGACGAGGCCGTATCAACCCAGCGACATCTGGAATGTGGTCGGTTTGTCCAATGGCGACACGCGCATTTACAAGCAAGACCAAGGCGAAAACCTCTATCGCCGGACGCTGTACAATTTCTGGAAGCGCATGGCCCCGTCGCCCAACATGGAAGCCTTCAACGCTCCCAGCCGCGAAGTTTGCACAGTGCATCGCGAACGGACCAACACGCCGCTGCAAGCGCTCATCACGCTGAACGACCCGCAATTTGTCGAGGCGGCGCGTCGACTTGCAGAAAACGCTCTTCGCGCAAGTAGCGGCGACGAGAGTATGACCCTGAGCTATATCGTCGAGCGTGTCCTTTCACGGCCTCTGACCCCCAACGAGCAAACGCTCGTCTTGACAGCTCAAAAAGACTATCTCGGCTACTATCAAAAAAACCCTGACGATGCCGTGGCGCTGATCCACGTCGGAGATAGCAAGCCCGACGCAGACCTCGGCGCTGCTACCTTGGCGGCATGGACGATGGTTTGCAACCAAGTGTTGAATCTGGACGAAGCGCTCAACAAGTAGGTTTCCGATGATGAACGACATGCACACTCGACGACAATTCCTCGCTAGTGGCAAACACCTCCTGGGGGGTGCCGCCCTGGCGTGCCTTCAAGGCGAGTCTGCCTTCGCGGCAACTGGCGCGCGAGTCCCGGCGCCGCATTTCGCACCGCGTGCCAAGCGGGTCATCTATCTGCACATGGTCGGCGGGCCTTCGCAAATGGATCTGTTCGACTACAAACCGCAGATGAACGATTGGTACGACAAAGATCTGCCCGAATCGATTCGCAAGGGCCAGCGGCTAACGACCATGACGAGTGGACAGGCACGTTTTCCGATCGCGCCGTCGAAGTATCGGTTTCGTCAGGCGGGGCAATGCGGCCTGTGGATGAACCATGAGTTGTTGCCCCGGCTGTCAGAAAAAGCTGACGAGATTTGCTGGATGCGTAGTCTGCACACCGAAGCGATCAATCACGAACCGGCCATCTTAGCAATGCAGACAGGCAACCAAGTCGCTGGGCGGCCTTGTCTGGGATCGTGGGCATCGTACGGGCTGGGGGCGATCAACGAAAACCTGCCGGCGTTTGTGGTGCTGGTTGCCATTCCGAGCAACCGCGATCAGGAACAAGCGATCTCGTCTCGGCTGTGGGGCGCTGGCTATCTGTCGGGCGAACATGCTGGGGTGTCGTTCCGGAGCAAGGGCGATCCGATTCTTTACATCAACAACCCGCCCGGCGTCTCCAGCGCAATGCGTCGACGTTCGATCGATGGCATTAACGCGCTGAACGAGATCAACTACCGCCACCTGGGCGACCCCAGTACGCACACACGAATGCAGCAGTACGAACTGGCGTTTCGGATGCAGGCGAGTGTGCCGGAGCTTACCGACTTCGCCAGCGAATCGGCACACACGTTTGAGCTTTACGGCGAGGCGGCCAAAAAACCAGGCACGTTTGCCAATTCGGTGCTGATGGCGCGGCGATTGGCGGAGCGAGGTGTGCGGTTCGTCCAGATTTATCACAACAATTGGGACCATCACAGCAATGTCAGTGGCCGGATGCCGAGCCAATGCCAAGACGTCGACCAACCGTGCTACGCACTGCTCGAAGACCTCAAGCAACGTGGGATGCTCGACGATACGCTCGTGATTTGGGGCGGCGAATTCGGTCGGACGATCTATTCGCAGGGCCAGCTCTCGATGACCAACTACGGTCGCGATCATCACCCGCGCTGTTTCAGTATGTGGATGGCGGGCGGCGGTGCGAAGGGCGGCACGATTTATGGCGAAACCGACGATTTTTCGTACAACATTGTGAAAGATCCGGTTCATATCCGCGATTTCCACGCCACGATTTTGCATCTACTGGGCTTCGACCACGAGCGATTTTCGTACCGTTTCCAAGGACTAGATCAACGACTGACCGGCGTACTGCCAGCTCGAGTTATTCCAGAGTTGCTAGCGTGAATGGTTTTTAGGTTTGTGACTTGATACAACGTAGGATAGGCTTCTAGCCTGTCCGTCCAGGTAGTACGTGCCCTTTACGGACAGGCTAGAAGCCTATCCTACGATTGCTCTATGATTTTAACGCCCGCGAAACAACATTTCTGTATAACCCGATGACCCGAATTAGACTCTTGTTTTGTGCGATCCTGATTGGCTTCCCGACGGTCAGTCAGGCGGAGTCGCCCATTGATTTCGATCGCGACATCAAGCCCATCCTTTCCGACAACTGCTATCACTGCCACGGTCCCGACAGCGAGAGCCGTGAGGCTGAGCTGCGCCTGGACCAGAAAGATTCGGTCTTTTCTGAGCGGGATGGCTATTGGATCGTTCAGCCCGGCAATCTCGGCGAGAGCGAGCTGATCGCTCGGCTCGTGACGAGCGATCCTGACGAGCTGATGCCGCCGGCGGAATCGGGGAAAGAACTGACCGCCGAGCAGATCGAGCTGATGCGTCGTTGGGTTGCTGCCGGTGCACCGTGGAAAGAACACTGGTCGTTTGTCCCTCCCACCAGACCGCAATTGTCGAACCTCGAACATCTGGAAGGGGCGCGCAACGAGATCGACTATTTCATCGCGCAACGTCTCGCAACCGCAGGACTCAAGTCGGAACCGATGGCGGATCGTCGTACTTTGGTTCGCCGGTTGCATCTCGATTTGACGGGGCTCCCTCCTACGGCTGAGCAAGTCGAGAAATTTCTCGCGGATAACCGTGAGGATGCTTACGAGCGACTGGTCGAAGAGCTGTTGGCTTCGCCCCATTTTGGCGAACGGATGACGGTCGCTTGGCTCGATCAAGCACGCTATGCCGACACGAACGGTTTTTCGATCGATGGCGGGCGGCATATGTGGCTGTGGAGAGACTGGGTCATTCACGCCTACAACGGAAATATGCCGTTTGACCAATTTGTGATCGAACAATTGGCCGGCGACTTGTTGCCGAACGCGACGACCGATCAACTCGTCGCGACCGGTTTCAACCGAAATCACATGATCACGCACGAGGGAGGTACCATCCCGGCAGAAAATTTGGCGAACTACGCGTCCGATCGCGTGCGGACCACCGCCGAAGTCTTTTTGGGCCTCACGATGGGTTGTGCCCAATGCCATGACCACAAATACGACCCACTCACTCAGCGTGACTACTATCGCTTCCTCGCTTATTTTAACACGCTCGAAGACAAAGGCCTCGACGGGAACAGCGGGGTCAACTCCGTTCCCAAAACGCAGGCGACGTCGATTCTCGGTCGCGACCAGATCGAAGCGCGGCAACTACGCCGTCAGTTGCAGGTTCTCGAGCAGCAACAGCAGTTGCCTCTCGGCAGCCAAGCGGCCTGGGAAGAGCAAGCCCGTCGCGAAATCGCCGAGCTAGGCCAAGACTTGGTGCTGGTTCCGGCGGAGGTGATTAACGTCTCTTCGCCCAATCGGATCTCGGAGTTCGAGCTGCGCGACGACGGTACGCTGTTTCTCAAAAATGGAGGAGGACGCTCGCCTTCGATCACAGCCAAAATCACGCAAGAAAATGTGACTGGTTTGCGGCTCGTGTTTTATCCTGATCCGAGTTTCGAGCGAGGGGGGCTGGGTTATGGCAAGAAAGAGGGTCTGGAAGGAAGCTTCCTCCTAACGTCGATGTCGGTCTCGGCCACGGTTGCGGAGCAAGTCGATTTGTACGAGATGATCGACATTCGCAGCGCCACCGCCACCGCCTCGCATCCCGATCACCCAGCAGTTGATTGTCTTACCCCAACCGATACCGAGGGCTGGTCACCTGGCACCGGTGTGACTACGCCGCAAAGCATTACTTTTCAGTTTCAGCGACCGATCCATGCGTCGGAAACTCCGTACCTGACCGTGATGCTGGTTTGGGGAGGCGGCAGAAGCCTGCAAGGCGGGAAATGTCGGATTTTCACTCTCAGCGGAAATGACGATCAATCAAACATCCCGCTAGAGGTGCGAGAAATCCTCGAGGTCTCCCCCGATCAGCGTACTCCACAGCAGGGCGAACGCCTCCGCAGTTATCACGTCAGCGTCGCGCCCGAACGGGCGAATCTGCGTTACCAAATAGCCAACCTCAAGGAACGGCTAGAAACCCTCACAGGCAAGTACGATGTGATGGTGATGAATACCGCCAAAAAACCGCGCAAGACGCACATTCTGAATCGGGGGCAATACGATCAACCGGGCGAGGAAGTCACCGCCGGCGTGCCTGCGGGCTTGCCTCAGCCACCACCCGGCCTGCCGGACAATCGACTTGGGCTGGCTCAATGGTTGGTTGCCCCCGATCATCCGTTGACCTCGCGCGTCGCGGTGAATCGTCTTTGGCAATTGTTTTTCGGTCGCGGGATCGTCGCCACGTCGGCCGATTTCGGCTCGCAAGGCGCACCGCCGACGCATCCCGAATTGCTCGATTGGTTGGCGCGCGAGTTCGTCGACAGCGGCTGGGACGTCAAACATGTGGTCAAGACGATGGTGATGTCAGCCGCTTATCGGCAGAGTTCAGTGACATCGCCCGAAAAGCTTGAAGCCGATCCCTACAATCAATGGCTATCGCGAGGACCACGCTTTCGACTAGAGGCCGAGTTCGTTCGCGATTCGGTACTACAAGTGAGCGGCCTGCTGGCAAATCGCATCGGCGGCCCCAGTGTTCGACCGTATCAGCCGCCCAATCTGTGGCGAGAAATCAGCCACTACGGTAGCTCGCCCGCGACGGCTCAGGTGTTTGTCCAAGATCATGGCGAACGGCTTTATCGCCGCAGCATGTATACTTATTGGAAACGAACCGTACCGCCCCCTTCGATGATTAGCTTCGATGCCCCCAGCCGAGAAACTTGCTCGATGCAGCGCGAGCGGACGAACACGCCGTTGCAGGCGCTGGTGATGCTCAACGATCCGCAGTTTGTCGAAGCGAGCCGGAAGTTCGCCGAGCGAATCCTTCATTCGAGTTCCGAAACCGACGCACGCATCCGTTTTGCGTTTGAGCAAGCGCTCGCACGACCTCCAAGCAACGAGGAATTGGAAATCGTTCGTCAAACCTTGCAGCAAGAGCTACAACGATTTCGCGAAGACCCTGCTGCGGCGGCGGAGTACCTTGAATATGGCGAATCTGATCGCGACCCCGATTTGGCAGTCGAAGAACACGCCGCGTGGACGACTGTCGCCACGCTGATTTTTAATTTGAGCGAAATGATCACCAAAGGTTAATGGACAAGTGAGCATGAACCAACTCAGCCGCAGAGCATTTTTGTCACGACAAGCAGGCGGACTTGGCCAAATTGCCTTGGGGTCGCTGCTGCTCGGTGGCACCGGCATGGCAAAAGGCGCGCAGGGAAAATCTCTGGGACTCGAAGGGTTGCCTCACTTCGCACCCACGGCGAAACGCGTGATTTATTTGTTTCAGTCGGGCGGCCCTTCGCACTGCGACTTGTTTGACTACTCGCCTGCCATCGACAAGCTACAAGGCACCGAATTGCCGCCGAGCGTGCGTGGCGATCAACGTGTCACGGGCATGACCTCAAGTCAGGGAAGCTATCCGGTCGTCGCGCCGATGTGGAACATGAGCCGGTGTGGCGAACGGGGCACTTGGATCAGCGACCTGCTGCCCTATACGCAAAAAATTGCCGACAAGATCGCCATCGTGCGATCGGTGCATACCGAGGCGATCAACCACGACCCGGCTGTCACTTTCATCAACACCGGTTCGCAACAACCGGGCAATGCCAGTATGGGTGCCTGGCTCAGTTATGGTCTGGGTAGCGAAAACGAAAACCTACCCGCCTACACCGTTTTGATGTCGCAAGGTTCGGGGAAGAACCCGGGGCAGCCGTTGTTTTCGCGACTTTGGGGAAGCGGTTTTTTGCCGTCCAACCATCAAGGGGTAAATCTCCGGCCTGGGGCCAACCCGGTCTTGTACTTAGCGAACCCAAAAGGAATCACCTCAGAGAGCCGGCGGGCGATGCTCGACCAACTTGCGCAACTCAACGATTTGCAGGCTCAAGAGACGGGCGACCCCGAGATTCCTGCTCGCGTGGCGGCTTATGAAATGGCCTTTCGGATGCAGACCTCGGTTCCGAGTCTGACCGATCTCAGCGACGAATCAGATTCGACTTTCGATCTGTATGGGCCAGAATCGCGGCGTCCAGGCAGCTTCGCCGCCAATTGCCTGTTGGCGCGACGGATGGCCGAGCGAGGCGTGCGATTTATCCAGCTTTTTCATCGTGGCTGGGACCAGCATATCGCGATCAAACAGCAGCTCCCCAAGCAATGCCGAGATACCGACCAACCCTCCGCCGCACTCATTGTCGACTTGCATGAGCGGGGGCTGCTCGACGACACACTGGTGATTTGGGGCGGCGAATTCGGTCGAACCGTCTACAGCCAAGGGGCCTTGGGGAGCCCGCAAGCAGGTCGCGATCATCATGGCCGCTGTTTTTCGGTCTGGATGGCTGGCGGAGGGGTCAAGCGTGGCTGCGATTACGGCCAAACGGATGATTTTTGTTACAATATCACCGAAAACCCCGTACATATTAATGATCTCAACGCGACGATCTTGCATTGCTTGGGAATCAATCACGACCGGTTTACGTTCCCCTTCCGCGGACTCGACCAACGGCTGACCGGCGTGGAAGAGTCGCACGTCGTTCACGGGGTGCTTGGTTAGCATAGAAACATTCTCTCACGGTGGAGGAAATAGTGTTGAAGTATTGGGTCCTTATTGCAATCGCACTGGTGTCAGGTCACAGGCTGAACGCCGACCAAGAATCTACGAATCCACAATTCCCCGTCGGGCATCAGGTCGATTCCTTCACGTTGAAAGACTTTCGAGGGAAAACTCACTCTCTCGACGACATCAAAAGTCCGTGGATAGTCGTCGCCTTCCTGGGCACAGAGTGCCCGCTCGCCAAATTGTATGGCCCCAGATTGATGGCGTTGCAAGAAAAGTATGAACCGCTGGGCGTTTCCTTTCTTGCTATCAACGCCAACTTGCAAGACTCGGTGACCGAGATTGCGGCTTACGCACGGATCCACGGCATTGAATTTCCGATTCTGAAAGACCTGGGCAACCGGGTCGCCGACCAGATGGGGGCAGAGCGGACTCCGCAAGTTTTTATTCTCGATCAGGAACGAAAAATTCGCTACAGCGGACGCATCGACGATCAGTACGGAGTCGGCTACATCCGCGACGAAGCACGACGACACGATTTGACGATTGCGCTCGACGAACTGCTAGCAGGAAAAAGTGTCACGACGCCGCTCACCGTCGCCCCAGGTTGTCATATTGGACGGCTCCGCGAGCCAAATCCCCAAGCCGAAGTGACTTATTCGAATCGAATCGCCCACATTTTCCAGCAGCGTTGCGTGGAATGTCATCGCGAAGGAGACATCGCCCCCTTTGCCTTGGCTGACTACGAGGAAGTGGCTGGTTGGGCTGCGATGATTGAGGAGGTCGTCCGCGAGCAGCGCATGCCACCTTGGCATGCAAATCCTGCCCACGGGCATTTTGTCAACGATCGGCTGCTCAGCGAAAAGGAAAAAAGCGATATTTATCAATGGGTCGCAGACGGCGCTCCCGAAGGCGACCGTGCCGACCTGCCGGAACCGAGGGAGTTTGTCACCGGCTGGCAACTTCCACAAACCCCCGATGAAATCTACACGATTCAAGACAAGCCGTTCCGTGTCCAAGCCGAAGGCGAGGTGAAGTATCAGTGGTTTGAAGTGGAGCTAGGTTTTGAAGAGGACAAGTGGGTTCAAGGCATGGAGATATTGCCGGGCAATCGGGCGGTGGTTCACCATATTTTGGCGTTCGTGAAAGAAGCAGGCAAATCGGGCAGAGAATTGGGAGCGAGTCGAGGATTTTTTGCCGGCTATGTACCCGGGTTGCGAGCGAAACCGCTACCTGCGGGGATGGCGAAGTATCTTCCCGCCGGTTCGACGCTCGCGTTTCAAGTTCATTACACGCCGATCGGTTCGGTCCAGTACGATCATAGCAAAATTGGTCTCGTGTTTGCTGATCCCGAGCAGGTGACACATCGGGTCATTTCGTCGAGCGCTGTGAATCACACGTTCGAGATTCCGCCCGGCGATAGCAATTATCGTGCTGAAAGTGCTTCGCCAAAAATCCCCTGGGATTCGCAATTGTTGTCGATGACGCCTCACATGCATTTACGAGGGAAATCTTTCCATTACGAAGCCATCTTACCCGATGGGTCTACCAAAGTTTTGCTCGATATTCCTCAGTACGATTTCAATTGGCAAACCGAATACCGTTTTGCCGAAGGATTGGACCTACCGGCCAAATCACGAATCCATGCGGTAGCCCATTTCGACAATTCTGCTGCCAATCTGAACAATCCCGACCCTAGCAAAACTGTGCATTGGGGCGATCAGACTTGGGATGAAATGATGATCGGGTACTTTTTAATTGCCGTGCCGGTAGATTCTGCCGTGGCCATGCCGGAATCGAGATTGCAGACTCCGGCAGGCGCACAGGCAGCGTTCGAAAGGCAGATTAAAAAAATGTTCCGACGTGCCGATGCGAATAACGACGGAGAAATATCGAATGAGGAAGCGCCGCCGATTCTGAAAGCGGCGTTTGCCCTTACCGATACCGACGGCAACGGCACCGTTTCGCTGGATGAACTACGCGTTGCGGTGAAGAAATATATGAAATCGAGATAGGCTCCGGAGGATAGTGGCGGTTGGTGAGGGCGTATTCAATTTTTGTCGCGGCACTTGGATAGCGCAGAAAAGCAATTTTTTCACCGAACCGCGCCCGTTAGGAAGCGTTCCAACAGGCGTCTCGCTCAATGGACGCTTCCTTACGGGCGCGGTTCGGTGTTTCGCAGGTGACGCAACTGAAGATTGAATACGGCGAGCCCTTGGTCATTTCGCTCGCCTAACCAATCGCGCACGCATGTTTATCGCCACTCTTTCGCTGGGCGCGTGTCGACCGACACCGCGATCGCGTCGCGAGAGAGAGGACAGCGCAACTGCGTTATCTCGGGTTGCCAACTTGGTGAGCAGTGGAATCGACAGTCGTGAAGTTTGGATTGTGCGGGAAAAGAGGTCAGCGCGTTGACGAACTCGACACACGGTTCTCGTTCGGAACTTTGGCAACGCACGAGAACTAGGCGAGAAGCAGCGGAGTCGGCCAGCGACAGGCGATCGATTTTGACAGTTCTTCGTTCGTCGTTCTCGACATCCAGTAACTGATGCAACCGATCGGCTGCCCTCTTGCCAGTCTCCGTATCAGGACATGACAAAAGGCCTTCCGCACAATAGCCGGTCTGATAGGTCAATCGTACCATCCACTCATCTGCCGTCGAATGGCCAGTAACACCGCACACACAAAAGAGGCCGGGTGATTTTTGCTGCAAGTCGAAAGGACCTATCTGACAACTGACATCCGCCTGTCGGATCACTCCGTCGTCCGAAGCGGCCAGTAGAATCTTGGAGAGCATCTCCTGCGGATCAATTATTTCGCCCGAGGTAGCTTGGACCGTCAGACCGCTGACAGGGTCGATGTCGATGAGCGTTTGCGGCAAATGCGCTGCAACCGCCAGTCGAGCTAAGTCGTCCACCTGCTCCCACGACCAGTCCAGAGCAATCACCGCAGTAGCAATCGCCGGGGCCGATAAATCGTAGCAACCGGCAACAACAAAGCGTGAGCCTTCGGCTAAGGCGGCCGACAGCGGCCCGGCCCCAAGTTCAACTTGGGCAGCAAGCAATGGTTGCGTTAATTCGCCGGGCGACTTTCCTGTGGCAATATCTCGCAGTTCAACGTCTGCAGCTTTCAATTCTTCTGTCAATTCTTCCCAACTCGGCAATACGTTATCGCCACGAATTGCGGTGAGAGGCAACTTCGCGTCTCCATGTTCGCAGAGATATTCCGCGACAGCTTCCACACAACCACGCGGATCGCTGCCACCCGCGTTGGTGAGGAGATGTAATTTTGGGTCCAAATACAGCGTTTTGTGTAACGAACGAAGTTGTCGCAACAGCCCCGGTGCGTAAGACGGGCCAGCAGGACAGACTTGAGGCCAGACGTAGTCCAACTGCAGCACGTCTAAATCTGCCGTCTCGACAAGCGGACTGAGGATCGGATTGCATTGATCGTAGGTCGAAACTACGCGAGCTAGTCGCATGGGAAGACTTTCTCTATCGCAAAGGGTTCGTACAATGTTTCGGCGTGACTCGCCGCTTCCTTACGGTTGCGGTTTGGCAACTGTAGCGGTTGTACTACACAATCTTACCGAACCGCGACCGTGAGGGAGCGATCAAGGTGGCTTGTCTGACTCACGTGGTGTTCTGGCAACAACATCCGCTCCTGTACGTAGCTTTTGTTCAACATTGGGGACAGCCAACGACCTTCAATAAATGGCCCGGAATGCACGTAACCCTATAGGACCATGAAAGTTACGGCTTGCAAAGGCCTCTTGAAAGCCACCTCGGCACAGCCCCTGCAATGGAGTGACGCCGAGCGAAGCCAACCCACCGCCGGGCCCAGAGGAAGCACCATGACACATCGAATCAGCAAGACTACCACCAAGAGCGGCAAAACGAAAA
The DNA here is from genome assembly GCA_013152515.1 of Planctomycetota bacterium. GTDB lineage: Bacteria > Planctomycetota > Planctomycetia > Pirellulales > Lacipirellulaceae > Bythopirellula. Next base: position 13,580 of record JAADGD010000014.1, read on the forward strand.
CGAATGGTACTTCTGCCAACAAAGAAAATACCACTGGAGCAGCCAAATTCAACGGCAAGGCAAAGCAAGACGATACGAAGAAACAACCAGCGAGCCAAGTCGCCTCAGCAGCGACCGAAGAAAAAGAACCGAAGGACAGCCCGGCGATCGATGACCCGGTGCGAATGTACTTGATGCAAATGGGCGAGATCCCAATGCTGTCGCGCGACATGGAAGTGAGTTCTGCGAAACTCATCGAAGAAACTCGCACGCGGTTCCGTCGCACAATGCTTTGTAACGACTTTATGTTGCACGGTGCAGCCGAGTTGCTGCAAAAAGTTTCCGATGGCAATTTGCGGCTCGATCGTACGATCGAAATTTCGGTGACCAACACCGCCGAGAAAAAGCGTGTACTCAAGCGAATCGGCCCCAACCTCGAAACCATTCGGAGCCTCTTAGCTCAAAATCAAGCCGATTATCGTATCGCCGTCAGTCGTCGTGCCACTGCCGCGCAGAAGCAAACCGCTTGGCGTCGAGTGATCAATCGCCGCAACAAGGCGGTACGGTTGGTCGAGGAACTCAACCTACGTCTGCAACGTCTGTTGCCATTGATGGAACAGCTACACGATATTTCTGAGCGGATGGCTACGGTGAAAGAACAACTGGCGCACCCCGAGCAGATGTTGCACTCGGGATTGCAGCACGAATTCACCGAAGAGTTGCGTTACCTGATGCGTATCACTTTGGAAACTCCGCAGACACTAGGCCGTTTAACTTCACGAACTGTGCGACGTAAACGGCGCTATGATATCGCCAAGCGTGACCTCTCGGCCGCCAATTTGCGGTTGGTCGTATCGATCGCAAAACGCTACCGTAATCGAGGCATGAGCTTCCTCGACTTGATTCAAGAAGGCAACACCGGCTTGATGCGGGCAGTCGACAAATTTGAACATGCTCGCGGCTACAAATTTTCGACTTATGCCACTTGGTGGATTCGGCAAGCGATCACGCGTGCAATCGCCGACCAAAGCCGCACGATTCGCCTGCCAGTCCATATGATCGACACGATGAGCAAGATTCGTAGCGTCACGGCCGATTATATCCAAGAGTTTGGCCGCGAACCCAACCCTGAAGAAATCGCCGAACGGGCTGGCCTGTCAGTCGAAGATGCGAAGTGCGTCCACAAAATGACTCGTCAGCCACTGTCGCTTGACCAGCCGGTCGGTGATCACGAAGATAATTACTTTGGCGAGTTCCTCGAAGAGAAACGTGACGAAGACCCACTCTACGACAGCAACATGGAAGCGCTCAAAGAGCGGTTAGAGGAGGTGATGACCGATCTCTCGTACCGCGAACGCGAAATCATCCGCCTCCGCTACGGTCTCGCTGATGGCTATACCTACACGCTTGAAGAAGTCGGCAAAATTTTCTCGGTCACCCGCGAACGCGTCCGTCAAATCGAATCGAAAGCGGTCCGCAAACTCCAATCGCCGTACCGCTCGCGCATCCTCACCGGATTTTTAGACGGCGTCGAACCGGCCCCAGTCGAAGCAAGCTAACGGTAGAGTGGCACGCCTCTCCGAGTCGTGAGAAATCAGCTCAACCGTTCGCGACAAAAAAAATCCACGACTCGGAGAGTCGTGCCACAAAGGGGACGTACCGGTGTTTCCTCCCACCGGTGCGTCTCTTTTTTTGTTGCGCAAACGGGTATTGCAGAGAAAAACGCCTCTCCGAATTATGAATGCACTACCCAGAAAGAGCTTGGATTTTCTTCTGCAAATTTCTGACCAGATAGACTAGAATGAGAACATGCAGATAGATATTCCACAATCCGAGCAAGTACTCCTTGCGAGGCAAGCGACTGCGGCGGGCTTTGACAATGTTGAGCGGTATGTCACTGAACATGTTCGGGCCTTAGTCTATCAGCCCACGGCTGATGAAATTGCTGAGAACTTGGCGCGATTAGAACGTGCGGACGCCTCCATTGACGCAGGCCACGGCATAGACATTGAGTGCGCCTTTCAATCGATCGCTGCCAAACATGGTTTCAACCTGCCTCAGTGACTAAACGCTCAGTGACCAAACGCAATGACATACCGCCTCATCGTTTCGCTAGAAGCTTTTGAGGCTCTCGATAGTTTCGTTGATTACATTGCCGTGGATCAACAATCGCCTCTGAACGCTGAACGGTGGCTAGCCAAAGCATTGAAGTCCTTGCGGTCTCTCCGGAAATTTCCGCACCGCTGCCCACCTGCTCCCGAAAACGATCAATACATACACACGATTCGCATGTTGATAGTCGATCGTTGTTTGTTCGTTTTCCGCGTTGATGAAGAAGCGAAGGCGGTCCGAGTTCTCGACTTCCGCCACGGAAGTCAATTGCCGCGACCGCTCAACTTGCCTAGCGACGGTTGATATTTGCACGCGCTCGGCTCAAGTTTGCCGATCCTCTCAGAATCGTCTTTGCAACTGGCCAAAAATTCTTGCTGAAGCTGACCACACAATGGAAGTGAAATTACCAAAGTTGGTCCGTTAAAGAACGCTGATTAACGTTAATAGTGGGATTGCTATGCCTCTCGTACGAAAAGAATACGTACGAAAAAATAGCCGGCGAGCTACGCCTCGCCGACGATTTCTTGAGAAATTCCGATAGCAACCGTGTAGGCATTCGGCGAGACGTAGCTCGCCGGCTATTGGGAGGATAGCTATGTGCTTACGCCTTGGCGGCATCGATCGCTTCTTGCAGTCGGGCTTTGGGCTGCATGCCGACAAAGCGGTCGACGACTTCGCCCCCTTTGAAGACCATCAGCGTGGGGATGCTGCTGACGCCGTAGTTGCTAGCCGAGTTGGGCGAATCGTCGATGTTGATTTTCGTCACTTTGGCCGAGCCTTCGTTCTCGCCGGCGATCTCCTCGACCATTGGTGCGATTTGGCGGCAGGGACCGCACCAAGGCGCCCAAAAGTCGACCAGCACAGGTTCGGACGCTTGCAGCACTTCGGCTTCAAAGTTGCCGTCATTGATTTCTTGAACACCCATTGATTTGTTCCTTTTGAATTATATTGCTGAAAGGTCTCGTAGCAGAAAGTCTTATAGCAGGAAGTCGAGCAGTGATGGCCAGTGGCCAGTATGGTCCGATTATTGGAGATTGCCCCAAAAGTGTCAAGAAAGACTTCAGCCGGATTGATGAATCGGCACGAATACTCGATACTGATGGCCTTGTAGAATTAATTGGATGAGACTTGAAAGTTCGGCGAATCGTAGCTCGCCGGCCATTTTTTGGGAGATATTCGCAATGGTTCGTACGCCTAGTACCATGCTGCCACTGGGGACAATTGCCCCCGGTTTTTCGTTGATCAATGTCGACAGCCAGACGGTCTCGCTCAGCGATTTCGAGGACGCGCCAGCACTGCTGGTCATTTTCATGTGCAATCATTGCCCGTATGTGGTTCATGTGGCCGACCAATTGGCTCAGCTGGCGCACGAGTACATGAGCCGTGGCGTGGCGGTGGTGGGGATTAGCACCAACGACGTCGCCAACTACCCGGCCGATTCGCCCGAGCAAATGGTCGCCGAAGCCGAAGCCCGCGGGTACACTTTCCCGTATCTCTACGACGAAACGCAAGAGGTCGCGAAAGCTTACTGTGCGGCCTGCACGCCCGACTTTTTTCTGTTCGACGCGGACAAAAAACTGGCCTACCGAGGGCAAATGGATTCGAGTCGTCCCGACAGCGGCATCCCGGTCACCGGCGAAGACCTACGCGCGGCGCTCGATGCGGTTCTTGATGGAAAAAAACCTGCGGAAGAACAGACGCCAAGCCTAGGTTGCAACATCAAGTGGAAGCCGGGAAACGAGCCGGATTATTTTGGCGAGTGAAGTCTTTACGACTTCGCAGCAGCATCACTCTCCGTCGGCAAGGTAAAAAATGCTTTGAGATCGATGGAAAGTCCGGGGAGTAATTCACCGCCGGTGAGTGTGTCGTTTTCGCCCAGCGTGGTGACGTTTGTCGGCGAGGAGTAAACTTTTACTTCTCGCGGTTTGGGATAGACATACCAAACCTGTTGCGTGCCCGCCTCGAAATACTCGCCCAGTTTGCGATCCATTTCTTTGGCGGTATTACTTCTGCTGATGATTTCGACGGCGAGAGTCGGGGCCATAAAAGGCGCTGGGTTATCAGGAAATCCGCTGTCCTTGAGATGTTCCCACGAGATAAAGGAAACGTCAGGGATGCGGACTTGATCAGGGAAAATTTGCATCATGCCGTCGGCGCCTGCCACTATGCCAAGTTTGGCTTGAGTGACAAAGAGGTTCAACAAGGTGCCAATTTGGATAGCCAAGAAAGATTCATAAACGCCCACGGTTTTCTCCACCAAGGTTCCATCTATTAGTTCACACAGCCGGTTTTCGTGATCGTCGAGCCGCACAACGTCGGCGACGGTGGCTGTGCCGGGGGCGGGGTCGTGAACGACGCGGTCGAGAGGGATCGCACCGAAGCGATGGACTAAATCCACCGCCGTCCACGTTGTTGAGGTGAAATCGCTTAATTGTGCCATGACTGATGAAACTTGTGGAGTTTTGTTGGCTTGTCTTTCCATTCTACCCGCTGCAGCCGAGACTTCCAACAACGCTAAGATTTGCCAAGAATCGGCGATATTCGCGACACCTCGGTCAACTGCCGGACGATCTCTTCGGCGCTGCCCGTTTCGGCGAGGATCGACATTTGCCGGTCGGCCCAACTGGGCGAAGCGGCAATATGGCGGCAGCGCTCGAGGTGATGTTCGCAGCCTAAGTTGGCCGCGACGGGAGTGAGCCTGTCGACGAGGTTGTCGACTGCTTGGGCAACCGTAACGACTTGGTAGGTGAAAGAATCGACCAAATGCGCTCCGGTACCGAAGCGGGTGGCGCGCCATTTGTTTTGACGCACCATCATTGGATGGCAGTCGTGCTGGTAGGTTCCGCCATCGATTTCGTCGGAGAGCGCCTTGACGAGGCATTGAATCAAAGCGGAGATTGCCAGCGTGTCTTCCAAATTGCCAGGCATGTCGCAGACGCGCACCTCGACGGTACCAAATGCGTGATGTGGACGGACGTCCCACCAAATTTCGCGGATCGTGTTGATGAAGCCCGTGTCGACCATGTGATTGACGAGCCAGACGTATTCGCTCCAATTGCGCATCAGTGTCGGCAGCCCCGCGGTGGGCAGTCCTTCCATCACCTTCGAGCGATGCGATTGCAGGCCGGTCTGGCGGCCTTCCCAAAACGGACTGCTACAACTAAGAGCCAGCAAGGTCGGTAGATGCCGCAAGATGCGATCGCAAATCATGACCGCCTTGTCACCCGAGTCGACGCCGACATGGACGTGCAGCCCAAAGGTCACTAGCCGCCGGGCCAGTTCTTGCAGCAACTCGACGAGCTGATAATAACGCTCGTCGGGCGTGACTTGCTGCTCGCGCCAGGAGGAAAACGGGTGCGTCGCTCCCCACCACAGTCGGAGCCCAAGCTCGTCGGTGGCGGCTTCGATGGCGGTGATTTTTTGGGTGAGGTCAGTTTCAGCTTCGTCGACCGTCTCGCAAACGTCGGTAATGATTTCAATAACGCACTGCATCAACTCGGGCTTGAGCAGTGCCTCATGGTTTTTGGGCAGTCGCTCGGTCAAGTTGGCAAACGAGCTGGAAAGGGCCATCGTGTGGTCGTCGACTAAACCGAGTTCGATCTCGATACCGAGTGTGGGGCGAGCGTTGGAAGTAAAATGAATCGTTTCCATGACCTGTCTCTCGTAAAAATAGAACGCGGATGAACGCGGATAAAACGGATCGACGCTGATGAAACCCGCGATTACAATTCTTCGACAGTGCAGAGTAGACTCGTAAGGCTGATAGACCGAAAGCCTGGAAGAAATCTGCACATATTCGTTAAATCTGCGTTCCTCCGCGTTCTATTCTTTAACTTCGTCATTTGGCTGGCTAGCCATGATGACTGCCCGGCTCATCACGCGGATGCCGATCGCTAGCGAAGATTCGTCGATATCGAATTGAGGTGTGTGCAGTGCCGTCATTGTCGCGAGATCGGCGGCACTACCCAGGCGGAACATCACGCCGGGGACATGCTCGAGGTAACAAGCGAAATCTTCGCTGCCCATGCTGGGGCGGGCGATGAGTTGGACGTTGTCGGTGCCAAGAACTTCCTCCGCTTCTCGCCAAACCAACTGGGTTAGTGTGGGATCGTTTTGTACCGAAGGAATACTGGCATGGAATTCAATATCGATCTTCGTGTCGGTGATCTCTCCGACGCCACGTGCGACTTGGCGAATTTTTTCGAGGGTGCGCGTCCGTACTACTGCATCAAGCGTTCGCAAAGTTCCCGAGAGGCTGACCGCGTCGGGGATTACATTGGGGTTCTTGCCACCACGCACCTGACCAATGGTCAGCACCACGGCATCAAGGCTGTCGGTCGCGCGGGGCACGAACTGGTAGAGCGTGCTAATCAATTGTGCGGCTGCGGCGATCGGGTCTTTCGATTCGTGAGGCCGTGCGGCGTGGCCACCCTGGCCATGCACCAAGAATCTCAGCATATCGCATTGCGCCGTCAGAGGGCCAGAGCGCAACCCGATTTCGCCAGTGCGGCGGGCGGGGTCGACGTGGAGGCCAAATATTTTTTCGACTCCGTCAAGCACGCCCGTTTCGATCATTTGAACAGCGCCCGAAGCGGTCTCTTCAGCCGGCTGAAAAATGGCTCGCCAGGCGACAGGCCAGGGGAGTTTTTCTTTCTGCTGGAGTGTGGTGAGCGCGAGGATCGTGCCGTAGAGGATTGCCGAGTGGGCATCGTGGCCGCAGGCGTGCATGATGCCGTCGTGGGTGCTGCGGTAGGGGACTTCTTTTTTGTCCTGGATGCTGAGAGCGTCGATGTCGCCTCGGAAGGCGATGCGGTTTTTGGGTGGGATGGTTGGCAGCCCGCTCGCTGAAGCGGGCTCGCCTGGGGGGTTGTTGGGAAGGGTGTTTTCGGCGATGACTCCGCAGCCTTCGGGGCCCATGCGAACGTTGAGTCCGAGTTTGCCGAGTAATTGATAGAGGTGCAGGCTCGTTTGCAATTCCGCGCCGCTCAGCTCGGGATGCGCGTGCAAATGCCGTCGCAAAGCAACGACTTGGCTAGCATTGTCGGCGACGACATCATCGAGTTGCGTTTTCCAATCGACCGGCATGGTGAGACGCTAGTTATTAGGCGCTGGGCGCTAGTTTCGGAAGAGGGGCAACAAACAAACACGAATAGTTCACAAACCAGCGTCCAGCGGCGTGTTGATTTAATCGTGGAATAGGCTTCCAGCCTGTATGTCAGGGAGTCAAGGATGAATGGGTGATTGAAACGACGTAATTCGTACAGGCTAGAAGCCTATTCCACGGGTAGGGAACAATTAAATCAACACGCCGCTAGCGCCCACCAACTAACGCCTACAATTCCACGAACTCTGGCACGATCAGCTCGGGCAGAATTCCTTGTTCGTGGCCCATCGCCAAGAACTTCGTTACTGCTTCACGACCCGCAGGACCAAAATCGAGTGTGAGGTCGTTGACGTACATGCCGACAAATTTGTCGGCCTTTTGTTGATCGAGGTCACGACCGTATTGCAAAGCGTACGCCAAGGCTTCTTCGCGGTTGTCGAGGCCGTACTTGATGCTGGCGTAGAGAAGCTTTTGCACTTCTTCAATGGTCTGTTCGCCAAGGTCTTTGCGAATCGCATTGGCTCCAAGCGGCAGCGGCAGGCCGCCCGTGAGATCTTTCCACCAAACGCCCAAGTCGAGTACGAGCTTGAGGTCGCTCTCGGCGTAGGTCAGTTGCCCCTCGTGAATGATCAGACCGGCGTCGACCTGCTGGCCTTCATATTCGCCCGCTTGCACGGCGGGAATGATTTCGTCGAAGGGGACCAAGACGTACTCAAAATCTTGCTCGAGACACATCCGCAAGCCGAGATACGCACTGGTCAGCTTGCCGGGGATGGCAATTTTCTTGGACTTGAGGTCGTCGACGCTGCATGCATCTCGCGAGACGACCATCGGGCCGTAACCTTCGCCCATGCTGGCGCCGCAACTGCACAAGGCGTACTTGTCGTGCAGAAAGGCGTAGGCGTGGATGCTGATGGCTGTGAGTTCTAGCTCGCCGGTGAACGCCCGCTGGTTGAGCGTTTCGATGTCGACCAGCTCGTGGGTGAACTGGTACGGTCCGGTGTCGAGATGATCGTTGGCGAGCGCGTGGAACATGAACGCGTCGTCAGGGTCGGGGCTGTGGCCCACACGGATTAGCTGCTTCGTTTTGGCTACGCTCACGATGAACTCCGGGGAGCTGGGGGTTGGGGGCTAGGAGTTGGGGGCTGGGGGAATGGGTCGTTAAGGCGCGCGGCAGTTGAAAACGTACCCCTACGAAACCGCAGGCTAGCGCCCAGTCCGCAATCCCTAGCCCCCGATAATAGACGTGGCGTTGCCAGTTCGTCAATCGCTGGCCGTCAATCGCTGGCCGTCAATCGCATGGTAGCGAGTTGCGTGAGAAGCTAACCGCAGTGCAGGCGGATAGTTCACCAAAGTCGTAGGATGGGTCAAGCGAGTCCCAAGGCTCGCGCCGACCCATCGCACGGAACTCAAAGTAACCCGTGGTGCTGATGGGTCCGCGACACTTCGCTTTCTTGACCCATCCTACTCCTCACGCCTCGGAGAGGCGTGCTACAGATGGCCTACGCTTCCAGCGAGAATCCCGCCGAAACCTGTGTCGTGTTGCCAGAATCCATGAGCGGCATGTGCGGCATGGTTGGCTTCGACTGGGCGACTTTGGGAGCTGCTTGTTCGCTCTCCATCTGCTCGCTGGCCAGATTCCAGGTCTCGCGTTGAAAGCTGAGTATATCCATGCAACCGTCGAGCAGGTCCAGGTTTTCGTTGATGCGGCAGACAGCCAGTTCGCGATAGACGAAGGCGTATTGCTCTGCTAGCTGCGCGGAGATTTCTCCCTCGCCGCAAGCAAGTCCTTGGAGCAACTCTTCGACAATATCGAACATCCGCGTTAGTGGTTGCTCGACCAAAGAAAAATCAGATTTCTCGGCCCATATTTCCTTCGCCTGATTGCCAAAACGTAGCGCTCCGTCCAACAGCATCATGTGCAACTGTGGCTGCGAAGCGGTGAACACTTTGCTTTCGAGATACTGTTCGCGGGAGGGTTGTGACATGATGTTGTGTATTTCTGTCGGGAGTGTTTAGGGGCGAAAATTTACGTAGCGGGGACGTCCTCGTCACCGCGTGTTTCGTTGATTTTGCGGTGACGAAGACGTCCCCGCTACGTTGCTGTTTACCGAGTTGGCTATCTACCGATATTCAGTGGCGGAACCGACTGGAACGAGTTTACCGCTTGTTGGGTCGTTTGAAGTCCGGCAATGACTTGCTCTAATTGGAAGAACTGCAGCAGCAGTCGCTCACGTTGGCGCTCGAGCGATTCGTTGAATCGCTCGATGCGTGCTTCGTTGGCCTCAATGGTTGTTTTTAAGGAGTTGTCTCGTCGGGTCAACAGACCGTTTTCTGCTCCGGTTAAGCTTTCAATCGCGGCTTCAAATTTCGCGACGATGCCTTTGTCTTTAGCGGTGAACAGTGTCTGTAAGCTCTGCGAATCTTTGTCGAAAGCGTCTTGAAGTTTGCCCGAATCGAGTTCCAGCTTGCCCTTTCCATCAACGCTGATGCCGATTTCTTGCAGCGATTGGAAACTACCTAAGCCAGAATAACGATCGGTGATTAGTCGCGATAATTCCGTATCAACGCGCAGTGCTTCGTTTGTGCCAAACAGCAGCCCAGTCGAGAGGCTCTCTGAGTCGAAATCGGTCAGGTTGCTAAGGTCATCACGGAGCGTGTTGTAGGAATCGACAAAGGACTGCACCAAGTCCACGAGCTCTTGGCCGTTTTTTGTGACGCTCACATCAACGGCCGCATCACTCGTCGAAGCAGCAGTGAGATCGACGCCATTGATGACCTGCTCGAAGTCGTTGGTCGACGAACTAACCAGCACGCCAGAACCTGCCGTGTTGCCTGCCCCGACCACCAGCAACGCGTCGCGCGCCGAGCTAGTTTCGCGGAATGCAAAGCCCGAACTGCCCGCGTCGAGCAAAATTTCATTTTCCGCACCTGTTTTGTCCACCACCAGTTGCAAACGAAAGCCGACGCCATCGTTCAGTACACTGGCGGTTACGCCCGATTCTAGGTTATTGATTTTGGCGGCAAGATTGGTCAGGGCACCTTGGCTCGCCGTCTGGGCTTCAAAGAGACCGAAGCCGTTGATCGTATTGGTTGTCGAAGCCGTGCTGAGAATTTTGAAGTCAGCGGCAGCAGTACCGTTGATGTCCTCGACTAGCAAATTGCCATCGCCATTCGCAGTGTCAGTAAGCTTGATACCTGTGCCAGCGCTGTTGATGCTGGCCGTCAGACCTACTCCCGTTCGGTCGGCCTCGGTGTTGATCGTGTCGATCAATTCGTCGACGGTTTTGATCGTGGAAAATTCGCCGTTCAGGTCTAGGCTAAGGACTTTTCCTTGGGAATCGGTGAAGCGAATGTCGCTGAGTGTAACGCCACTGCCGTCGTTAATCGATTCGAGGCTAATCGAGGAGTTTGTCGTACTCAGATCGGTCAGATCAATACTGTAGCTGCTGCGGCCGTCGATGACTTGAGTGTCGGTGCCGTTGATGTCGATGGTTTCGCTGGAACGCGTAAGGTTGAGATCTGCCGCCAATGTGCCGCTGACATCCTCGATCACGATCTTTTCTTCGCCTAACGCAGTGTCAGTGATCAAGATACCATCGCCCGAGTCGTTGATTCTCGCCTGAACGCCAATCGTGGCAGCGTTGATTGCATCGATCACATCGCCAATCGTATTGGCTTCGTTGCCCGAGGCATTCAGGTCGATGGCAGTTTGTTTTCCACTACTATCAGTAATGCGAATATCGCTGGGAGTGATGCCTTCGCCACCGTTCAGAGACGACAGCAAGGTTGCTTCGCTCAGCGTTTGCCGACCGAGAGAGCCGCCATTGACCGAATCGACAGCGGCGTCGATCGTGATTCCCAAAGCATCGGCCAGCGTCTCGGCGCCACCGTTGGCGACAATCAAGTTGCTCGTTGTTTGTCCGGTGGTATCTGTGAGAACGATCCCGTTGCGACTCGTGTTGATCGTCGCCGTGATCCCAATGGCATCGTTGTTGATCGCGTCGACAACGTCTCCCAACGTTTCGACTGCGGAAAGATCGACCGTCGAGTTGTCGCCATTGCGATTCGTTAGATCGATATCACCAAGTGGTCCGATTCCTTGTCCACCGTTGAGACTGGAAACCAGCGTGTCGCGCAATCCCGAAACCAATCGATTCCCAGTGATCACACCGCCAACTTCGGTCGTGGTTAAGCCGAGGTCGTCAGCAGCAGAACCTGTAGTGCCATTGGTAACCGTAAACCCAGCACCTACGGTGATGTCGGTCAGTTCTAGGCGATTGCCATCGGCGGAGATCGCAGCAGTCACCTTCCCCGTGAGATCGTCATCGTTGTTGATCGCATCAACCACATCGCCGAGCGTCGTAGCCCCCGTGAGGTCGACGCCAATGTCGGTTGTGCCGTCATTCAAGGTGAACAGCAGATCGTCGGGCAGCGTGGTGTCGTCCGTAAATCGTACGCCGTTGCCGTCATTCAAGGCCGTTAGCTTCGTGCCACTGTACAACCCGAAAACATCGGCCCCGGTGGCCGACGCATTCGTAGTGCTGATGCCCGCCAGACCCAAGTTAGCGGCAGTCGTGCCGCCAGAGACCTCTTGCACGGACAAGGTGCCTCCGCCGCCGACCGTGTCGGACAACACAAAAGTGTCGCCAACGGTCGAAGCGGTCACGTTGAGCGAAGCTTCGTTGTTGATCGTATCGAGCACGTCGTCCACGGTGCGTGCTAGGCTGAGGTCGACCGTTGCCGAGTTGCCGGCGAGATCGGTGATTTTAATTTCCCCCCGTTCGACGCCGGCGCCGTTGTTAAGTGCGTCGAGTGAGATGCCTTTGTCGACAAAGCCGCCAAAGCCGAAATTCAGCGAACCAACACTTTGAATATCGTCGAGAGACTCGAAACGTTGGCTGATGAGTTGCTGTGAACTGGCCGTTTGCGCCGGGCGGAGCGAAAAATTGCCTAGTGGTGGTTTGCCATCGGAACCAAGTATCGCAGTCAGCACCTCTTCATTTGCTGACGTCACGCTTCGAGCCTGAAACGGCGTCGAGACTTTCAGCTTGCCCAAGTCGAACTTCAGGCTGAGAATACGGCTCGATAAGGTGTTGACGGCAATTTGCTGTTGCTGCAACCCCTGGGTCCGCGACGTCAGCAAGTCGCGCGACCGCCCCGCGACACCGATCAACTGATCGACCGTATCGGTGATCGGTATCCCGGTGATTAGGCCAACATTGGATTGTATTCTGCCCATGGAAATGAGCTGTCAGCGTTTGGCTGTCAGCGTTTGGCTTTTCAGTGGATGGTTATTTCAAAAGCTGACAGCTGATGGCTGAGTGCTGAAAGCTCTGAAAATATAGGTTGCAAGAATGCACCGCTTCAGAACTTATCGGGACTTTTTGCCCAGCCGCTAAAGTTTCTCTGATCGAATGCGATGTGTGCTAGCACTTTGCTAAGCCGCAAGCGGCTCGCTGCTTGCCGCTTGCGGCTTAGCGAAGTGCAAACAAAAAACCGGCTCGGCCCACCAGGGACCGAACCGGCTCGTTATCAGTTTTTTGAAAACTCTATTCTCAAAAACCCTACGGAAAACGCTCAGCTTACCGAAGCAAGGCCAAGACGTTCTGCGGGTTCTGGTTGGCGATACCCAACACGTTCGTGCCCGACTGGACAAGAATTTGAGCCCGTGTCAACTTGGCCGATTCGACGGCGAAGTCAGCGTCACGAATCGAGCTTTCAGCCTCAGTCAAGTTGACCAAAGTGTCGTTGAGCGCGTTCTTGTTGGTCTCCAGAGTCGTCCGTTGGAAAGCACCCAGTCGACCGCGAAGCGAAGTGACCTGATCAATCGCTTCAGCAACAATCTTGGCCGCCCCATTCGGGTCAGCAGTCAAGTCGGCCGAGCCGCCTGAGCCAAGCTGGAACAACTTGCCAGAAACGCCGCCCAAACGGGCTGTGTTCACACTAGTGACGCCAAGCCGAGCCTGCTGGTTCGACACGACATCTGGACCAAGTTGGAACAAAGCCCCACCGCCGGTGATGTCGAATTCGATCAAACCGAGGTAATCGGCTTCGACGTTGGCTGTTAGGTCCAAAGTCGCGGTGTTGATCGACAGTTCGTTGCCGTTGCCAGTGGCGGCGATGCCGTTGACTGTAGCTATGACATCTTCACCGGCGTCCCGCGAACCCGTGCCGATGGCTGTTTTGAAGACACCACCGTCAGCTTCTTCAACCACTTTGAGGTCGACAAATGCATTCGTACCGTACTCTGTCGAACGTAGTTCAAGGGTTGTGCCATTGGCTGTAGCACTCACACCCGTGGCATCCGATACCAAGTTGACCTGGTTGATCAGCTCGTTGAGGTTCGTACCAGCTTTGAGATTGAAGACTTCAGCACCGCTGAGTCCTGCGATCTCGATCACGGCGTCTTTGTTCAAACCGCCAGACGATGCAATACCGCCCGCGATGTTCGATGTACTTGGGCCCGTGTCATCAGTGGTCACATCGGCCTCATAAGTACCACTACCAGCAGTCGAAGTCAATTCGGCTGTGAAGTCGCCCAATTGGTCGCCGATAGCTGTCGCGATATCTGCCAGTTGATACTGCGAGGTAGCATCGATCGAAACCGTGATGTTGGTTCCGTCATCGGCTACCGCAATTTGACCAGCGTTCGTGTTGGTCGTGTTGAATAACAGGTTCCGGTTTAGGTTCGGACCGCTTTTGGTAGCGGAAACCGTGATGACATCATCTCCCGCGTCTCGACCACCCGTCAGGTTCGTCAAAGCGGCAGGCGTGTTGTCTAGCGAGCCGTTAAAGCTTCGTGTACTCGCTGTGGTAGCAGTAGCAACTTCACTGATGGATTGAATCGCAGTGGCGATGTCAGAAACCGACGTCTCCGTGTTACCGGAGTCAACCGCGATTGTGTAACCATCTGTTGCGTTACCGCTAACCGCAGGCGTTGTGCCAACACCAGCTTGCTCAATGAACGTAATGCTGATGTTGCTATCGGCACCCGCTGTGGCAGTAATCGCAATGCTTTCGGTTGTGGACGCAGCCAAACCACCCGTTAGCGTATTGCTATCGGTACCTGCATCACCACCCACAGTGACACCTGTACCTGTGGTTACCGTGCCGATAGTAAAGTCATTAACCGAGCCAACCGTTTGAATCGCACCGATCGCATCAGCGACTTCTTGGACCGTGGCTCCAGGGTTACCGGCAGCCGCATTGTTGAAGTCACCATTGACGGTGATCGTGTTCGTACCCGAGTCGTACACCGCGGTTGCGATATTGCCCGAATCGTCGTCGTTATCAACAAGCACAATATCGACACCACTGCCTGTCGCACCTTGAGCACCTGCGGCAGCACCATCGCTGGTTGTGGTGATTTCAATAGCACCATTGGTGAGAGTCAGTGTACCTGTACTTTCACGCTGAGCGACCGAGAAGCTCACCGAGCCAGAGGCTGTCAACTGTTCGTCAGCGAAGGTGATCACACCCGTAGCGGCGACCGGTGTAACAGATGTCGGAATGTTGGCAACATTAACCTGAGCCTTTGTTGCAGCAGCGGTGACATTAATGTCGACCGAAGCAACTCCACTGGCACCGAGGTTCGCCTGATCGATCTTGAGATCGCTGAGACGACCAAAGTTGGCCGTCGAGTTGGTGATAAAGTCGAGGCTGCCGTCCAGCAACTTACGACCTTGGAACGTCGTCGTCTGGGCGATACGGTTGAGTGCCTCAAGCGACGAGTCGACTTGCAACTGATTAGCAGAGATCTGCTCTTCGGAAAGGGCACCCGCATTGGCCGACTCGGTGACGAGGCCACGGATATCGTTCAGTAGCGAGCTGACCTGACCCAACGCACTGTCGGCGGTGGCGATCACTTGGTTGGCACGGTCGGTGTTGCTGATCGCCTTGCGGATCGACGTAATGTCGCTTCGCAGGTTTTCGCTAGCAATCAAACCGGCAGGGTCATCTTTGCCCGTGTTGATTCGGAGACCGGTACTTAACCGGGTGAGAGCTTCGTTCAAGCTCGCATTCGAGCGGCCGAGCGTATTTCGGCCAATCAGCGAAGCGACATTTGTGTTAATTCGAGTCATTGTTCAAACACCCCTGTAAAAGTAAAACCAGTTTTTCGTGGAATGACCGGATTCCTGGGGAGTCAGACGACTCCGGCCTCACATCTCAACTTCATTACACGGCATCACACGGCGCCGAGGACACTTACCTCGCAAAAGTAAATTCACCGTTGTCTAATCCTTGTCAGACGTTCCTCGGCATCCTTCCAACTGTCCTAGTGCTTTGTCATCCATCAAATCAACAATGGTCAAAGCACTCGGGAGCCCACCAATCAACTTTGGCAGACAACTCTAGGCCAGAAACCGTGCAATGCGTATTATTGGGGATCTAGGATTTGGGAATTTGGGGCCGGGGAAAAAGCTGCTTATCAGCCGTCCCCAGATCCTAGTCTCAAACCCCCAACTCCCAAGCACAAGCTTGGCTGGGTGGATCGTCTAAGGGAACTTATCGACCTGATAAATTGGGTGCTTTAAGTTCAATGGGGGAATTTAGGGCGTTTTATTTTGCCTGTTCCGAAAAGAAACATGCAATCGTTGCAACCGGTAAAGGCGGACGGGAAGAGGACTGAGCCGTCGGCGCTAGCTGCGGGTGAACGTGTGAAAACGTTCAGCGTGCTGCCACCTGCGGCTAGCGCCGACGGCTCACTTCTGCTCGGCGGAACCTTGGTTCGGGCCCAGCAGCTTGGCATCGTCAGGCTTCAAGAGTGCTGCCTGACGGTTTTCGCGTTGGATTGCCTCGTAGACTTCGCGGCGGTGGACCGAGATCTCTTTCGGAGCGTCGATGCCGAGCTTGACTTTGTCGCCGCGCACGTCGACCACGGTGATCACGATATTGTCACCGATGATTATGCTCTCGTCGCGTTGTCTCGACAAAACCAACATTTTTTGCTCCTCGCAGGGCGATTCCTCGCCACCGTTTTTGAGAGCCGCAAGCTGGCGGCTACTCTTGTGTGTTCATTCTATAGTGGTATCGCCTGCGTAGTGCTATTGGCTCTAGCAGGCGCGCTTCTATGCAGTACGTTTCAATGGTAGCGACGGTAGCGATAAGGGAAATTGCACTGGCAAGTCGTCTTTGGCGATGACTTGGCAGCCCCGACGTCGCTCGACGTTAATCACAAGTGGGGCGCGCAAATTGAGCGTCAATCCCCCTGCTTGGCCCCCAGCTTGACCGCCCACTTGTTGACCTTGGGCTTGTCGGCTGGCAATCACCACGACCTCGGCATCGCGCGTCGTGGTCAGTTCCAAAAATTGTAGTTCGGCGCGATCGATGCGAAGTTGATAGTCGGGCACAAAACGGCGCGGACTCACGACACCTAGCGCGATGTGCCCTTCGTCGAGGCTTTGCAGCCAGCCCAAAGTCGGATTCTTCGTGTCGCTCAACACCACCCAACGACGGCAGTGCTCCAACCCGATCAGACCCGATTCAAAGATCAACTCGTCTTGAGAATCGACAGACAGTGTGCCAAAACGCGTAGTGAATACATCCATGTGACTACCCTGGTGCTTTTGTCATTTGCCCCACGAAAGGGCAAATGGCTAGAAATCGCCAGACCCCGACTGCACTCCGCGCAGCTTGAGCCAACTTCTTAGCGTAGTTATCGTCACTGGAGAGATAGGAAGGCCAGTAAAAATGGCGAGAGTTGCGAAGCTGGGGTTTGAGTCGCGAGATTTGAGTTGCGACTCACAACTCTAAAGAAAATCTAGCAGCGAAAGCTGTAAGATATTCGCTGTTGCTCGCAGTGACGCCTCCAGCGAAATCTGCCGAGCGGTCATCTGCGAAATCGCTTCGACCAGATCGACGTCGATCTCCTCGGACAAGGCCGAACGAATCTGGATCTCTTCGTCTTGCAAGTTGAACTTCGAAAGTTCTAGGCTACGAAACCGTGTTCCCACATCGGCTTGGGCAAAAGTCACCCGATCGATGTCCTTTTCCAACTTGGCGGCCGCTCGCTCGATCTCAGGGAGATCGTTCGCAGACAGTGCATCGCGCAGGCGAATCAGCGAAGTGAAGACACTGTCGGTCTCCAGGGCATAGCGGTCTTTGCCCGTCAGCGTGGTCGTAGGCGAGGACTTGGTGGTTTGACCTTTGTCGAGCAGACCCAAGAACTCGGCTGCCTGACTGCTGCTGATTTTCGTCACGGTCAGATCGCCAACCGAGCTGCCAGTGTTGTCAATTAGCTCGACTCCATTGCCACTCGCCGCGAGTTGAGCCGTGACCCGTCCCGCGTTGCCTACTGCGTTGTTGATCAAGTCGAGCACATCGCCAACCGACTCCGCACCGCTCAGATCGATCGCCAAAGCAGTGCCGTCTTTGGCAGTAATGTTAAAATCAATCGAGGGAATCGTCACATCGATACCGCCCGTCACGGCGAGATCCGCCCCCAACTCCGTGACGGTCAATCGTCCCGTGCCGACGGTGTTGTCGACAAGATCAATGCCGTTGCCGTCGGCGTTTAACTGCGCAGTGACCAGAACAGGCGCGAGGTTCTCTGCGTCGTTGTTGATCGCATTGATCGTGTCGCTGAGCGTGTTGACGTCTGTCACACTGCTCAGATCGACATCAAACGCAGTTCCGTCACTGACTGTGATAGTAAGATCGGCCTTTGTAAAGTTCAAATTGACCGCGTCTTTTCTTGGCACGCCGACACCAAAGTTAAAATCGCTGAGCTTCGTGTCTTCTGTCAACGTGCGAATTCCCAGCTGCGTAGCCGTGGTGCCGCCGTTGATTTCGCCAATCTGAAAATCGTTGCCGCTCAGACGCGAACGAATGTTGATGCCCGTGCCCGCAGTGTTGATTTCCGCGAGTAGGCCAGCTTCCGAACGATTGAGCCGATTGAGCAAATCTTCGACCGTCTCGTCGCCGGTGAATTGGATGTCGTATGTTTCGCCACCGTTAACGACGCGAATGCCTGAACTTTGGTCGAGCGTTTCGCCCGTTCCGCCGGTAGTCGTTGCTGTTGCGCCAACCGCGACCAAACCGGAGCCTGCCTCGCTCGGAGAACTTGCGTCCCCTTGATCGATTTCAGCGAGAAAGTTCGCATCGGCATTGATCGCGTCCACGACTTCTTGAGCAGTCGTATCGCCATCATCGATCGTAATAATGAGCGTCTTGGCGCCGCCATCAAACGCCACACTTACCGGCGAGCCATCGCCACCATCGACAAAGCTCACCGCCACGTTGTCCAAGCTTGTGCCATTCACACTCGCTTCGATAAGAATATCGTTATTGTCGTTGCTGCCGCCGGAGTTAAGCGAGGCTCGAGCTTTGGTGCCTAGGAGATCTTCCAGACGAGTTGTCTTGAGCAGCAAAGGATCAAGGTCTTCGCTCACAATTGTCGAAGGGCTTCCAAAGCCGAGCAGCCCCAACTCGCGCGCCGTGGTACCGGTGCCGACTTCGCTAATCGACAGCGAGTCGCCATCGGACAATTGGATTTGAATCCCATCGCCCGTGATGGTCACGTCGACTTGCGAGCCTGTAGGTGGATTGTCTTCGATCAATTTCACCACGTCGCCAATCGTAGTCGCGCGACTCAGGTCCACAATCGCAACTTGGTTGGTGGTTGTATTCGTAATTTGCAGCGAGCCATTGGGGTTGATCCCACGCCCGCTGCGCAGACTACTAAGCCGTGTCTCCGCATTGACCGGTGGGTTTAGATCGATCGTGCCCTCGACGGCAGCGGAAATGCCCCCGAAAACCTCTTGACCCGAGATGCTCGACGAGAACAAAACGCCAATATCAGAGTAGTTGCGAATCTGGCGGTCGTCGCCTTGGTAGACGACATTGTCGCCTTCGAACGTGTAGGGCTGTACGTTCGTCTGCGAACCAGAAAAAAGGTAGCGTCCATTGAATTGTCGATTCCCCAAAGTCACCAGAGAATCGAGCGCGGCGTTGATCGTGGCAACCGCCGCTTCTCTTTCCTGGTCTGTGGCAATGGTGCCGATAACTCCGAGCGTATCCGCCTTGATCTGACTGAGCGCATTGGCAACACCTTCAGACCCACCCAACGTCGCATCGGTACTTCCCAAGAAGAGGAGCCCACTGTCGATGTTCGATCCCAACTGTTCTTTGCGGGAAAGCAATCGTTGAAACGAAATCGCCCGCAGTGCCGAAGGCGCATCCTCGCTGGGCAGCGTAATCCGCAGCCCGGTGCTGATCTGTTCCTGCAAACGAAACAGATCGAGCTGATCGGCCTGGTACTGCTGCGTCAGCCGCTGTCGGGCTAGCAGCCCAGAGATACGCGTGGTCGGAACAGGAGGAATTCGGGACATGGTGGGAAGTAGTTAGTAGATAGAAAAAAAGGTTTGTCGTAGCCGCGAGCGGAAGCTGCGGTGTATCTCACTTACAAATTCACCAGCAAATCAAGCAAATCAGACAACGTGCTGATGTACCGTGCCGACGCTTGAAAGGCTCGTTGGAGCTGGATCATATCGATCGCTTCTTCGTCGAGGTTCACTCCGCTGACCGACTGTGCCTCGGCTTGGAGTGTGCCCTCAAAAATGCGCAACCCATCAGCGACCGAGGCGGTGGTTGTCGCGCCTTGCGTTGTCATGTCGATCAACTCTTTATAGATCCCGACGATCGATTGCCCGTCTTGACCGCTGAGGATTTTGTCTTGAATCTCAGAGAGTTGAAGTGCATTGTCGGCATCGACGTTGATACCGTTCAAACTAGCCGCAAACTTCTTGCCGTCGGACAGAATCTCTTGGTTAACGCCTAAGTCTCTCGCATTCGACCCGGTGAAAAAAGTATTGACCCCGAGCGCTGCCAGGACGCCGCTGCTGTCTTTTTCAAAGCTAAATTCTATGTCTGCCGGAGATTCGGAGTTGATCACCAGCTTGTTGTCGAGCGAAACCGAAGCGGTGATGCCACTGATCGCGTCCAGCTGTGCTGCCAGCGAAGTCAGTGTTGTGGGGCTACCGTCTGTGCCGAGTAAATCAACCTTGATCGTTTGTCTTACGGTGTCACCATTGCCATCGATGTTTTTGTTGTGAATGAGTACGTTGAATTCGCCCTGTTGTGGCGCGAAGTCGAGCCCTGCTGCATCGAGCGCCGCCTGCGGATCATCGACTTGATAAGTGCCTGTCAATGACGTAAAACCAACCTCGCCCTGCCCTTGCGAATACGCCTTGTTGAACTCAAACGCTAACGCGCCGGCAAACTCGTCGAGTCCCGTCAGAAAACCGCCCAGGATGTTGTCGCGTGCCTCGTAAATGCCGCCCAATTCGCCGCCGCTAACGATCAACTCGCCACCATCGTCGGCAAACACGATACGGTTATTGACGGTGCCCGAATCACCATTCTGTTCACTGACGACTTCTTGTCGCGTGCCCTCGAAGACAAGGAACCTGCCATTGAGCGAGATGTTCACCACGCCCCTGCCACTTTCGTTGATGTCGACGTCGGCGATCTCGGCCAATCGTTTCATGGCATTGCTACGTTGACTCCGCAGTCCGCCCGCGTCGCTACCCGAAGCGCCACCCCCTTCGATTTGCACGATCCGCAGATTCAATTGTCGGATTTCTTCGGAGACCGTATTGATCTCATCAGCTAGCTGACTCACGCGCGTGTTGAGATTGCCGAACTCCGTGTCGATGCGCCGCCTTGTGGTGAGGATCGTCTGAGCCAGTTCCTCACCCGCGCTGATTGCTAAGTTTCGATGTGCGGGTTCTTCGGGCTTCTGATTGATCAGCTGAATCGCGTTAAAAAAGTCGGTAAGCTTCGTCGAGATATTCGCGTCGCCGAGCGGATTAAGAATCACCTCCAGATTGCGATACGCAGCCTCTTGAGCTTCTGCACTGGCACGATCGCCACCCGCATCGCGCAGACGCTCTTCGGCAAACTTGTCGATGATCTGGACGATCCCGGTGATCTCGACACCCAGTCCCAGTGTCAAGTTGCCCAGTTTTTGCACTGGCGCAGGCGCAAAAACCGCCCGCTCGCGGACGTAGCCGGGCGTGTTCGCATTGGCGATATTGTTGCCGACCACCTGCAGACCGATTTGCATCGCCTGCAGCGTGTTGCCCGCCATCTGAAGTGAGCTGAAGAGTGACATAATGAGTTACTAGTCGCTAGACGCTAGGCGCTAGTTCACATCAAGAAAACTAGCACCTAGCGCCTAACGACCAGCGCCTTTTCCCCCTAAACTGCCCGGTCCATCAACGAACCGCTGTTGTCGCTAGATCCGTCTTTTCCATATGTCGGCTGTAGTTGGCCGCCAGTCGCAATAATCTCGAGCATGTGAGAAAGATGTAGCACCGTGCGCTGAACCACGACCCACTGCGAGATGCTTTGATGCCGAAGCAATTGCGTCCGCCGGTTCGACTCCTCTAGCGGCTGTTGCAGGCTTTGCGCCTTTTCCGAGGGCAATGCTTGCGTCAACGACTGAATGCTATCAGCTGGCAAACCTTGCTCGGCGGCCCGCTCGAGTAACTGCTGGCGGTACTCGTGACATGCTTGCAGTTCCGCACAAAGGCTCTCTTCCTGAGAAGCGAGCGCTGTCAATCCTTGGTGATCGCGCTTCATCAGCAGATCATGCTTTTGCGAAAGCAAACTTAGCAGTTGCTCTTGAGAGGAGGCCAGCCGTTCCAGTAACTCGGCCAATTCCGATTCCCATTGGATGTCCATCAGTGTATTTCTCGCATGTAGCCCCCGGCTCTGCCGGAGGATGGTGTGACGTAGGAGGGTGTGACGTAGGATAGTTTGTAGCCCCCGGCTCTGCCGGGGGATGGTATGAAGATCGGTTAAGTGCGCGGGATCTCATCCCTCGGCAGAGCCGGGGGTTACCGTCGACGTAATTGTTGGAGGTCGTCCAACCCGGCTTGGGATTTTTCTTCTGCTCGTCGAATCAATTCGGCCTGTTTTGGAAACTGTTGGCGAAACATCGGGTCGGCGATCTGGTCGGCACTTGCAACGGTCATCTTTTGGGCCAAGGTCTGATCGAGTTGGCCTCGAAAAACCTCTTCCGCGTGGCCACCGTGAAAATAGGCCGGTTTGTCTTGCGTGCTACGCATCGCTTTCATCATTTGCCCAAAGAACGATTCACCCACAAAGGTACGAAACGTTTCTTGAACTTCCTTCGCATCGTCAAGCTGTTGCTGTGCCGAGGCAGGCCCCGGACGTAGCGGCTTGATCGCGTTGAGTTGAGCAGGATTGATTTTCATGGGAAAGTTGTTGGTTGTTAGGCGCTAGGCGCTAGTTGTTGCCTCATAACTAGCGCCTAGCAACTAGCCCCTAGTAACTACTAATAAATAATCAACCGACCATGCAGCTTGCCGCTGCGGTCGATGTCTTTGATGATCTGGATCGCGTCTTCGTTGGGCACTTTGAGTGCGTTCAGAGCGTCGACTAACGATTTCAGTTTGGGGGATTTTTCTTTTTCAATGCTTAGCTGACTAAAGCGGGGCGTTTCTTCATTGGCTTCCACGACGATATTTTTGTGAGAGATCACCACATCGCCGATCTCTATCTCGCCATGAATGACAATGCTGCCTGTCCGTTGGTTGATGACGACGCGTGCCTCGGGTTCGGGGCTGAAGGTTTGCAGTTCCAAAATTTCTGAAATAAAGGCAACCGGATCGTCTTGATATGCGTTGGGCAGCGAAATCACGATGTTTGCCGCATTGACGGCTTGTACTTGATCGTGATTTTGTTGATAAAACGTTTGACGGATGACATGGACGATGTCGGTCGCGGTTTGGAAATTGGCGTGATGCTTTTCCAAGATGAGCGTAATCTGGCCACCCTCGACAAACGGCGTAAAGACGTCTTCTTCCATCTGACAGCCATTATGGATGCGGCCAGTTAGCGGTTGATCGGGAGATTCGAGATGAATGTCTCCGGTAGCCAAGGCGTAGACGCGATGGTCTTTTATGTTAGGCCCTTGCATGGCTGCGAAGGCGAGCGTGCCTCCAGCGAGGCTTTTGCCGTTGATGGCGCTGACTTTACAGTCGAGTTTATCGCCCCGACGAGCGCCCGTGGCAGGCACGATCGCGGTGACCCAGACCAACGCGGCATTTTTGAGACGGCGAAGTTCTTGCAAACTTTCGGCTCCTGGCAGGACACCGGTCTGAGGTCGGGCGCTGCCCATAATTTCCATCGAGCGGGCTAAAGCGCGCATCGTGGCGGGGTCGTTCACTTCGCCTGTGCCGGCAAGTCCAACGACCAAGCCGAGCCCACGCAACACATTTTCTTCTTGGCCTTTGATGCGGCAGATGTTGCGAAGCGTCGTGCGCGCTGATGCCATCGGGCCGGAAATCATAACTATCCCGAACACGATCAGCAAACAGGTTTTTGTTTTGTTCTTCGACATCGCTATGCTCCTGGAAAACACTTATTTACTTACGTCCAACTACCAACAACGCATCAAAACGGTTTGAAGCGGTCGTACCATTTTGCTAGCCAACCGCGGGAGTAACCGTCGCGGACTTGGCCGAGTTCTTCTTTGTCGACGTTGAAATCGTAGATCGAGTCGCTGCTCACCGTGCGATCGGCCTGAATCGCTTCGCGGCGCACCACGCCGGTCAGCGAAATCCGCCAGCGTTCTTCGTTGTTGCGTATGGTCTGGTGGCCTTCGATGACTAAGTTGCCGTTGGGACGGATGTCGACAATTTTGGCTCCGATACGAAACGACAACGAGTCGCGTAGCTCGACATCGGATTGGGCGCGAAATTGGCTGTTGAGGGTTCCAGAGACGGTGGGGTCGCCATCAGACTGAGGAGCCGGCTTGAGCGCCCCGCTGTCGAGTTTGATCCAATCGGAGAGTACTGCCGTGAGGTTCGCCCGCTTGCGGTTTTCTGCATCGCCTTCGCTCAAAAAGCGTGAGCGAAAATCGACGACGACCGTGATGATGTCGTTCGCTTGCAACTCACGCGGTCGTGCTTCCGGCGGAAGTTCTCGATAGATAAACGAACTGTTCTGAAGCGTCAGCCGCTGTGACCCCTGCGCTGGAGTCAGGAAAAGACTGCCGTCTTGGGCTTGAGATTGTGACAAACATTGCAGCCCTAACATTAAAGACAGAAAAAATATGTCGCGAGAAAAACACGGACGCGGAGACGAAATACTCGCAACTCGCGGCTCGCAACTCGCAACGCTAAATAAATTTCTCATAGGATTCTCGCTCTCGAACTAGAGTTTTTATCGGCCGTTTCTACCTGCGACGAGTGTCATCACGACGAAGTGACGCGTAGTCGGTCGCTCGTCCGCCGGTGGCGTGTAGGGAGACTTCGCCTGGACCGCTCACGCTGACTGCCAGCTTTTTTTTGTCTTCGAGCAGTTCCACAATAATTAAGTCGCCCATCGCGCCGTTTTCTTTGGCAACAGCCCGCGTTCGCACTACGATGCCGCCGGTCCGCACATAGACACTCACTGTTTCGCCCCGACGGACCTGCCAGGAAGCACGGAGATGATTTTTTTGCACGATCTCTTCGGGACGAAGCGATCGTTGGGCGACCTTGCCGACGACTTGCTCGATATCTGTAATCGATCCGCTGGGCAGATTGCCTTCTCGATCGACGACTTCCACGTCCGTCGCACGAACGAGTTGGTCGCGTTCAATCCGTTGACGGGCCACGACAACCGATCGGATTTGTGTGAGCGTAGCCATAACTTGGACGTCTTTACCGCTGTCCCCAGCACTGAGAAAGAAACGTTGTCTTCCCGTGCGAAGCTTTCGCTGCCCACGGGCCTCGAAATTGGTACCGAGTTTGGCAATTTTGGCGACGAGGCTTTCGGAGAGCGAAACTTCAACGCTCCAGCGTCCCGTCACGTTGCTGTTTTTCAGCAGCCGTTCGATCGCCTGTCGGATGCGAAGTTCTGCGGCTTGATGAGTGAGCTCTGGTGCGGCGGATTTTTTGTGAGACTCGGCTTGCTTGGTGGCGACACCGATTTCGACGAGGCTAGCCCCTGAAATCGTCAACTGGTCGATTTGAATTCCACGCGCAATCAGCAAGTCGCGAACCTGCGCCACGCTCAAAAACTGTTGGGTTCCTGGCGCCGGGGCTGGAAGCAAGGGCGTACTCGCCAGAATTCTCAGCTCGGCGGACGATGCCGACGAAATATCGGCGATGTCGCCAAGTCGAATAATCGCCCCTTGCTGCGTTGCACGCTCGCGAAGCACAAGCTCGGCACCCTGACTGGACACATGGACCAGCAAGGTGAGCAGTAGAGCAAAAGAGTAGGGTAGTGATTTCATAATAGTTCACAAGTGAAATGCGCAAGTTTTTGAAATGGTTGTCAAATTTGCCTCTCGCAGAGTCGCAGAGACCGCAAAGTGAAGGGACTTGCAGTTTCCTCTGCGGTCTCTGCGCCTCTGCGAGAGGCTTTTTTAGTTTTTGGTTGCGGCTATGTCGCGCTGTGTAATCCGTGGTCTTACTATGCTTGAGCTGTGAGTATGTTTCGATTAACCACGTCGAAGATTCGCCGCGATTTGCATGATCTGGTCGCCTGCCTGCACGACTTGCGAATTTAGCTCAAATGCCCGTTGCGTGGTGATCAGGTCGATCAGCTCGGTCACTGGTTCAACGTTCGAGGCTTCGAGCGCTCCTTGAGACAGGGTGCCGAAGCCAGGATCGTCTGGATTTCCAAGGAATTCTGTTCCCGAGGCGGCAGTTTCTTGATAGAGGTTATCACCGACTTTGAGCAAACCATCGGGATTGATGAATTTTGCAATCTGAAGTTGCCCCGCCGTTTGGAGTTGGGCCTGTCCGGCAACGCGATACTCGACTTGGCCATTGCTGCTGATTGCGATGTCCATCGCGTCTTGTGGGATATTGACAGGAGGGTCAAGGACCCAACCTTTATAGGCCGAGCCTAGCACGAGGTCGCCATTGGGGTTGATACCGAAATTGCCCGCGCGAGAGTAAAAACTTCCGTTCGCAGAGGTGGTCACTTTGAAAAATCCATCTCCCTCGATCGCCAAATCGAGCGGGTTGTCGGTCGTCTGCATAGCACCTTGGACATGGTTCGTCTGCGTACTAGAAACCCGCGTACCGAGTCCGACTTCAATGCCCGTCGAAGTAAAGTTGCCGTCCGCGTCGATCGAGCCAGGCAATCGCTGCTGGCGATAGAACAGGTCTTCAAAATTGGCACGGTCCTTCTTGAAGCCGGTCGTGTTGATATTCGCCATATTATTGGCAATCACATCGAGCTTCGTCTCAAGGGCTTCCATGCCAGTCGCGGCAGTGTAGAGGGTTTGTACGCTCATAGTAGGGGGCTGGGGGCTAGGGTTTGGGGACTAGGGTTAGGGATTTGGGGACAGAGGCTGGGGATTAAGGAAAGCTTAGAGACTAGCAATTCCCCCAGTCCCTAGCTCCTAACTCCCAGACCCTCTCCTCTAACTTCTCAAGACTCGGCTTAGCAGTTGACTTAGCATTCCGTCCTGGTGTTGAATCAGTTTTGTATTCGCTTCAAAAGCTCGTGAGGTTTCGATCATTTCCATCATCGCGATGGTCGAGCTGACGCCCGATTGTTCGAGGTAGCCTTGGCGGATATCGCGTTGTTCGGTCGGGACGGGCGTGACCGTGCCGAGCGCGCGGAAGGTGTTGTTGCCGACTTTGACCAAATCGCCGAGCGACTCGGGCTTTTGCAGACCGAGGGGCGTTTGCGAGCCACCTTGATTGATCATGCCGCCAGGCAAAAACTGCCACGGTTGCTCGGGGTCGATCTTGATCGCCCCGCCACTGTCGTCGAGCACTTCGTAACGGCCCGTTTGAGTGAGCAATCGTCCTTGAGCATCGATATTAAAATCGCCAGCGCGGGTGAGCAGCGTCTCGCCCGAGGGTGTACGGACTTGAAAGAACCCTTCGCCATTCACAGCAAAGTCGGTGTCGTTTTTTGTCGAACGCAAAGTGCCGGTCGAAAAGTCGGTGTCGACATCAATCAATTTTACGCCGCCACCCAAGTCGTTCCGCGATCTGCTGCCGGGGTAATCGCTGCCCTGCTGGATCGCTTCGGCAAACCGTGCCTGAAAGGTTGGCACGTCGCGTTTGAAGCCGGGCGTTTCGAGGTTGGCCAGATTGTTGGCGATAAATTCTAGCCGTTGGGACTGAACTTTGGCCCCTTCGGCAGAGAGATACATTCCGTAAGACATGACTGTTTCGCGTGCTAGCAGGATCGCCCCCCTGCTGACGGCATTTTACATATGCACGCGGTGTGCCGTTGATGATGCGTGCTCTTAGACGAGAGCGAATTGGAGAGCGTCTCGGCAGTCTCAGCGAAAAATGCGG
Source organism: Planctomycetota bacterium (assembly GCA_013152515.1). Lineage (GTDB taxonomy): Bacteria > Planctomycetota > Planctomycetia > Pirellulales > Lacipirellulaceae > Bythopirellula. The sequence continues at coordinate 41,060 of JAADGD010000014.1, forward strand.
CAGCGAAAGGGTGTGAGGACAATTCTTGGACCGGACAAACCATCGGCAGAAAATGCCGTCACAAGAAAAACCCGCCGGCAATTCTTGCCGCTAGCAGAGGTATCAAGCATCGCCACGAAACCGCTGACGCGATTCCGTGATGTCGGTCTCAATTTTTTGGACGATGCTGCGCAGTTCGTCCATATCGCTCGGCAAAAGGTGCTTGGCAAGCTCTTGGAAAATCGGTTCGAGGGGTGGGTTGAATTTTTCGATCAGTTCCGTGACATCATTCTGGTAGATGCGAACTCGATCGAATCGTGCTTGGCGGTACAATGAAGGAAGAGCAAATAGTTTAAGCATGACTAGGCCAGCATGAGTGGCACAAGGGATCTGTCGGCCAACAAACTCTTGGGTTACTGCGTAATCGTTTAGCACCACCTCGAATAATTTGTTCTGAGTAAACAAAAAATCAACGCGGAGATCGCCCAGCCAGCCACGGGAAAAATCGTGATTGTCTTCCTCAATTTTAACTTCGGGAAGCCGTTCCAAATCCTCCCGAGCAACGATCAAGTCGATGTCTTGAGTATTTCGACCATCGACGTAGGCCAACATGGCGATTCCACCGACCAAGGCGTAGTCGATGCCCCGTTGGTCCAACAGATCGAACAATTTCGGCACACTGTCAAAAATTTCGTTCAAATCCATAGCGCGTAGTCGCTCCCCGTTTTTGGGATCGAAAACAATCCCATGCACGATGACTTCTCCGACATTTACCAATGGCTCGCTCATGCTTTTATTGTACCACGTCGGTTTGCCTGCTAGCACGCTATTTCTGTAACCGCTCGCGAAGAAAAAGAAAAAGCCGCTGATGGACGCAGATAAACGCAGGTATTTGAACTCAGGTTTCGCATCTGCGTTTATCCGCGTCCATCAGCGGCTCTTAGTTTTCCTTGGTGTCGTTGCAAGAGGATTGTTGGGCATGTTGTTGGCCTTGCGGTGACGGCATGTGAAGGGCCAGGAGACTAGCGCAGACTTACGTACTGTGCGGTTTTTGTTGCCTCTCGCCTCACGCTGGTTTCAGAATTTGGATGGTTATCCCAGTCACGAGGTCTTTTACTTTTTCGCGATTTTCTTGCATGTGTTTAATTTGCAAGTGGGCTTGCAGGGCTTCGATGCTCTCCCATTTTTCGATCACTGTCACCGTGTTTTCGCACAAGGGCTCTTGGATTTCGATCGGCGTGGCAACATCGATCGCTGGGCCGTATTCGAGGCACCCCTCTTCCGCTTGCACCAACGGCATCAATTGGTGAAAAGCGTCCAAGAACTCGTCGCGTTTGCCAGACGCAATTTTGATGGCTGCAATTACATGAATCATTGTAGGTTCCTCGTTCGACATGGGGTCTATCGGATGGTCGTCAACTGTCACCCTACTCGATCCGAAAATTCTGCGAAAGGGTTTACGTCATTTGCTAGTTCTCCTGCGATTTTAGTCGCTATTTTCAATAAACAACAATCTCCGTCCCTTTTCCGAGTAAGAGTTAGTACTACAGCGCTAAGTCAGAAACCACGGATTGCCCAGCGCGGCCCGAGGCAGCAACCAAATAAAAAGAAAGTCTCTCACAGAGACGCGGAGGCACAGAGGTACAGGTCTTGCTTCTCTGCACTGCAAACGTTCAATTTGCGCGCACTGTGCGCGCATTTTTTCGATCAATCCCCCTCCCCGCAAGGTTGCCACGGTTGACTCAGC
>JAADGD010000225.1 GCA_013152515.1 Planctomycetota bacterium
AATCACTGGCATTGTTCATCAAGAAGACTGCGATATCAGCCGCCGGATCGGTCACCTTGCCGGTTGGTTTGCCAGTTGTGTCTTTCTCCGTGATCGGATCGAGGAACAATTCGGGCATCTTGGTCCGCACATGATAACGGTGCGGCTGCTTGATCCAAGAATAAAGCCAAAGGGCTCCCTTTTCGGTCTTAAATTTCGCACTCACCCGCGACAAATCGGGGCCTTGTCTTGAAGCAATCTCAGGAAAACTCTCGTGCGAGTGACAGGCCAAGCAGCCACGCGACTCGAACTGCCATTTGCCGCGCTCGACAGAGGGCTGCTCGGTCACTTCTGCGGGCGGGCGGAGATACTCGAAGTCGTCGCTGTTGCTAAGCAAAAACTCGGTCAAGGCACGAATCTCAACCGGCTCGTAACGTTCGCTGACAGCGAGTTGATCTTCGTCGCCGGGGTCTTGTAGATGCTGGTACTGCCCGAAGAACTGAGGCATCTTTGTCGTAGGGCGGAAGTTCGAGGGTTGCTTAATCCAACTGTAAAGCCAATCGGCTTCGACTTTCGATTTCAAGAAACGCAGGCTTGGACCAGCCTTGCGGTAAGAGCCGGGCGCATCAACATCCTTGAGCCCTCCGGCGAGTTTGTGCGTCGCTGGCGTAAGGTTGGCTTTAGCCTTTTGCCCTTGCTTTTGGTCTTGGTTCAAAGCAACCATCAAGCGGTTGCGAACTCGATCGTCTCCGGGAACTTTCACAAGCCGCTCGGCCAAACTTCGTTGATCAACGGAAAGTCCCTTGTCACGCAAAATCTGCTGTGCCACCTCGGCGTAGTTCGGTCCCAAACGAACATCAGGACCGACTTGGTGGTCAGGCCCATCGAAGCCGTTCATTTCGTGGCAACCAAAGCAGCCGTACTGCTCGACAAGCGTCCAACCTTCGACCAACTTCGGCGCGGGCGGCGCGGGGAAACGCTCGCTCGGTTCAAGCCCACCTTTGTCGAAGTGACATTTCAGGCAGTTGCTTTCGGCAAACCGCGCGGGCTTCATTGGGAAGATCCAATGATGGTTGTCAAACCAACCATGCTCTCGCGTCCATTCGATTTGCTGTTCGGCGTTGTTCGGTGTGTGTGAGGTCCAAGGGAACTCGGTGCCGCTACCCTGACCATCGTGGCAGATCGTGCAACCGAAGTCTTTTTCAGCGTGCGGACTGGAGTCCGACAAAAACAAATCGAGTCGCGGATGCGTGGTAAACGGGTGACTCAGACCACGAATGATGGTCAGTGATGCAGGAGCCTCTTCGCCCCATTTGGTACGTTCGGCAAGCAGATAGTTGACGACCGTGGCGTTGTCGTAAACAGGGAGATCTCCGGCCAACCGAATGACATCGCCTGACTCAAGCCCCGCTTTGGCGGCAAGACTCTCAGGGAGAACGAAGTGTACGGTCACATCGGCATAGTTGATAACGCCTTCGTCAGCCAATTTGAGACCGTACGCCTCCAGCAAGCCGACGCCGTCCTCGGGTGCCGAGTCTGGCGTTGCAAGCGTGAGGACCTGCTCACGCTCTTCAACAGGCAAAGCAGGATAGGCCGGTTCGGACGGGCTGCCGGGGGCGGACTGCGAGATCGACTGATGGCATGACTTGCAGCGATCGAAACGGGCAGGCGTCGAAAAATTGAAATTGATGGTCAGCTCAGGCAGCCAAATCTGATCGATTTGCACATTGCCATCATACAACGCGTCAAGCACGGGCCAGCGCGTAACCCATTCCAGTGGGTTGGAGGTATTCAAATAAACTTGGTCTTCGAGTCGCGAAAGCTCGGTCGTCAATGTCGATTTCTCTTTGGCAATCGCGGTACGTTTTGCGTCGATTTCGCCATGTACGCCTTGCAAACTCAAACGATAGTTTTTCGCATTCGCAATTTCTGCGGTCAACTCAGCAATCTTGTCAGTAAATCCTTGAATGCTCGTCTGTATCGTTTTTTTCTCGGCGGCAGAGGCACCACCCGCTTCCATTAAGCCCAACTCACTGACGGTGGCTGTGCGATCTGCGGCAACAAATTTTCGCTGGCCAACCAAGACTTTTTCGCGTTGCTTGGCATCAGCGATGAAGCTGGCCAACTCTCCGAGTACGCCGCTACGTGTGTCGACCGCTTTTTTTTCTGCCGCCAACAAAGCATCTCCAGCACTCTGCTTGTTCGCTTCGTCCGCTTCGTCAACTTGCACTTTTGTGGAGGCAACTGCTTCGAGAGCGGCCTCAAAATCTTCGAGTGCAGAATCAAGTGAGGGAAAGCCAATTTCTACCTGGGTGTCTTCAGGAGCAGAACGCCTTGCTTCTTCGGAGACAAGAGTCTTGAACTTTTCAATCAGCCCCGAGTCAATTGGCTCGGCCTGTACAGTTAGCATCTCGACATCGTAGCCGTTCATCTTGCCTTGAAACTGATAGGCCAGCGAATCGTGTTGAGCCTGGATCATCCAGGCTTCTTTTTTACGATTAGCGAGCTGCCAATCTTTCCACTCGCGGTTGTGGTCCTCCGCCATCAACCAAAGTGTCGCGACAAGCATCACCAGCGACGACGCGCCGAAGATGACGTGCATCACTTTTTGGTTACGCCAAGTTTTTTCCGTAGCGGGCATATGTTAGCCTCCGGCTCTGCCGGGGGATCGTGCATTGTTAATTTGGACGCGGTTCATCCCCCGGCAGAGCCGAGGGCTACCGTTAAAAATTGAAAAAATACTCAGGAATCGAAATCAAATACTTCAGGTCAAAAATCCAGCGCAGCAACATCTTGATCGGCAACGACCCCATGAACAGTAGCAAGTTGGCCATCACCATAAAACGAATGAAACCCATCCGCTTATAAAAATTGCGTAAGACCGTCAGCGCCATCAGCGGCGGCAAGGCGATAAAATAGCCGAGGACAAGCAGCGTCCCTGGCAATTCTCGTCCAAACAACAGCGAGAAAAACTGCAAAAACGGGTCGGCAATCCCGCCTAGCCATGCAATCCAGCTTGGCCAGTTTGAGGGATCGAGCGAAGCCGATATGTCTGCCAGAGCAAGTGTGCCGGGAAGACTCCGACCTAGCATGTTCTCCCAGAAAAACTCCGACAAGTTCACGTTGTTCAGCGCCTGCACCTTGTGCGCATCCCAATGTTCGTAGGGGCCAAAAAAGTTCCAGTTCGGTCCGCGCAGCAGCGTCCCCAGTACGATGAGCGTGATCCACATTTCGAGGAAACCGAACTGAAAGATCGAGTAGCTGAACATCCGCTCTTTGATCGTATAATAGCCGTTGCCAGCTTTATTGAAATCGAGATACGGAATGGCCATCAGTCCGGCGACAATTAAGCTCGGCAACACGACGCCCGCCATCCACGGATCGTAATAGACCAGCATCTCTTGCAGACCGAGGAAGTACCACGGCGCTTTCGATGGGTTGGGCGTTTTGACGCTACTGGCGGCTTCTTCGAGCGGGGCCGGCAAGGCAATTGCCCAAAAAATAAGGAACGCCGTCAGGGCGATCATGCAGATCAGCTCGGGATAGACCAAGTCGGGCCAAACGAGGACTTTTTCGTTATCGAGCTTTTCCATCGGCGGCTCGCCGTTCTCTTTGCGGCGATCGTTGATTACCGCTTGCGAAGTACCGAGCCAAGTGAAAAAGGCCAGCAAGAAGACGAGCATCACGATCGGCACATTATCGGGCTTCGCAACGATTTCAAAAAAGTCGCGGTCGGTCATCGACAGGCCGAGGAACAGCCACATCAGGTTCCAAATAGTCCAAGCAACTGCTGGTCGAACGAAGAACTCGCGAAAAAAGAACAAGATGATCAGGATGACCGTAGTACCAGCGCTGTAAATAACTGGGCCAGTCGACTTGTTGATTGCCTCGCGAAACGATTCTGGCAACGACAACGACTCCGCCATGCCACCGCCGGCGACGGCACCCAAGATGGCAAACCCCATCGCGACGGCGAGCCAGACAATCGCATTGGGGATTTCGATGCCTTTGGCAAGCTTCAACCAAGTTTTCAGTTGCCCCGAGCGCCACAGATAAAGTGCCGCGAGGCCGTTCATCAGCGCCAGCGCAATGTAAAAGGGCCCCAGAAACGAGGAAACCTTTTCAAAAAACTGGGCGTCGGTCAGTCCGTGAGTCATAGTAAAGTGGGGTTGGGAGGCTGGAAATTGGGGGCTGGGGTGTTGAATGCTAAGCGAAACGTAATTCAGGAACTTCCCTCGTCCCCGAATCTCAGTTCCTAGCCACCCATTGCTACAGCGGTCCGCTGATGCCGCCGTCCTTTCTGACACGCCAGAAGTGGACAGCTAATAGCAGTGCCACGCCTAGCGGGATCGCGATGCAGTGTAAAATATAAAATCGATTCAGCGTTTCTTCGCCTACCTCGCGCGCACCTAGCAGCGCAAAGCGGGCGTCAGACGCGTTGGTAATCATGTCGACGCCGCCCAATGTCAGCAATTGCTGCCCAGGACCTTCGTGGCCCAAAATGGGCGTTGCGCGGGCCATGTTCGACCCCACAGTGATCGCCCAAACGGCCAATTGATCCCACGGCAGTAAGTAGCCCGTAAATGACAGCAGCAGCGTCAGCAACAACAAAAAGACGCCGAGCACCCAGTTAAATTCGCGTGGCGGCTTGTAGCTACCTGTGAGGAAGACACGATACATATGCAGCCAAACAGTGATCACCATCGCATGGGCAGCCCAGCGATGGATCTCGCGCAATAAGCCCAGCGAATGCACGTCGCGCAACATCTGGATATCGGTATACGCCCATTCCACCGTCGGGCGATAGTAGAACATCAGCAGCACGCCGGTAACCGTCTCGACCAAAAACAGGAAGAAGGTCACGCCGCCCATGCACCAAGTGTACGAGAGGGCGATGCCCTGCTTCTTGATCGAAACGGGATGCAAGTGCAAGAAAAAGTTCGTCAGCATCACCACAATGCGATTGCGGCGATCAACCGGCATCGGATGCCGAAAGATACTTTTCCAGATTTGCGATTCGCGAATCATTTCGCCTAAGTCGGCCATAGTAGCTGTTTCTTTGCTTTAACTTTTCCACTTAACAAACATCAAAAACTAAAGTAACTCCCGTCCCTTACGGTCGGGGCTCGCCGTGTTTCCTTCTTTTCTCCCGTCCCTTACGGTCGGGGTTCACCTTTTTTGTCTTTCGATCTTTTATTTATACCGGAATATAACACGAGGGGTCTTCCCACTGCCCCATCTCTTCTTGAAAGATGCGGCTCTTGTCGACTTCGATTTGTCCGTCGTCGGCAATGCGAATCGCACACCTTTCGAGCGGCCGCGGAGCAGGCCCTTCAAAGTTGATCCCGTCCTTATAAAAACCGCTACCGTGACAGGGGCATTTGTATTTTTGTTCGGCGTCGAGCCAACTTGGTGTGCAGCCCAGGTGAGTGCAGACTGACTTGAGAGCGTAGATTTGCGCCTGGCCATTGTACTCGGCGTTGGCGACCCAAACACCGTACTGTGCTTTGAATTTCGTCTGCACTTGCCCAGCCGGAAAGGCATCGGGGAAACCGACCTTGAACTTGCTCGGCGGCTCGCGACGCACGTTCGGGAACAAAAACTTGAGTGAGGCCAAACTCCAAATTCCTGTCACAGCGGCGAGGGCACCAAAGCCAACCCACAAAAAGTCGCGACGCTCTTCTTGGCCGGCACCCTTTGATTTCGACTTGGCTGCAGCGGGAGTCGGCATCGCGTAGGCCGGTTTGGACGGCATCGGCGGAACGATAATTTTGGGCTTTGCTTTGGCTTTGGGGTCGGCCTTCTCTTTCGCGGCTGCCTCGGCCTTGCTCATCGGGCCAGCTTTACTCGACTTACGCGCTGCCGCCAAGATACTCGCAGTATCGCGTGGTTCGGCAGGAGCAGCTTTTGCTGCGGCTGTTTTTTTTGCTGCAGGCTTTGGCTTTCCAGCGGCTGGTTTTTTCGTGGCGGGCTTTTCGGCAGTGCCCCCGGCTTTCTCGCCGCGGGCCATCGCCATCATTTCGGCAACGCTCAGGCGACCGCCAGAGGCCGACTTGGCAGGCTTGGCCTTGCCGGTGGACTTAGTACCTGTGGGCTTCGGAGATGCGTCTGCGGCCGATTCATTTTCAACAGGTGCAGCAGCAGATTCGGCCTGTGCAGATTCGGCCTGTGCTGGCTCCTCACTTGCAGCGCTGCCACCATCCGTCTTCCTGGCAGCAGCCAAGATATCGGCGACAGACATCTTTTTCTTTTCAGCCATAGCGTCTCTCTTCTTCTATGGCTCGTCGAACGGCCACATGGAATAACGATCCCAAAAAGCGTGGAAATCGCTAGATCACCACGCCAAAAACAACCTCGGACAAAACTCTAGGGGACTTCGCAAACCCCTAATAAAACAGGCCTCGCGAGAGAAGCAATAACCGGACCTTTGTGTCCACTTTGGAGATTGTGACTTTTTTCACAAACCCCTAGTGCTTCTAGGTTTACGAACTCTCACGAAGAATGTCAACCGCCCTTTATTTTTGTTCCAAAACCACGCCAAAATTTGATCCCATGGCACCCCAAGATGTCGGCAGTTTCGTCGGGCTGAACTGCGGACTCTTGGAAGTGAATCGGAGAGACTAACTGAGGGTACGAAGAAGTAATGATCGGGCGATGGCTATCTCTTCTCTAGGAGGAACCTTAGAATCACCGAGATTGTCCGCACTGATGAGCGGAAGGAGAATCTGAGGAAAAATGGGAGGCCTGGGATGAAGGTGCTAGTTGTAGGTGGTGGTGGGAGAGAACATGCGCTCGCCTGGAAAATCGGCCAGAGCAGCCGCGTCGATCGGGTGTTTGTCGCTCCGGGAAATGCCGGGACAGCGCTGGAGGAGGAGGGTTCTGTCGAGAATGTCGACCTTGCCGATTCCGATATTCCGGCACTACTTGAGTTTGCCAAGCAAAACGAAATTGGCCTAACGGTGATCGGCCCCGAAGTCCCCCTCGCCGCCGGCGCGGTCGACGCTTTTTCGGCAGCAGGTCTCCGTGCGTTCGGCCCCAGCCAACAAGCGGCTGAGTTAGAGGCGAGCAAAGTCTTTTGCAAAAACTTGCTTCGCCATGCCGACGTTGCCCAAGCCGAATTTCATACATTTTCCGATCCCGCCAAGGCACGGCTATTTTTGCACGATCGCGAAGATGTGCCAGTGGTGGTGAAAGCCGATGGCCTAGCTGCTGGCAAAGGTGTCATCGTTTGCGACAATCGCGAAGAAGCACTCACCGCCGTCGAACGCATCGCTGGCAGTAAAGAATTTGGCGAAGCAGGCTGCCAACTGTTGATCGAAGAACGGCTCGTCGGTCAAGAAGCAAGCATCTTAGCGATCACCGATGGGCGCACCATTTTTACGATGCCTGCCGCGCAAGATCACAAGCCGGCCTACGATGGCGATCAAGGCCCCAACACCGGAGGCATGGGGGCTTACAGCCCAACTCCGCTGGTGACCGACGACATTATGCGCACTGTGGAAGAAAGAATCTTGGTGCCAACGATCCACCAAATGAAGCGTTCGCGACGCCCGTTTCGTGGCGTGCTATACGCCGGTCTGATGATCACCAAGCAGGGCATCAAAGTCCTTGAGTACAACGTCCGCTTTGGCGACCCCGAATGCCAACCGCTAATGATGCGATTGCAAAGCGATTTGGTCGAGGTACTCGAAGCAACGGTCGATGGACGCCTCGACGAAATCGAACCAATGCGTTGGGATCCTCGCCCGGCGGTCTGTGTCGTGATGGCGAGCGAGGGCTACCCTGGCAGCTACACCAAAGGCCACCCCATCCGCGGCCTGGACGCCGCCGCCAAGCTGCCCGACGTCAAAGTTTTTCACGCCGGCACGAGCCTTTGGGATGGCCTACCCGTCTCGCACGGCGGAAGGGTATTAGGGGTAACAGCCCTAGGCGACACGATTTCGCAAGCAAAACTGCAAGCCTACACTGCCGTTAAATGTATTCGCTGGGAAGGTGCCTGGTGCCGCAAGGACATCTCCGATAAGGCCTTGCAGTAAGCGAACTGGCTGTGTTGTCTTTCAATGGTACCGTTCACCGAAAAAAAGAAAAAGCCGCCGATGAACGCCGATAAACGCAAATATTTGAACTTAGGTTTCGCATCTGCGTTTATCGGCGGCTCTTAGCTTTCCTGGGTAACGTTGCAAAAGGCTCGCTGGCCTCGCGAACAGTTACCTTTTAATCTCATGTGTCCAGTTGGCTTTCATGTTCTTTAACTTCTTCCGCAATCGTCGACGCAAACGCTGGCTCGCCGCGCGCAGGCCGAGTTTGTGGGAAGACTGGCTGCAGGCCAACGTCTGGCAATATCGGCATCTGTCTGCGAATCAGCAAGCGAAGATCCAGCGATTTGTTTGTATTCTGTTGCGTGAAAAGCAGTGGGCAAGTGGGGGCGGGCTGCAAGTGACTGACGAGATGCGAGTGACCATTGCAGGGCAGGCGGCGCTGGCGACGCTAGGATTTGAGAAGCCGTACTATTTTGAACGGTTACAGACGATTATCGTCTATGCGGGCACGTTTAGCAGTGGTCAGTTATCGAGCGGCGACCTGCTGTTGGGCGAACTTGGGCAACCGACACCCGACTTCGACGCGCGCACCGGTGAATCGTGGCAAGGGGGGCCCATTATTTTGTCGTGGGACGCAGTCCGCCGCCAGGGTCGCCATGCTCGGTTAGGGCGAAATGTGGTGCTGCACGAATTTGCACACCACATGGATGGACTTGATGGCAGAACGGACGGCGCGCCGCCGCTGACCGATTATGAGTTTGAGAAAAAATGGTATCGAGTGACAGAGGCCGAGTACGAACGACTGCTCGGTTTTGCGCGTCGCGGCGAAGAGACTTTGCTCGACCATTACGGGGCGACCAACCAAGCAGAGTTTTTTGCCGTGGCGACCGAGTGTTTTTTTTCTCAGCCGCACGAATTGGCCCTCGAACATGACGAGTTGTTCGCGGTGTTAGTGCGTTTGTTTGGTCAAGACCCGCGCGATTGGCTGCCCAGAGCATTCGATGCCAACGCATGAGCTAGCGAAGCACGGTGAAAGCACCATATCCCAGCAGCCCGCCTAATGGCAGTGTCGTCACCCAGGCGACGAGGATCGTGGCGATCGTGCGCCAGCGAGCTGTACCATTGACTGTGCCAATGCCAAAGAGTGCGCCGCAACTGACGTGTGTGGTCGAGACGGGCATGCCGAACTTGCTGGCACCGATGATGATCAGCCCTGCGAGAGCATTGGCCGTAAAACCTTGGCCGTGATTGAGCTTGGTGATCCGTTGGCTCATCGTTTCAGCCACACGTCGCGCGCTGATCAGCCCGCCGATCATCGCATGCGTCGTGCTGACCGGCATTCCGATGCGAGTCGCCAGCAGCACGGTCAGCGCCGCACCGATTGCGACGGCAGCAACGTAAGTCGGGTCGGCGACCAGCACCGCATCAATGAGCCCTTTGCCTTTGAATGCCTTGATCAATTGTCCGGCGAGAAAGATCGCGGTCAGCGACTCAAGCAACGTCGTTACCGTAGCCCAAGCTAACGCGCCGCGATACTCGGTCGTGCCACTGCCGAACAGGGTGGCCCGCAAGTTGCTCTCCAGGACGAGTGGTTTGCGGCAAGGCCATTCAACAAAAAAGCCCTCAGCTTGCACCAAGGGCTCAAGGAATTTCCGTTTGTGGCTTTGCGATCACCCTTTTGCGGCAGCGTAGCGCTCGCCAACAGCGTCCCAATCAATCACGTTAAAAAAGGCAGCCACATAATCAGGCCGACGGTTTTGATAGTTGAGATAATAGGCATGTTCCCAAACATCAAGGCCCAAGATCGGCGTGCTGCCTGCCATGTAAGGGTTGTCTTGGTTCGGCGTGCTTTCAACGACAAGCTTGCCGTCGGTTGTGACACTCAGCCAAGCCCAACCGCTGCCGAAACGCGTAGCAGCCGCTTTGCTAAAAGCTGCTTTGAAAGCGTCGAAGCCGCCAAGTTCGCTGCCGATCGCGTCGGCCAATGCGCCGGAAGGTTCACCGCCACCGCTGCCGCTCATGACGGTCCAAAACAACGAGTGATTCGCATGGCCACCGCCATTGTTACGGACGGCACCACGGATGTTTTCGGGCACTGAGTCGATGTTGCGGCAGAGGTCTTCGATCGATTGCTCGGCCACGCCAGCCCCGTCGAGGGCACCGTTGACATTGGTGACGTAGGCGTTGTGATGCTTGTCGTGATGGATTTCCATCGTTTTGGCATCGATATGCGGCTCTAGGGCGTCGAAAGCGTAGGGCAGATCGGGAAGGGAGTAGGCCATGACTTTAGTCTCCTGGATATGTGGGGAACTTCCAGTTAACCGCGTAAACGGCACCGGAGGGTGCGAAACAAGGAGTCCAGGATATCGCATCGGCTAGAGAGTGGCAATTGGCCAGAGGCCTACCTATTTTGCCAACATCCAAACCTACTCACTTTACCGTTGCGAACTCAAACCTTGCTTCAGAGAATCAGGCCATGTTAGAATTGCAGTATGGATATTCCACTTCCCATAGCGATGACTCCTGAACAACTGACAGCTCTACAAATGGGCCAGGGAATTGCTCATCTCCAAGATCCTAAGACCAGACGCACCTACCTCTTGATAGAACAAGGGCAACAGCCATCGCTCTCAGACGACTACTTTTGTGAGAAACTCAACGAAGGGATCTCCGAAGCAGAGCGAGGTGAGAGCAAACGATGGGATGTCGAAGCATTAAAAAGCGATCTGCGCGATCGTTATTCTTCTGAGCAGTCGAAGTCGTAGATAAAATGGCAAGAGTGATTCGCACTTCCTTGGCACTTCGAGACCTCACAACGATCGCGAATTGGCTCGCCGATCACAATCTTGATTCAGCACTCAACTTCTACGACGAAGTCGACCGTATTTTGATATTACTTTCGCATCACCCGTTGATGGGGGAAGCAGTCGATCACCTTTCTCCGGGAATTCGGCGACATACTTTGGGAGATTACCTGATATTCTATCGGCCCGTTGACGAAGGGATCGAATTGATTCGCATCCTTCACGGTTCACGTGATATTGACAGTTTGTCAGAGTAGAGACAAATAGCATCAATTTTCAGCGACTGGCCTGAGCTTGATCGAGTAGTCGCTGCAGCTGTTCGCGTTGCTTCTCTAACAGGTCAAGCTGGTTGGCCAGAGTCGTGACGATGTCGGTACTATCGAGCTGCTCGCTGGCGGGTGTCTCGGCCGCAGCTTCGGTCAAGGCAGCGTCGACCGCTTCGGCGGCCAATTCAGCGTGTTCATGCGTGCGGTTACGCGAAGACCACGATTGTTTACGTTGAGAATTGGCACGCCAATGTTGAGGTTCAGAAATTTCTTTACGCATGATATTGCTTTGGGCTAAGAGCCTATCCCAGAACCCTCGTGGAGGCGTCCAGCGGCCGAAAAATCTTGAGCCACCCAATGGTTTTGAGACGTGCAGTAAATAACTAACCGGAAAAACTATCTTGCCACCGTCGGAACAAATTCGGCTTTGGCTTCGTCGCTTTCTTTCGCCATCAAATAGGCTTTGATACTTTGCTGGATCAAACGGGCACGCTCTGCCATGTCGGATTTACGGCCTCTTTTTGACCGTTTGGGGCGAATTTTGAGATCGACTTTGGTGTGGGCGTACTCTCCGGCGGCGAAGCCGAGGCTATTGGAGCGTTCGACGCGGACCTCAGAAAACTGCATCTCGACACGGAAGATCACATGATGGTCTCCTTGACGTCGGTCGTAGGAAACCTTCTCGCTCGAGACTTCTAACTCGACCGAGTTTTCACGCGTCGAAATGATCTTGGCCTGATGGTCCGAAACAAAGCCTCGTAGTTTCTCGATCGCAATATCGATTGGCACGGCGCTCGTCAAACTGGTTTCGACAACCGACTGAACACGCAGGCTAGCAAATTTCCACCACGGGTTTTTCTTCACGATCTTTTCCATACCATTACCTAATTGAACGACTTGGTTACGACCTTGTTCCTTCGCTTGGAGCAGAGCACGATCCGATCGGCGTAACATGGTTTCAGGGGTATCACCAGCTTGCTGTTCGGTGACACCAAAGCTGGCGGTGATTCGTTTGTTGCCGAGGCAAGAGTGTTGCAATTCAGAGAGTTTGCGTCGGATCTGCTCGGCACGTCGGGCACCATCGGCATTCGTGCAGTCAGCACACAAAACGGCAAATTCTTCGCCCCCGTAGCGGGCAACCAAGTCTCCCGCACGGCACAACGAGCTGAGCAAGTTGGCCAGCGAGATAATCGCCTCGTCGCCCGCTTGATGTCCATAGGTATCGTTGATGTTTTTGAAATGATCAATGTCGCACATAATCAGACTGCACGGCTGCCCAGCTTGTTGGTGTGCTTCGATAAACAAGGCCAACATGCGATCGAATTCCGCACGATTGGCGATCTTGGTCATCGGGTCTTTGGTGACTTCAGCGTGGAGCGCCTCGCATTTTTCTTCGAGCGACGCTTCTGGCTGGGCATCGTGAAGCAGCACCGTGGCTCCCAACACTTTGCCCTCGGGCGAGTGAACTGGGATGGTGTGTAAATCGATCGCCACATGATGTCCCTGACGTCCTTTGACGAGCAACCGCTGTCGAAGTTGGGTGTTGTTGATGAGCGATTTGGCGACAGGACACGCATCGTCAGCAATCCGGTAATCTGCTTGAGTACACATATCAAGCAAGCTGGGAGCAAATGCCCGCCCAGTAGCCGCTTCGCAGTTAATGCCGGTAAGTCGCTCAGTCCCTTTGCTCCACAAAGTGATTCTGGCCTGCGCGTCCACAAACACCACGCCATCGTGCATCGCATCAATAAGTTTTTCCTCAAACCGAGACCGCGAAGGGTTTGATTCGATGGGCCCCGCTGTTGGGGCGATCTTTGCTACTGGAACAGTGGGCGCACTCCAAGGCAAAACTTGCTCGGCTACTTTTCCTAACCAGCGATTGGTGACTTGATCGGAGAGTGTACTCTGATTTTTTTCGAGCGACTCGACAAATTGCTTGACTAAACCAGGATCGAATTGCATTCCTGCCAGCTCAAACAACTCATGTAGTGCACGTTCATGAGATTTCGCAGGCCGATTGACCTGATCGGTAGTCATTGCATCAAATGCGTCAACGATCGTAATCATCCGCGAGACTAACGGAATGCTCGCTCCTTGCAAGGGAAATTTGCCATCTTGACAGTCGTAGTGGACCCCGACATAACGCACCGCTTCTAAGACTTGTTCGTCTCCGCAACAGCTGGAGAGAATATCGAGCCCGATCTCGCGGAATTGTTCGATCGAAGCGAGCTCTTTGGAAGTTAAGCGTCCAGGATTGAGCAAAATGCTCTCGGAGGCTCCGATCTTGCCAATGTCGTGCATCAATGCCGCGAATTCGAGTGTATCTCGCGTCTTGTCTTCCAACGCCACATGCTCTGCCCAAGCACTGCACGCCAGCGCAACTCGCAAACTATGCGCTGCCGTATGGGGATGCTTGTATCGCAAGGCCTTGAGCAGGCTGTTGACCATGCCAAGCCGCCCCTCGGACAATAAATGGCCGGGGTGGTTTTTCTCGGTAATCAGCTCTTCCGGCTGGCGCGCTGACAAGCCGCTCTCGGAAGCGGCCTCTTCGAGCGCATTCAGCAGCGAACTGATTTCTGCCACTCGATTCTGAGTCGTTACGCGGCGCGTCGAGACTTCGGGACTTGCCTCCAAAGGGGCCGGCCTCGTCACCGGTAGATTCGTCCCTGGAAGTTCATTCCCCGGCAACACAACGGTTGAGACCGGAGTTTCCGGGTTGGAAGTGATTGATTCGGTCATTAGTGTTTATTTCGCTGTTTATTTTGCTGCGTATTTCGCTGGCAATGGCAGAGTTTGCGGCAGCTCGCACTCGCCAAGCAACAGCTAACTCCTTACGTAAAACTTAGGTTACGGTAACACGTGTCCGCTCAGGCAATGCAGCATTCGCGCAGTTCTCACTCACCATTGACCACAAAATCGTTATGTTTCTCACGATTAGGTGCTTCCTCTCAGTCGGCAAGCTTGCTCTAGGCGTTAAACTTTGCCCATCTGAAACAACCGAAGCCCTTCTGACTTCGTGCCGACTGAGACGATCAAAATGCCGAATCCGATTATGAGGAAAGTCATTGCTGTTCAGGCTGCTAGCTCTCAGTTCGGCGGCGAAAGAATCACCTATAGGTCGCAGGGAAGTTACATAGGCAACATGGCACGCAACACCACACGAGTCGGACGCCGTCGTCGCGTTTTGAACGAAGAAGTCCTCTCCGCGAGCAATATCGCAGCTCGATCGGAGGCCCTTTCGAGCACACTCGAGCCTGGCGACACGCCTCGCTACGGGGTTGGGGCCAATATCGAAAACCATCCCCAGGTCACAAGCTTTGTGCCAAGGCGTTTTCGCACGCTCAGTTTGATAGCCCTCTGCGGATTAGCGGCAGGCACCGTTGCCGAGCTGATAGCCCACCATGCCCAGTCGCTCAGCGAGCTAACGCAAGTCGTTACGCCTGCAGAAATCACCGAAGTCTTTGCCTCTCGACTCGTTGCCTGGACTTCAGCGACATTGCTACTGCTAACATTCTGTTACACACGCTTGATCTTTTCCTTACGACGTCACCGCGTGGACGATTATCGAGGGCGATATCGTGTTTGGCGGACCGCAGGCTGGGCGGCCATTCTGCTTAGCGTCAATGCGGTACTTGGGGCTCATGAACTGGTCGCTCGTTGCTTGGGAAATTTGGTCGATTGGCAACTTTTGCCCTCCCACGCTGGTTGGTGGCTGGCACCAGCCGCGTTGCTGGGCGGTTGGCTCCTCATCAAGCTCCTCATCGATGCCGCAGAATGCCGGAGTGCCTTGACGTTTTATCTGCTAGCGGTGGCTTGTTTGACTGTCGCGGGAGTCCACAGCGCCGGCTGGTCTCCTGAGTGGGCAGTCGATTGGCCGGGCCTGCTGAGTCGGTCGTTGCCACTCGCTGGATATACGATGCTGTTGATCGGCTCGCTGTTGTTTGCTCGCTATGTCATTCTCGACGTGCAAGGTTTAATCGAACATCAAGCCGTCGAACATCAAGCCACTGTCGAATTGCCTGCACCCGATGTCAGCAAAAAAGAGCTGCCTAGTTCCGGTCTTGCTGAAAAATTCGATTCCCAGGAACGGGCAATCAAACCCGCTTTGAAATCGGAAACTTCCACCTGGGTCGATGGTAGCGAGCCCGAGTTGGACGACGACCAGCAGAGCACTCGTCGTCTCAGCAAAGCAGAGCGAAAACGGCTCCGCAAGCAAAAACAGCGCAATCGAGCGGCGTAAGGCGAGCGGCAGAAGAGAATTTACCTGCCTCAACCGGCCTTTATTTTTACCACAAACCAAGAAGTGAACCACAGCGACACGACGGACACAACGAAAAATCCACGTTGTGCCCGTTGTGTCGTCGTGGTTAATTTTCAAGCAATTTTTCGTCACCAGTAAATTCTCAACTGCCGCTCGCCTTATCACTTTCGGAACCGAATACTTCAAATGCTTGCTACAATAACTCCGAACCGCGCCCGTGAGGAAGCGGGCGCATGGGATTCTAGCCCGGTTGAACGCTTCCTAACGGGCGCGGTTCAGTACGAAAGTGAGCCTAAGGCGTTTCGTCAGATTTTTCGACAGGCTTTTCCTCAGTTGTTTTATCAGGCGTTTTCAGTTGCTGTGCGTCGAACTTTGCCAGATGCCAAGTGATGCGGTCGTGATCGTGGAAGGAAATACCCCAGTCGCGATAGCGGACGGCATGTTCGGTGAATCCGCGAGCTTCGAAAAAATTGCTCAAAAAGTAACAAGCGTCGCACCAGCCGAACGTAGAATTGTCGTCGCGGATCAACGGGTCGAACTCCTCCAGTGGTATCTGGTCGGCGGATTCGGCGGCCATAATCGTGGTGACCGCTTTGGCAAAGCGTGTGGACCAGGGCTTGTCGGGGTCTTCTTCTTTGTCCGCCCATTCTGTGAGCTTGTCGAGAGATTGTTCCGTCAGTTTCTTGTCGTCACGGTCGAGAGCAATGGCCAGTAAAAAACTGTCGCTGTAGAGCCCAGGTATTTCCTTTTGCCGCAGCTTCATCATTTTCAGGGCTCGGTCGAGATCACCTTCCATCAAATAGTAGGCGAGCGGCCACCAACCGGCAGAGGTACAGTCTTGCAAGGCCTGCGGCCCCAATTGTTGAAGTGCGAG
The DNA here is from genome assembly GCA_013152515.1 of Planctomycetota bacterium. Classification (GTDB taxonomy): domain Bacteria; phylum Planctomycetota; class Planctomycetia; order Pirellulales; family Lacipirellulaceae; genus Bythopirellula. The sequence continues at coordinate 16,224 of JAADGD010000225.1, forward strand.
CTTCTTGGCTTCTTCAATTTCATCCACGTTGCCTGATCGACGGCACCACAGATACCATTTAAGGCCGCTATAGGTTGGGTAGGACTTGCTGAGTTCATAAAACCATTTCCCTGCTTCTTCGCCGAGTTCTAAACGCTCGCAGACCTTTGCCGCTATTCCTAAACCTCGTCCCGACCAACTTTGGGCAGATTCCAGAGCATGAGGCTTGGCTTCTTCGGCACGATCGTGGCGGAGATAAAAACGGGCGATTTCGTAGTGCGTGTTGCTGTGCCCGAGTCCGAAATCCTCTTCTTCCAGATAGAGTTTCAGCGTGGGAACCACTTTGTCCAATTCTTTGGCATACTCGTACGCCCAAGCCCAATCTCGGGCGGTCGCGTACGTCGGGCTCAGTCCAAACGACGTCTCGTAACAGCGACACGAATCTTCGTATTCGAGACGCTTCAAATAGAACTCCCCCAATTGGTGCCAAGCGGTAGCACTGAATCCGGCACGTTCTTCCCAAGCCGCGAGTTCCTCTGGTTTCGCTTGCTTCGCTTCTTTCAATCGCCCTTTGATTTCGTTGACGAGTACCATCGGCGAATACGGGGAGACCTTTTTCAGCTCACGCAACAGCATTTGGCGAAATTTATTGCCGAGCTTTCCACGTTTGCTATTCACAAACAGGCTGCTGGCGGTGAAATCTCGCGAGGCACCGTAGTAAGCGTCGTAGCCCACGTTTTCGTCGCGTGAATTCTTGGTACTCCAGACAGAATACGTGTCGTAGCCGATCCACAAACTGGGATCGACGAAGCGCAGGTCGCGGCACGCTCGAGTCACTTCCTCCGGTTCGTGCTTCGCCGAGTATTTTCGTGAGACAAAGTAGCCTCGGAGCGGGTGATGTTCCAACGCGGGCAGAAACGCGTCGACATAGGGCACTAACGACTGTTCGGTTGAACCACATCCTGCAACATAAAGATTCGCCGCCGCGACATGGGCTGCCGTGTCTTCCAGCAGGGTTGCCAATAGTTGCCAACTCGGGTCGGCTCGATCCTCTTCCTCGCGCAGAGCTTCGAGGACGGCTCCCCAGCCATTGAGCGGCGAGGCTTTTGTTGGGGGTTGCGACGCGGCTTCCTGAACAGCGGCTGGTAACTCGGCATTCTCTGCCCAACCGTTGGCACAGGCATAGTACATGGCACTCATACTAGCCCGACTGACGCGGTGCATGATTCCTAAGCTACCTTTGTGGGCCAGTGGAGAGTATAAATTGAATGCCAACGGGCAATCCTTCATGGTTTCTTCTGCGGTGCTGTTGATCCTGCGTTTTTCGTCCGACAGATAAAAGGACCAGAATCTCAGATAACGGGCCCAGTGGTTACCCGTCTCAACGAGTTGGCCCAGTTCTTCGGTGTCGTAGCGGCAGTACGGTTCGATCACTTCTGCCCAGGCGGGCAACGAGGGGAGATCGGCCACCTCGACGCCCTCGGGCAGCGGATCTTCTAATTGTTCGATCGCGGCAAAATGAATTCCGGCCATTGCGCGTGCATAAGCCCAATGCCAACGACCAAAGAGATAGTCGTCGTACTTTGCACGTAAACGTTCTGCATAAATGAGCGAGCGTGCTTTGAAAACTCGCGAGGTGGCTCCCCAGTATCCTTCGGTCAAGATACCGAGATTCGCATACGCGTTGGCCAGTCGTCCCAGCAGTTCAGGCGATTCTCTTTGGCTGTCCAGCAACTTCCCAATCTTTCGGATTGCCAAAAATTGAGCGAGGAGATCGACTTCCGACAGTTGCTGGTCTAGCTCGGCTAGCTCTTGCTCCGAAGGAGGTTCGATCTTCGCTTCCGTCTCTTCCGAAGAGTCCTCTGCTGGCTTCTCTGCCCCAAGTTCCACGAGTAGATCAACGAATTCGCCGCGTGAGAGCGTTTCCAACTGCGTAATGAGCGTAGGGTAGGTCTGTTTTGAGTTGGCCTCGAATTTGAGAATTTTTGACCAGATCTTTTTTTCTTCGCCGCCATCTGCTTGTTGGCTGATTTGTACGAGACAGTTTCCGTCTGTCCCAGCATCGACGGTGAGGAGTAACTCGATTTTCGAGTCTGCCGAGCTGGTTTCTCGGAGACTCTGATCACGAGTCGCCAATCCCAACTCATCACGAGCGGCAATCAGGAACGCCTGACGGGCCAATTCTCGTGGCAACAAGCCCGTAATTTTCTTAGCACGTTCCTTGTCGAATCCTACCTGATGCCTTGTTTGTAAGACCAACACTTCGAGTGCGGCACCAACGTTCGTTTGTTGCAGACAAAGGGCCATCCAGAGTATGACCAACAGAAATAAAGGCCGATTCGTCACGTCGCCACCACCTTTCACAGAATAGGATCCGAGAGAAGTCCAGGCCGACGTTTCCTCTGGAAACAACCATTGCCCAACTGCCTCGATTATCTACTCTGCGAGCCTAAGAAATCAAGCAGATAACATCATAAAAACTGCCTGTTAAGATTCCCACGCAGTGAGTTTATGGGTTAAGTGGTAGGGGCAGCCATGCGAGGAGAGTCGTTCCGTCAGGCTTTCCCGTTGACCTTGCTTGCCTGCCAGCGCTATACTCCAGGTCGCGGGCTTGGCTGAGCCCAAGGAGATTCACCAAACCTCTCAAGTTGTGAAACGACCAAGTATGAAAATTCACGAATATCAAGCGAAACAACTGCTTCGCGACGCTAAAATTGCTGTGCCTGAGAGCATCGTGGCCCGCTCTGCCGCCGAAGCGGCGGACGCCTTTACGAAGCTCGGCGGCCCGATTGCGGTCGTTAAAGCCCAGATTCATGCCGGCGGCAGGGGTAAAGGCACCATAAAATCGAATCCAGAGCAGCATGGCGTCCAGCTCGTCAAATCGGCCGACGAAGCCTCGACGGTCGCCGAGAGCCTGCTCGGCAAGGAGTTGGTCACCATTCAAACGGGTCCAGCGGGCAAACAAGTCCAGCAGGTATTGGTCGAAGCTGGGTGCGACATCGCTCGTGAGCTATATCTGGGTATCGTTGTTGATCGAGCAGGCGGATTGCCGGTGTTGATGGTGTCGAGCGAGGGTGGCATGAACATCGAAGAGGTCGCCGCCAAGACGCCAGAGTTGATTTTCAAGGAGCATTTTCACCCTGACAAGGGCCTGCAAACCGCGCAAGTCGCCATACTGTGCCAAAAGCTCGACATCACCGGCGACAGCGTAAAATCGGCCGAGCATTTTATGACGTCGCTTTGCAAGCTGTTTGTTGACCTCGATTGCTCGATCGCCGAGATCAACCCGTTGGTCGTCACCGGCAGCGGCGACATCATCGCGCTCGACGCCAAGATCACCTTCGACGACAACGCCCTTTTCCGCCACAAAGAGCTGGAAGAGCTACGCGACCTTAGCGAAGAAGACCCCGCCGAAGTCCGCGCCGGCGAGGCAGGCCTCAGCTACGTGCAGCTCGAAGGCAACATCGGCTGCCTCGTCAACGGTGCCGGCCTAGCGATGAGTACGATGGACCTTATAAAACTCCACGGCGGCGAGCCGGCCAACTTTTTGGACGTGGGCGGTAGTGCAGGCGTCGAACAAGTGACCGAAGCGTTCCGCATTTTGCTCGGCGACAAAGAAGTCAAAGCGGTACTCGTCAACATTTTCGGCGGCATCATGCGTTGCACGACGATCGCCAACGCGATCCTCGAAGCGTATAAGCAAGTTGGCTTTAATGTGCCGCTCGTCGTGCGTTTGGAAGGGACCGAAGTCAAAGAAGGCCGCAAGCTATTGGCTGAGAGCGATGTCGACATCATCGCCGCTACCGATTTAACTGACGCCGCGAACAAAGTCGTCGCGGCTGCCTCCTAAAGAAAAGAATTGAACCACGACGACACCACGAGCACGACGAAAAGAAAAACGTTGCTCTTTACGTAGTATCCTTCGTGTCGTTGCGGTTAGCTTTTTTAGAATCGAAACTATGAGCATCTTAATCAATAAAGAGACCCGCGTTGTTTGCCAAGGCATCACTGGCCGTGCTGGCGAATTTCACAGTAAAAACTGTATCGACTATGGTACCCAACTGGTGTGCGGTGTCACGCCCGGCAAGGGTGGGCAAGAGGTGCTGGGCGTGCCGGTCTACGACACGGTCGCCGAGGCGGTCGAGAAGCAGGGCGTCGATGCGAGCATGATTTTTGTGCCGCCGGCGTTTACGGGCAACGCCATCATCGAAGCGGCCGACGCCGGGATCAAGACGATCGTCGCGATCACCGAAGGCGTACCGGTCCTCGACATGGTGCGGGTGTACGACAAGATCAAAAACATGGACGACGTCACGCTCATCGGTCCGAACTGCCCTGGGGTGATTACCTCCGATGAGTGCAAGATCGGCATCATGCCCGGCTACATCCACAAAAAAGGGAATGTCGGCGTGATGAGCCGCAGTGGTACGTTGACCTACGAAGCGGTCTGGCAGCTTTCCGAAGTTGGCCTCGGCCAGTCAACATGCGTCGGCCTGGGCGGCGATCCGATCGTCGGCACTTCGTTCATCGACCTGTTCAAGCTCTACCAAGAAGATGAACAGACCGAGGCGATCATCATGATCGGCGAGATCGGCGGCACCGCCGAAGAAGAAGCTGCCGCGTTTGTGAAAGAACACGTCACCAAGCCGGTCGCCGCCTTCATCGCGGGCCGCACGGCACCTCCCGGCAAACGCATGGGGCACGCCGGTGCGATCATCTCCGGCGGTAAAGGCACGGCGGAGGAAAAGATCGCGGCGCTCGAGGGCGCTGGGATTGAAGTCGCCCAAAGCCCGGCGGACATGGGGACGGCGATTCAGCGAGCGATGGCGAAGTAATTCTTCCTGTTCATTTAACTCGGAGCTAGAAATTCCGTGAACGAACACAAAGATCAACGCTCATTGAAAGCGACAAGAGCTTTAGCTATTCGTGGTGCAAGCATTGGAACAATCGCAGCATTCATCTGTGGCATAAAGTATTGGGAGGCCGGTGATTCCAAAGCTTGGAGGATCGTTGCTTTTTGTTTAAGTGCAATGCTCGCATTCGTTGCTTTTTCGCGTTGGAAATCACCGAATTGACGGCGGCGAGGCGTAGCTCGCCGGCTGTTGTTAGTACGTCAAGCCGCCGCGTACGAATAGCGAATTATCGAGTCGTACGTTGGGTGTGGCGCTGGCGAATTCTAGCTCGCGGCCGAAGACGTAGCCGACTTCTATGCGGCGGCTGAGGCCGCCGGGGATTTTTCGCTCGACGCCGACGTAGAGGCGAAAATCGGTATAGGTGAGTAAGTCTTGGACGAGAGTCGGCATTGCTGGGATTGGGCGACGCTCGATCGACCAGATGCCGCCGCCAAATTCGCCAGCGACGTAAGCCCAGCGTTCGCCGTCGGACAGACGCCAAGCAATTCGCGGGCGGGGAAGGATTGCTTCGTATTTGACGTCAGGCGTCGGTTGGTAAATGACTCCGCCGACTGGCAAGATCGAGATATCTTCGCGATTGAGATACGCAACGCCCAATACCCATTGCGCAGCGGGCGACGATTCGTAAACGGCCAAGGCTTGGCCCGTGACACGAAAAGCGTCGGCGTCGCTGCTTTCAAAATCGCTGTACTGCCCGAGCGTGACCGCCGCGTTCATTGCCCACGGGCCCTTGCCAAATTTGCGAAGGTGACGAAACGAGACTTCCGCGTCGAAGACTCGCGCGGGCAAGTCGGGCGTCGTGGGGCCGTCGAGATAATGGACGGCAAAGCGTGGCGTGATCAACAGCGGCGCCGACACGCGAAAGAATGGCACGCCAAAGACGAGGCCCGTTTCGAGCTCGCTGAAGCCGAGACTGTCGTCGTCGAATTGCGGAATCCAAGTCCCGCTAAAGAACAGCTTTTGAAAGAGCCCCTCACGAAACCCAGACGGCACGTGCTCAGTCGCTTGCGGCTTAGCCTGCTGAAATACTTCCGACTGGCAAAACTCTGGACACGAATCAAGATAAATCGGCGTTTGATCTAACGGAGGAGCCGAGCACACCACTTCGGACGGGGACGGCATCCTGGGCTGATACGGCACCATTTCCTGGACGAGCTGCCCGCCGTAGTCGGCCTGGGGTTGGATGAAGATAGGTTGAGCGTTGGTACGTGCTGGAACGAATGCGATGAGGAGTATTGTGACGATGGCGAGGCGTAGCTCGCCGGCTGCTTGGTTGGCGATCATGAACATACCGCGATGCCTCAAAAATCAACTCCAGCACGGACCATCACGGTGTCGTCAAGATTCAAGCTCCTGGTGGCGGTATCGGTGTAGATGATCTCGCGATCAAGAACGTAGGCGATTTCGATGTGCCCGCGCGCTTGGGTTTGGGTTTCCCACTCGAGGCCGTAGATGATGCGGACATCGTTGTAGTCGATGTCGTCTGGCGAGCCATCTGCTCGTTCGATAGTCCACCGTCCGCCACCGTATTCGCCAGCAAAGTAAATCCACCATTGGCTACTACCTATATTGATCGAGCGGCGGCGAATCTTGGGATTTGGGAAGACGAGGTAAAAATCCCAAAGGCCGTTGGGTCGCCAATGAACACCGCCGGCGGGAAGCACTTTAATACGATTGCGGTCGAGATACCAAGCACCGATGAGGATGTCGAACTGGGGTGAAAACGCCAGGACGCCCAAGCCTCGTCCAAGAATGCGGAGCGAATCGCCATTGACTTCATTAAAGTCGGTCCACACGCCAGTCCGAAGACCCAAGTCGGCATGGAGCCAGTCGGTGAGCCGCGGATGCCAAGCCGCATCAAGATAAGCATCGTAGACTCGTGCCGGCAAATCGGGGTTCGGTGGATCTCCTGGAGCGGCCACTGGATTCGTCAAGGGGCCATCAAACCAATTGAATGCGAACCCGGGCGTGATCAATAGCGGAGTGTTGGGATTGTAAAATATCGGTATGCCAAAGGTTGCGGAAATTTCTGACCGGTTGATCCCCAAGTCATCAGCGCCGCCTTCACCGTAAAGCCACGTATGCTCGAAGCTGATCTGTTGCATAAATCGCTGCAGACGCGCGAATTGACCGCCGGAATTTTCGTACTGATAGCTGCCCGACTCCCACTGAAAGGGCAGGCCGTTGGGGAAAATTGAGTTGCCACTTTGAGGTACACCCGGCGAGCCAACGGGATTGGCGGGAGGCAGCACTTGTTGACCAAAAGGTGGCACGACGGACCGGCCAAATTGGGGAGCCGCTTGAACGCCCGGAGCGACAGGCTGACCAAACCGAGGCGTGACGTTGTAAGGGATGTTGGCGGGAGGTGTTCCCAGTAAAGGATTGCCATACGGGTCAAAGTTAGGCAGGATGGGAGCAGGATTCGCCGGCGGATTGAAGTTAGGAGCTGCTGACGGAAACTGCACACGTTGAGCGTCAAGCGGATTGGCAAAGACCAACCAGACGGCAACGAACAGGGCAAGCAAAGGGAGTCGACGGGACACGAGTCGCCTCGCGCGCAGGGCGCTGATCAACGGGAGCGGGGTAAACGGGAAATGAGTAATTACTGATGCCGTGGCTTGCTGTCAAGCTGGATGTCGTGCTAGCGGGAGTATTGCAAAGTCGATTTTTTAACCGCCAAGGACGCCAAGAGCGTCAAGGAAATGCTGGCAAAGGGCATTTTTTGGGGGGGAGGAGGGTTCTTGGCGTTCTTGGCGGTTCACTTTATTCAGAGCGGCTTTGCAGTTCTCTTGGTGGGTTGCGAGGTGTTTCGTTTCCAGTTTGAGAAGGTGAGTTGGCCTAATGTTCGGAATTCGCACAATGATTTTGTTGCCTAGGACAGGATCATCGATTAACTTGGTGACATTCTGCGATGATGTCTGCTCCGAGGCTAGCCGTTTCTTGACGTCATTCTTCGTATCCCTGACTTGTCCCTGACTTGTCCCTGACTTGTCCCTGACTTGTCCCTGACTTGCCGTTTGGAAATTTCCATGAAGCCTATGCTAGAAAAAATCGCATTACTACTTTTCTCTGTCTCCTTTGGGCAGCCGATGGCGATTGCCGAAACAGGTTCTGTCTCAAAATCAATCTCTGCGAAGATTCCCGTGATTTACGATTCTGATATTGGAGATGACATCGACGATACTTGGGCACTGTGCATGTTGCTCAAGAGCCCCGAGCTTGATTTGAAGCTGGTCGTGGGTGATCAGGGGAAGACCGAGTACCGTACCAAACTGTTCGCGAAGCTATTGGAGATCGCCCAACGGACCGATGTTCCGATCGGCATTGGCCTAGAGGTGAATCTTGACGGTACGGGTGACCAGCAAGGCTGGGTTGAAGATTACGATTTGAAATCGTACCCTGGCACAATCCATGAAGATGGAGTGCAGGCGATCATCGACACGATCATGAATTCTCCCGTGCCGATCACAGTTCTCGCGGTGGGGCCACTGCCGAACATTCGCGAAGCGCTGAAACGCGAGCCAAGAATCGCCGAGAAAGCCCGCTTCGTCGGCATGCACGGTAGCGTTCGCAAAGGGTATGGCGGCAGCGGCGAAGTTTCTGCCGAATACAATGTGAGAGTCGATGCCAAAGCCTGTCAGGCGGCACTGAGCGCCCCTTGGGACATTGTGATTACGCCTTTAGATACGTGTGGACTCGTCCAATTACAAGGCGAAAAGTATGCCTCGATCCGCGATTGCAATGCCCCGCTCACCAAGGCCTTGATTGAAAACTATACCTATTGGATCAAGGAAAAGCCGTGGTATAAAGAGAGTTCAGACAAAAGAATAACCCAGAGCAGCATTCTATTCGATACGGTTGCCGTCTATCTGGTGTTTTCGCAGGACTTGTGTGAGATGGAAACACTACCGATCCGTGTGACCGAAGACGGAAAGACGGTGATCGACGACTCGGCAAGAAAAATGCGAGTTGCCACCGAGTGGAAAGATCTAGGTCGGTTTGAAGACCTGCTGGTCGAGCGATTGACGGCGGAGTGATGTTGACGTGGTTGTTGCGGTACTCGCTAAACTTTCAAATTGGAAAACAAGATGACAACAAAGACCGTGGTTCTGCTTCTCTTCGCTATTTTGATTTCGATGCCGTCAAATGCTGCCACGTCGAAAATCGGCACGACGAGGGTACTCTCCGAAGGCCAGCTCCCCGTGGACGCGCGATTGGGTCCGCTGCGTCACTTGAGTCACGACTACTTTCCTTTTCGGCAAGTCGAATCGCTGGAAGCTTGGGAAAAGCGGGCAGCAAAGCTTCGTCGGCAGGTCGAGGTCGCTACGGGAATGTGGCCACGTCCGACACGGACGCCACTGCGTGCGGTCGTCCATAGCCCTGTTGACCGCGACGACTACACCGTTTCTCGCGTTTACTTTGAATCGTTCCCTGGACATTTTGTCACGGGAAGCCTGTATCGCCCGAAGAACAAAAACGGTCGGCTTCCGGCAGTGTTGACGCCGCATGGACACTTTCCAGAGGGACGTTTTCACGCGTATAGCGACAAAGAACTGAAAGATCAAATTTCCATCGGCGCCGAACGATTCCTAGCCGGTGGGCGGCACCCGATCCAATCGCGATGTGTCCAACTGGCACGTATGGGCTGTGTGGTGTTTCTCTATGATCTGGATGGCTACGCCGATTCGGTACAGCGTGTGAATCATCGCAACGGCGTCCGCAAACATATGAATTCCAAGCAAGGTTGGGGGCTCGCCAGCCCGCGGGCTGAGTTGCAGTTGCAAAACCTCATGGGTCTGCAAACTTGGAACTCGGTGCGGGCGCTCGATTTTTTGTCGAGTCTTCCCGATGTCGATCCAAATCGGATTGCTGTTACTGGCGCGAGTGGCGGCGGCACACAAACATTTATTTTGATGGCCGTCGACGAGCGACCGGCGGCTGCGGTTCCTTGCGTGATGGTTTCCACTGGGATGCAAGGTGGCTGTAACTGCGAAAACGCCCCCTATCTGCGCATTGGTGCTGGCAATATCGATCTGGCGGCTCTTGCTGCTCCTCGTCCGATGGGGCTCACGGCAGCCGATGACTGGACCGTTGAACTGGAAACGAAAGGGTATCCTGATCTCGTCAAAATTTATTCGATGTATGGCCAGCAGGACCGTCTGCGCGCTGTGTTTCATACGGAGTTCAAACATAACTACAACTCGGTCAATCGCATGTTCATGTACGGCTGCATGAACGATTTTTTGGGTCTAGGCTTTGAAACGCCGATCTTGGAACGCGACTTTGTGCCGCTCTCGAAAGAAGAATCGACCGTCTGGACCGAGGACCATCCCGCCCCGACCGGCGACCAGGTGGGCGAAACTCACGAAAAGGCGATGTTGCGTTGGTGGACCGAAGACTCACAGAAGCAACTGGGCGGCAATCAAGAAGCGGTCGTCAGTGCGTGGGACGCGATAATTGGCCAAAAGCTGGAAGAGGTCGGAAAGGTAGATGTCGAAGTCGTCCGCGACGTTGGGCTGGGCGACTACCAAGCGCAACTCGTGCTGTTGAATCCCAAGAGTGCAAAACAGCAGCTACCGGCGATGATCGTGCGACCGCAGTCCAACGATCGAGCGGAAACGGTTCTCTGGCTTACCGACACAGGAAAGGCTGGCTTGATCAACAAAGTGGGCGAACCAACCCGCGACGTCAAAAAGTTGCTTGATGCAGGGTTCACTGTCGTGGGTGTCGACTTGCTCTATCAAGGCGAGTTTTTGGCGGACGGCGGAAAGCTTGCGCATCAGCCGATGAGCCATCTTTATCCGCAAAAGAGCCACGACACGCGCGCGCCGTGGGAGTTGTTCTCTGGCTACACGTATGGCTACAACCGCCCGCTGTTTTCGTCGCGTGTTCAAGATGTACTCACGGCAATTCACGCCCTTCAAGCCGAGAAGAATCCGAGCCAGATTCACCTAGTTGGCCAAGGCCGTGAATCAGGCGCGATTGCTTTGGCGGCCCGACTGCAGGCGGGGGACGCTGTCGACAGGACGGTTGCAGCAACCGAAGGCTTTCGCTTCGCCTCGGTTACCGAATTCGACGATCCGATGTTTTTGCCTGGAGCCGTGAAATACGGCGATGTGGAGCGACTTGTCCAATTAGTTGGCGACTTAGTTGGCGACGAAATCCTGTGGCTAGACGATCGCGATTCGAGTCAAGCTGCGACTACCATTGCTGCTTGGATTTTACGGTAGAGAGCGGCGGTAGAGAGCGCTAGACTCCGACACTTACAACCACAGTTCCAACCGCCCATCGAGCATCCCAGGCAGCGCCTTCGCGACCATGCGCTTCACCGTGTTGGGATGATAGCGAGTACTCAAGTGCGAGGCGATCACGAGTTCATTCTGAAACTTGTCGCGGCGGTCGACAAAATCGTCGAGGTGCATGTGGCCGAATTTGTGGATTTTTTCTTTGCGATGGTCGGGCGAAACAAAAGTCATTTCGCAGATGAGTACTTTTGCCCGATACATCTCGGGGCAGTTGTCGAGGCCCGCCGGGGCCGTGTCACCGGCGTAGGCGATTAACGGCGTGCGATGTTCGGCAGAGACTTCGGTGCCGGCGAGCCGTAGGTCGCGGATTTTTTCGCCCGGCAAGCCGTGGAATTCCTCCTTCAATTTGAGGCGACGTTCCCAGACGATAAACCCGAGCGCCGGCACGCTATGTTTACACTCCGAGACCGTCACGACCAACTCGCGTGACAGCTCGATCTCGTCCCCCGGTTGAATCGCTTTCAGCTCGCACGGCATCCGCCCACGGTCGAGACGCGTAAAATTCCGCAAGATGTGTTGCATCGGCTCGATCGTCGCTGCAGGCATGTAGATGGTCGGTGGCTCCATCTTCATCATCCGCCGTCGCGCGACATAGACCGGCAGCGCCACGATGTGGTCGAGATGCCCGTGCGAGATGAACCAAGTTTCGGTCCCCATAAACGACCACGGTTGGCCGCCCAAGTCGAAGCCGATTTTTAGCTCCGGGATCCGCCAGTAGCTCTGCACGGCAGCGCGCGAGTACCCCTCGATCGTGAGCCCGTCATGCTGTAAAGTTTTGACGGGTGCATTCTCAATCATATTTGGTCGATCACGGTGTTGGCGTTTGAGGATATCGAAAAATAGCCGGCGAGCTACGCCTCGCCGCCAAATTAGGCTTCCCACGTCTCGCCGCCGAAACAGGCTTAAAAGAGGCCGGGAAAACTGAAGGCCGGTTAGTAGCCAAAGCCCTCATCCTGTTGTTTATACACAAGTCCAAGACCGTTTTTACTTTTAGTTGCGGAGCAACGACATCTGCTAGCCTTGGGTTTCAACCCTGTCGATTATACGATAAGTCGTCATGCATTTCGATCTGGCCCGAAGGCACTCTATGCGATTGAAAAATCGGTCATTCGACGAATGCCGGCCCAAATCCCTAGTGGGCCGAGTGGGTGGTCTGTGGAGCGGTTATTGTATCCACGATGAGCCAACATGGGAATGAATACAGGCAGCGATGCAGGAGGACTGCAAAGTCGGGGAAGCGGATAGACTCCTAGGGGAGGGGCCAGGGCCATCGCATCAAAAATCAAGGTAAGGATAGCGAGCTATGGCGATGGGTAAACCGCCAATTTGTTGGTGCTCTGACGGGCTACGGTTTTCATAGGCTCCAAACCTAACGCGATGACGACGCTATCACTAGACAGTTCGACCGACTTTTAGAAGAAACCAGCAATTTTATGGCTGCCGCGAATCAAAGAGGGATTTTTACAGGGGATTGAGCAGCATTTTGATGCGATGGCCCTGGGGGAGGGGCCGACGCTGGTACCAAGTTCAAAACCCTCCACCAGTTTCCAAGGTAACTGGCCTCCCTAAAAGGGGGAGGGGGATTTTTGGTTGCGGCCTGACGGTCGCGCTGGGTTTTTTATGGCGTCGCCGGAGGATCGTCGTCGTTGGCATTGTGAATCGCAACAGGAATGCTCACGGCCGTCGCAACCACTCCGCCGAGAATCCAAGGGTTGGCAAGACGGCGTTTATTCACGCGGAAAAATTGGTTGATCTTTGGCGCAACGACGCGCTGCCCACGCACGATTTCGGTTGAGGGCGTCACCAAAACGCCTTGACTGGCGCTCGGCGGCGCCGTGCCCGCCGACCAAACGCGCAACACTTGCGTCTGACCAGCAACCCGCAATTGGTAGGTGCCACCACTCAGTTCGGCGACCTGAAACCAGCCCTGCTCGTCCGTTTCTGTTTGCCAGCGTTGACGACCGCTAGTCAATTCCACGGTGGCTCTGGCTATTCCGATGCCTGCATTGTTGACGACCTGCCCTCGCAAAACGCCTCCTCGCTTCAAGGCGACGTCCGCAGCACGCATCGAAGCTGCTGTGTTGAGCGTTTGCACCTGCTGCGGAACGCTGATAGCAGCCCTAACTAAGCAAGATTCCAGGGTAAGGGCCAACACAAAAATCCCAAAAACGCCAGATCGAGCTTTGCGTAATTTCCACAGCAACATAGAAGACTCCATACGCGTAAGCCCAATGCGGTAATTCAATGTGATGGTCAAGGGCGTCAATCTGTCAATTCCGAAAACAGCAAAAAGAAATCCGAAGGCCATCTTACGGCCTTCGGATTTCGGAATTCGTATGCCGCACAGTATTCGTCAATCCACTTACGGCGTGGCCGGCGGTGGATCGTCATCGTCGTCCAACGCGATCGGAATCGCGATCGCTGCTGCAACAGCTCCTGCTGTAAGGATCGGATGCTCGGCTATCCATTGGCCTGCCGCCGAAAAGGGATTGCCTGGACCGCCACCATATTGACCGCGCACCACATCAACTGGTTGCGATACGATGCTCAGGCCTTTCGCAGCCGCTGGCGGAGCAGTTCGTGGAGCCCATAGACGATAGACGCCTTGGTGCCCCTTGGAAGCGACTTGATAGACGCCACCTTTTAAGCCTTTTGCCTCGAAGCGTCCCGATTCGTCAGAAACGACGCGAACAACTTCTTTTCCGCCCGTCTGCAGAGAGACCGGCGAGTTGGCCACAGCTTTACCTTGGGTATCAAGGATGCGTCCGACAAGCACACCTTTGTCCTGTAGGACAACATCGCTGGGGGCCTGCACATTGCGTGCGCCAGTCACTATTTTCGCAGGCAAGGGAGCAGTCGTAGCCGACTCTCCTGCCACCAACAACTGCGGCTGCAACACCATAGCGACCGTGGTCACCCCTGCTGTTACTCCCCGCATGATCTTCTCACGATACAAAGACATCAAACGACTCCCTTCATCCCCCAGCCAATTAGAAACGAACACATTAAAATACTTGTTTCACAGTCCCGAACAACGGAACGATTGTACTCACATCAAACCTGCAAATTAGAGCGGCGGAAGCCTAGCCAACATCGCACTTTCTGCCAAGGCCACTTTTTAAGGAATTTCAGCAAATGTTCCTCTAAACCTTTTGACCCTTCACGATTTCGCTTGTTTAGGGAGTGGCTGGAGGAGTATCGTCGTCATCCAATGCTAGCGGCACAGCAATCGCGGTTGCAATTGCACCAGCTGTAATCAGCGGATGATTAGCAATCCAGTTGCCAATGCCTCTTCTACCACCGCCTCCACCAAAAACACCGCCACCACCACCATCACTGCAAGCACTACCACAAACGGGCGTTCCACAAGTCTGACCACGCACCACGTCGGTGTTAGAAACCAACATTAAACCTTGCTGTGCTGCCGGCGGCGCTGTTTGGGGCGCCCAAAGTCGATAAACATCTTGCTGTCCGGCGGTTGCCACTTGATGAACACCACCTTTCAAACCTGTCACCTGAAATTTCCCCGTTTGGTCCGTGAGAGCGCGGGCCACTTCCTTGCCGGAAGTCCGCACCGAAACAGTGGCTCCTGCGATCGCCGCCCCCTGGGCGTCGAGCATTTGGCCAACGAGAACGCCGCCCTGGCTGTCGGTCCCTTGATGCAAAGCGATGTCGCGCGGTGCCTGAATAACGGGCGTGGCAGCGTTGGCGGATACGGGAGCTGCCGTCGCCATCGGTGATATCAACATGCTGGCACACGAGAGCGCGACCGCAAAAACTTGGACTTGTTTGAATTTCATATTGGTTCCCCCGAACTTAATGTGAAGAAAAATGCGTGCAACTTATAATCCCAACCTCTATACCGTTATGTGAAGGAATCCTCTTCGGTATCGACCGATACGGTTGAGTGCCTCAAGAGCTATATCCGAAAAAACACGACTTGCACGCATTGCTAGCGATATCGGCACTGACAGCATGTCATGACCGCTAAGGTTTTCGCAGTCTCGCCGACGGGAAGCATCGACAACCTCGACGTACTCCCTTCTTCGCGTAGAAGCACTTCAAAACCCCTACGAGAGTTCCGTCTGCGGTCCAAAATCAGAAACCTGGATTCTGGAACCCTCAGCTCACCGCCGCCACTTTTTGAAGTGCAGCGCCAACTGCCGTTCAAGATCAGGCATAGCTTGGTGCAGTCGCTCTGAAAGTTTTCCCGGAGGATTTCCCCGACGGATGTCTGCCAGGTAATGCACCAATGCCCGATGGACAGGCAAGGGTCCGTGCAACATAAAATGGACCCAAGCCCAAGCAAAACGATATTCTGGCCCGCCCATCTCAACGAGATCATGATGGGCTTCTAGCGACTCAATGCTGGGGATCATGCCAAAAAGACGATTAAAACGGAGCTTCTTGAAATGCGGATGATCAAAGGCTCGTTGCTCAGCAGGCATCTCAAAATATTCTGCCAGCCCCTCGTCGAGCCACAACGGCACCATCGAAAGATTCGTATGTAGCAACGCGTGCGTACACTCATGCCGCAAGTCCACCGCTAATTCACGATGCCGATAGGCGTAGACGCTGCCTCGGCCACCTCGTTGCACATACAGCGCGCGGCGATAGGGAACGCGCGGAAAAAGTTCGTTCAGCAATTGTCGGTGACTCTGTTTGTTTTCGAGCAGATAGACATTCACCGTCTGAGCTGCAGGCGGGACTGCGAGCGTTCGTTGCAATTCAAGTTCTAAGGCAGAAAGCTCCTGAAACAACGGCGTCAGATTGCCCAGCGGAAAAGTTGCCTGGCATTGAAAGGGGCCGTAGCTTTGATGATCGACCCACCGTCGCGAAGACGTAGGCAAAGACGAAGGCAATGGCTGCGGCGCAGCACGACAGGGTAAGGCTGTGGTAACCCATTGCGACGCCGCCGCCGCCCCGCCAAGGGCTATGAATTGACGCCGCGATAAGCTCTGCATTAACCGGCTTTCTTCGAGGAAAAGAAGCTTCGCCACCCACGCCGGTTGCGTACGGCCCGTCGCCCAGCCGGAACTTTTTCGCCTCGCGCCACGAACGCGGGATTGTGGCAGCAAAGATCTTCAGCCGTCGCCGCGTCGGTGAGCTCAGCAACGCGTTCGAAGGCTCTGTGCATCAACGGCCGTCGCGACTTAGTGCCATGAGCGTCGGTCGCAATGAAATGTACCAAGCCATTTTCCAGCATCCACTCGGCCAAGTCTTGCGATTTTGGCCCAAACGTGCCCATCAAGCTGCCTGCCGTCACTTGCATCAAGCATCCCCCCTCGACCAATTCTGGCAGCAAATTGGGCTCTCGCAACAAGCCGCGATTCCGTTCTGGATGAGACAAGATGCCAACTATACCTTGCCGCAACAGCGACGCTAGCACACCTTCAAGCGGAAAATAGAGTTCGTGCGGCAATTCCAGCAACACATGCTTCCGCAAATCACCAAGCGACATCACCTCGCCACTCTCGAGTCCTTCGAGCATGCCATCTTCGATCCGCACATCTCCGCCAGGCATCACCCGTAGCGCGATCCCATGCTGATCGAGTACTTCTTGCAGCTGAACCGTCCGCGCACGAATGTCGTCGCCCCGATTGTGAGAAAAATTCCCCAGTTGGTGTGGCGTCACAATGGTCAATTGCATTCCGTCGGCGACCGCCATCTGTGCCATGCCAAGCGTCGTTTCCCAGTCAGTCGACCCATCGTCGATCCCCGGCAGTAAATGGCAATGGATGTCTACGAAACCGTGATGCACAGCAGTGCCTCTCAGGAAAGCTGGGAAAATAGCCGCGTGAGTGTAGCGGAAAGAGTGAACCGGTCAAGATGGGCTAAGCGAAGACCAAAATTTACTTTGCACGAAAGCTCTTCCACCGAACCGCGACCGTGAGGGAGTGTCCGTTTGAGCAAGAAACCTAGTTCGATCGCTCCCTCACGGTCGCGGTTCGGTGTTTTTGCGAAATATTGCGAGTGCCCCGTGCTAGCAAAGCAAGCCCAACGGCCAAATACAACACTCTCCAACTACCGCTCCATCAACAAATCGAGATGTTCTCGAAGGGCAAGATTTCACTAGCCAACAAAAAAGGCCCACCAAAATGACGGACCTTTTTTGAGAATCAGTGTTGCAATCGGTGTTGTAATTCAGCAGCGATTTTTGCGTCGCAACCCACAGAGGCCCATCGCACCAAGTAGCGACCAAACGACAAAGGTTGTGGGCTCAGGGATGACGCCATTATCCCTCAAAAAAGCGTAATTCGTAAATTGAGGTCCTCTCAGACCATCTAAAACGTATGCTGAAAAGGCAGAGCCGTTGCCTCCTGGAGTTGCATATCCAGGAGCCCCAAGATCAAGACTGAAATTTTCTGCAAATACGTTTGATGCAACTGTTCCAGCATGTACACCCCATCCGTCCATCCAAGTTGTATTTGAAATCGTGTTGGGATTTGTACCGTTAATCGAGATCTCATAATCGGCAGGGACACCACCAAAAAGAAATGCCGCAGTCTCTACACCAGAATAAACTTGAGGATTTGTGGTCCATAATGGGCCATCATCGACCTGCCAGCTACCGACATAAATCGAGGCAGCAGCCTGCCCGCCAAAAAGAGTTGACACAGTTACAAGCATTAAAGTTAAAGCAAAAATTTTCATCATTTTCCTCCTGGATAATTGCATGTGAAACGAAAGCAGGACAAAGCATATTTTAGCTAATCCTACTGAAAGCTACGACTGACTTCTTAGTTCAACGCAGAGAAAGAACAACAAAGAAGAGTGAGCCGCAAAATCAAACGGCTTGTGGTGGCCGTAGAAGAGAGGGCCCAGCTACCATAGAAATGTCTAACCACTTCGATTGGTTTAGGCAGCCAACAAGTGCGTCGTCGAATGGTAGCTCACTCGCAGAAGCAATCACATGTACACCGGTGCCACTACCCGAGGAAGATGCTCTCCCGCTAGTCGCACTGCTCGAGTTTCCTGATCCTTGCATTGTCACAACAGCGATAACCCTTAATTGTTGAATCATGCTCAACAAAGGGAGTGGAGTCGATGGCGTGCGCTGGTTACTGCTTGCTTGAGAGGAATTTGCTACCGACTTGCCAAGAGTGCTAACCTCGATCGCTCGAACGGCATCCTCTGCCGCAAATCCGAACGATTTGGTGAGCTGAATACTAGCTGACGCATCTACGGCGAACGTCGACGATGCTAGGCAAATCAGAGAGGGTATAAACCAACGAGGCACTAACATTCTCGGCTAACTTCTCAGGGTGATGCAAACGGTAACTGCCTCCGGACTATGGTGGGTCCAGGTGGAATGCAAGCTTTATTAGGCCTAGCCGGGCAAATCCAAGCTCTTTTCTCCTCCTACGCAGGGAAACAGGGAACATATGACCGTTGAATGATTCGGGGACCACCAGAATTCGCCCGCTTCAAGCTCCAAAGGATAGAGGGATAAACTCCCGCTGACGAGGATTGTTAGACCATCTACCTCGACCAACAAGGGCCTTGATCCGCCGGCAATGTGAGAACACCATAATTTGGCCCGCCAAAATGACAGGCCTTTTTGCCGGGTCGATGTTGCAACACTGCATAGCAATTCAGCAGCGATTTTTGCGTCGCAATCCACAGAGGCCCATCGTCCCAAGTAGCGACCAAACGACAAAGGTAGTGGGCTCGGGGCTGATGCTCAGGTTGCTTTCTAAATCCAAACCCACCTCCACGTCAAAAACCAGTGTAGCTGTAATGTATTCGTCTGGGAGAGATCTAATAAATCGAAGATTGTCAACTTTGAAGCCGAAATCATCAAATCCTAAGACAAAAGTACCATCAGCCAAAAATACATCTAATTGGCTTTCAGATAACTTCAAGGTCGCGCCATCATTTCTGCCATACAGGCCATACTGCCGTCCTCTGTCATCGTTCGTAGTAAAGCCCACAAAGCCATCGTTGGAAGGGTTGTGGTCCCAAAGTCGTCCGAACGAAGTTCCTTCAATGGAAATATCAATCCATTCCTTGACCGAATTGAAGTCGCCAAAAGTCTCTAAAGTCAAAGTCCCTCCCGCAATCGAATTCGTCGGCAAATCCGAAAAAATTATTTGGAAGGGATTGGGAGAATTGCCACCAGTAGCATTTGCAAACCCAGTGACCGTGGCGGTGCTAGAGCTAATGGAAGCATCTACTTGTCCAGCGGAAGCTAGTAATATCAGCACGCAATAGAATGCAAGTAACGAGAAATATCGATAGTTATTCATCTCTCCAGCAACTTTCTCTAGGTGTGAGACACTCTGCAGATGCCAACAACTTAAGAACGATCTGAGTACAACGCAAGCAGTTTGCACCTATTGCGTACTATTTGCGTCTTTCCCTCAATCTCTCGCGGTAATTCGTCCTAAAAACATAGAATTCAACGTAAAGGTCCGTCGCGATTCCAACAGGTCGTCAGTCAAGTACTCTTCTTGTCTGTCCGTTGTTCTTGCATCCTCTTCGACCTTGAAGACTCCCCCGACGGGCCGGTTTCCAAAAGTTACACAAAAAAGGCCCGCCAAAATGACGAACCTGTTTGGGAGATCAGTGTTGCAACCAGTGTTGTAACTCAGCAGCGGTTCTTGCGTCGCAATCCACAGAAGCCCATCGCTCCGAGCAGCGACCAAAGGACG
>JAADGD010000121.1 GCA_013152515.1 Planctomycetota bacterium
TAGGCGAACCGAGTATCAGCTCCGCGAGCAGGGTTGGGAGCATGAACTGGCCAGTCGCGACAGCCAGATTCAGGAACTGTCGGACGAAATCGCGCAGCTTCGGGCTACGCTCGAGGCAACCAATCAGGATGCTGCTTCGCAGGTTTCGCAGGTCGAGAATGTCCAACAGCAGTTGGACGCGTTGTCCATCGAACGAGACCAACTTTTGGCGGCACAGACAGAGCAGGCCCAAAAAAACCAAGAGTGGGAAGAAACCGTCGCGACACGCGACCGCCGCATCAAGGAACTCGAAGAAGAACACGTCGGCATTTGCGAGATGTTGCAGTCGGTCGAAAAAGGGGCTTTCGGGTCGACTCCTGCAACAAACTCGAAAAGCAATTGGCCAGTATCCGCGCCGAACGCGATCAACTGGCCGAAGCATTGCCCGAACAGCAAGAGTCTCTCAAGCACCTTGGTCAAGCCTTGGCCGAGCGCGATGGGCAAATCACGTTGCTGAGTGACGAGCTAACCAAAACCGCCCAACGTCAGCGGGAGTTGGAGACCGAGCTTGCGCAGGGCACCAGTGCTTCTCAGGCATTGGAAGCCGAGTTGGCCGCGTCGAAAACTCGCTGTGAAGAGCTCGTTACTGGGCAAAGTGCGACGGAACAAAGCAAAGCGGATGTTGAGTTGACGCTCGTGGAGTATCAAGGCTTGATTGAAGAGCTGCAGCAGCAGATCGAGACGACCCAGCAGCAGCGGCAAGAGCTCGAACAGGTGGTTGCCAGTGGCTCGCAGTCGAGCGAATTATTCCAAATAGAAATGAACGAACTGCAATCTCGTCACGAACAACTCACGACCGACTACCAAGCCGAGACGGAGCGTCGCCACGATCTCGACCAGAAGTTGGCCGAACGGGAGCAGAATGTCGAGTTATTCCAAGTCGATCTGAAAAGCTTACGGGCCGAGTTGGATCGCACGGTCGAGCAAGTGTCGGGCTTGCAGGCAGAACGCGAAACGCTGAATCAACAGCTCCTGGGGCTTCGTGAGGAACTCGCAGCAGTCGAAGAAGCAAGGAGCGAAGAAAAAGGGGGCGAAGAAAAAGAGAGCGAGGAGAGAGAGGGCGAAGACGCCAGCGCCTCGCAAGAGCTACTTGCACAGTTGGAAGAAGAGAAAACTTTGTTGCAGCAGCGTGTGGAGCAGCAAGAGCAACATTCCGAGCAATTATCAACCGAGTTGGAGCAAGCTCGTCAGTGTTTGCAAGTGGCCGAGCAAGCGCTGCAAGAACGTGCCGCTGAGTCGTTACCGGTCGAGGAACCAACGAACGACGAGCCTGTTGAGCCTGTTGCCCTGCCCTCGGAAACGTATTCGACCGACGATGTTGCCGAGGCCGAGCCGTACTGCGAAGCCTCTTTGGAAACGGCTGAATATCAGGACGCTAACGCGACGGAAGTCGCTTATGAAACCGAGGGAGTTGCTGACGACACCGCCGGCGATACCACTGATGACACCACTGATGACACCAAAACACCGGCTGAGGCTGATCCCAACGTGTCGACCTCGACAGCCTTCGACAACTCGCAGGCCGAGGACGAGTCCCAGGAACCTGCCGAGGAGTTTCAGCCGACCTCGTTCATCGAACAGTACCAGCACATGCTAGATGAGGGCGACGAGGCAAACTTGGAGCCCGCTCCGTCGGAGCCTCAGCCCGCGCCTGTCGCGAATACGAATAAGCTTGGCGCCGAACTCGACGCCATAGGAGCCGGTAGCGAAGAAGACTCGGACGAAGCGCTACAAGCTTACATGTCGAACATGCTGCGTCGGATGCGCGGAGATGAAAACGACGATGGTTCTCAGCCGCCACAGGCAAGTAGCAGCACGACACTGAACCAGAATCCTAATCCGGTGGCAGCGGTGGACGAGATACTCGATCAGGTTGCTCCCCATCGAGAAATTGTCGAGCAGCCGCACGACAACGAACCCCTAGACATGGAACAGCTCAAACGATCTTCGCACAAGCCAGCGTTGCCGACCGATTTGGCGGCTATGCGAGAATTGGCGAATAGCTCTGCTCGAGGAGCGATTGCCAAGCACCACAAGCGACGTCACCTCGAAAAAGCATTAGGCCTTTTCCTGGTCTGCTTGATTGCCACCTGCGTAGGCGGCTATATGTTGCAGTCGGCGATTGCTGCCGAAGATTATCTTGGTTTGAACTTACTGGGTGGCGCGGCGACTCTCCTTGTCGGTGTCTTCGGTGGGTTTAAGTTGTTGGGCCAGCTACTGCTTGCGATTCGCGAAGGATCACAGGAAAAGAAAACCGGAGAAAAAATCGGGTAGAAGTGTCATCGCCGGCGAACCGCGTCCGAAACTAGCTTTCGAGCAGTTCCGGCGGAGGACAAAAACAAAAAGTCCTTCCAGGACACAAAGCATTCCGACCTTTGCCACTAAAATCACTGAAGAACCCAAAAAGGGGGCCAACATGGTGCGGACACCAGCAGCCACGTTAGCCCCCCTTGGCAGTGGAAATGTACCTTACAGCGAGAGTCGGACCCCCTAGTTGCCCCAGCCTTGCTAGGTTGCGGTCCACTCGCCCAGGCTCTTTCCAACTGCTTTCACAACGGCTCCGCCTAGTGTAGAGATCGCTTGAGCTGAGGATAGCGATTCACAAAACAACAGGCTGAGCATCAACGTAGGCAACCGCTTGGTTAGAAAAATCTCTTTTCAAGCGACTGCCAAAATCGGCAATCCGAGCCGATCCTAGATGTTCTTATTATCGCACGATATACTTGTTTCCTGGAGTTCTGGCGTGCGTCCTGAGCGTGTAGTTTCCCGCAATTTACGCACGCCCGGGCGTCTCTGACCACTTTCATCCTCAACTCGCCGCACGCCCTATGAACGAATTTGCAGACATAGCGACTTACTGGGTACTCGCGTTGGGCGAAGCAGGAATCGTCGAAAAGTGCAAACTCATGCCTGAACTTGAGGGCAAGAAGTTTTCAGAACTTTGCTACGATTCCGAGAGTCGCCAGCGCTGGCGGCAGGCTTTTGCAGAGTGCTTCACCTTCAACAACGATGTTGAGAATGTGAAAGTCAATCTGTTTATCGACCAACGCTCGATCGATTTAGTTTGCACGCTTGAGAATGTCGGCAATGGTCGAGTCATTTGCTATGTGACCAGACGGTACGATCTTCGTCGGCTGACAGACTTGGAGAAGCAGGCCTTGATCGAAATCACACACCTCGCCGAAGCCGACAAACGAATACTCCGCAAGATGGCCGATCCTAGCATCTCGGACGACACACTCACGAAGCTGTCCGGTTTGACTCCCCAAAGCATACGAAGCGCTAAGCGACGCATCAAGAAAAAGCTGAACATCCACCGTCAAGAAGGTTTACAGCTCGCGGCAGCACAGCTTGTCTTGCTCGGCAGCCGCGGAATCGACTGATTCAAAACCCTCGATCCGCCTTCACGTCGTCGAAATCGCGTAGGTGGTAGTCGATCCCTGCGTAGTCGAGCACACGCCGCAGGCCGCGCAACGCGACCGCCATGCCGTCGGGGCCACTAAAACCACCGAACTGTCCGCCACCCTTGAGATGCGGCTCCAGGTCGAGGATCACGCCTGGGATGCCTCGCTTTTTTAGGCGGCGTTCGAGGCGAGGAATCTCTGTGGCGAAATCTTGTAGAATTTGCACATGGCCCGTGTCGCCTTCGTCGGCGGGGACGAAATTTTTCAGCATGTCTTCGTTCACATGGGCTGTGCGTACTCGGTCTTTGTTGGGCTCACGGTAATCCTTAATGTGCATCCAGCCGATACTTGGCTTCATCGCGGTGTACTGTTCGAAGGTCTCGGCCGTATTAAAACCTTGGCAAACGACATTGCCACCATCGAAGATCGTGACCATCGCCGGGTGATTGACTTTGCGATGCAGTTCGGCAAGTAGCTGGCCCGTTTGGCCGATGAGATTGGCTTCGATCTCCAGTCCAAAGGTGAGGTCGCTCCGATGACACATCTCGGCGATTTCGCCCAGATGGTCGACCGCTTGCGGCAAATGCTCCCAGGGATCGGTTCCCTTGGGATGGTAAAACGAAAACCCACGGATGAGCTTCGTCTCGAAGGCATGAGCCAGATCGCATGCTTTCTTCACTTCGGTCTTGAGATACTTTTTGAAGGGTACGTAACGATTTTTGGTACGGTCGTTCTTGTCGAGCAGTTTGACTTTGCCGATTGGCGAACCGATCGAGGCGACATTCATGCCATACTCGTCTTCCAGGTGACGCAGTTTGGTAATCTCGCTTTTGGTCAGCTGCATCACATTTTTGATGCCGTTACCGACATCGACAAAGCGCAGGCTGTAGTATTCCAAACCGAGGGCAGCAAAGGCCGAAAATTGCTCGACGGCTGTTTTGTGATTAGCAGCTTCGTCTGCAAAACCTGACAGGATGACTTGGGGCTTTTTGGGCATGGTAGTTATTTCTCCGCTGTATGTTCCACAGTTACAGTTTCAGTAATTCCGCCACGGGCATTGAAGTCGGCTCGCAGTTTCATCCAGCGTGGGGCAAGCACGCCGACGAGATCGTCGAGGATGACGTTGGTGATGTGTTCGTAAAAAATGCCTTCGTTGCGATAGCTTTGTAGGTAAAATTTCAGGCTCTTGAGTTCGACGCACTTTTGGTCAGGCGTATAATCGATCGTCAGCGTCCCGAAGTCGGGCTGTCCCGTTTTGGGGCAGACTGAGGTGAACTCGGGGCAGACGATTTCGATGCGGTAATCCCGCTGGGGGAACTGATTCTCGAATGTTTCCAGCAAATTTCGCCGGTTTACTACAGAGTCATTCAAAGAGTCATCGAAATGGTCAGGCATGGTGGTACTTCTCCTTTCAGCAAGCCCACCATTGTGCCATGATAGAACGAGTTACGCAACGCACCAGTCACGTTTGCGACGTCGGCCACGACGCTCCCAACCAAACGACATTCCCCCCGCTCCATCCATGCCAACCAACAACAACCCCAAACCGGCCGTCGTACTCCTCTCCGGAGGTCTCGACTCGGCAACCTCTGCAGCGATCGCCCAAGCCGAGGGCTATCAAGTCCATGCGCTGAGCATCGACTACGGCCAGCGACATCGGTTTGAACTCGAATCGGCTACGCGCGTCGCCCAGGCACTCGAAGTAGCCGAGCACAAAATCCTGACGATTGATCTAGCCGCATTGGGTGGCAGTGCATTAACCGCCGACATCGAGGTACCGCAAGGTCGTAGCGACGAACAGATCGCCGACGGCATTCCGATCACCTACGTGCCAGCCCGCAATACGGTCATGCTGTCACTCGCCTTGGGCTACGCCGAGGTGCTAGGCTCCGCCGACATTTTCATCGGTGTCAACGCGGTCGACTATAGCGGCTATCCCGACTGCCGATCCGAGTTCATCGCCGCATTCGAGCAGGTCGCCAACCTCGCCACCAAGGCAGGCGTCGAAGGCAAACTAAAATTCCAAATCCACACGCCGCTCATCGACCTGACGAAAGCCGAAATCATCCGACGCGGCACTGAACTGGGCGTCGACTACGCACTCACCCACACTTGTTATTCACCGAACGAGCAAGGAGTTTCGTGTGGTAAGTGCGACGCCTGTCAGTTACGTTTGAAAGGTTTTGCTGACGCTGCGTTGGTTGATCCGATTGAGTACCAATGAAAATCGCTGAAATCTACAAATCGACTCAAGGCGAAGGTTTGCTCACCGGCACGCCGAGTGTGTTTGTGCGCGTTAGCGGTTGCAATCTTCGTTGTTGGTTTTGCGATACGCCGTACGCTTCGTGGCAGCCGGAGGGAATCGACTACGCGGTCGACGAAATTGTGGCCGAAATCGAAGAGTGGGATTGCCGCCACGTCGTGTTGACTGGCGGCGAGCCGATGTTGTTCGCTGAGTTGTTGCCGTTGGCTCAGCAACTACAAGATCGCGATTGGCACATCACGGTCGAAACGGCCGGCACATTGTATTTGCCCGTTGCGTGCGACTTGATGTCAATCAGCCCCAAATTCGCCAGCAGCGGTCCACCAGCGGACCAACATCCGCATTGGAGCCGTCGCCACGAGCGCCAGCGGTATCAACCCGAAGTGCTGCGATCGCTCATAGCCGAGTACGACTACCAACTCAAATTCGTCATCGATCGTGAGCCAGATCTTGAGGAAGTCGAACAGTTTCTTGCTGCCTTTCCCGATGTCCAATCAGATCGCGTGCTGCTGATGCCGCAAGGCACAACGACCGAAGTGTTACAACAACGGGCCGCGTGGCTGGTGCCTGCCTGCCACGAACGCGGTTGGATCTACTGCCCACGTCGGCAGATCGAGTGGTACGGCCCGGTGCGCGGGACGTGACGTCGAGAACAACAAGCGGCATGAGGCAGAGTTGCTCCCGGTTCCCGAGCCCGCTACGATAGGGGTGCTGGGATAGGGTTGCTGGGCTGCCCATTATCGTTTGGATAGCTATCGTTTTGGTGATGGCAAAAATGGCATCAGTAATTTCACAAAAATGGGGGGGAAATAATCACATGCACACACCATTCAACCGCCGTCGATTCTTGAAAACGGGCGCGACCTTGGCGTCTGCTGGGGTGATGTCGGCGTTGGGACCAACAGCGGGGCCGATCGCCTCGGCCATCGAACCGATCGTCCGTAACGGCTCGCCAAAGTTTAAGTTCAGCCTTGCCGCCTACAGCTATCGCAACCTGCTGAAGGGCGACGCTGCAGAGCTGACGCTCACCGACTTTGTCGACGATTGCGCGAAAATGAATTTGGAGGGGACCGAACTCACGTCGTATTATTTTCCGTCCTCGCCGACACCCGATTATTTTCGCAAGTTGCAGCAGCACTGTTTCCAACTCGGCTTGGATATCTCAGGCACAGCCATCGGCAACGATTTCGGTTTCGCCCCTGGCCCTGAGCGAGATCAGGAAATCGCTTCGGTCAAACAATGGATCGACTATGCCGAGATCCTTGGCGCGCCGGTGATCCGCATTTTTGCCGGACATCAGAAGAAAAATCAGCCGGCGGAAAAAATGCACTCGCTGATGGTCGCTGGCATCGAAGAATGTTGCGACTATGCGGGCCAACACGGCGTACATCTCGCCTTGGAAAACCACGGCGGTCCGACCGCGTCGGTGGAGAGTATGCTCTCAATCGTTCGCGACGTGCGTAGTCCGTGGTTTGGGGTGAACCTCGACTCGGGCAATTTTTATTCCGACGATCCTTATGTCGATCTAGCGAAGATTGCGCCGTACGCGCTAAATGTCCAAGTAAAAGTCGTTACCTCGAAAGCAGGAAAACGCGACAAGAAGCCGACCGATTTTGCACGACTAGCAAAAATCCTCAGCGACGCGAACTATCGTGGCTACATCGTGCTCGAGTACGAAGAAGCAGGCGACCCACGCGTCGAGTGCCCGAAGTACATGGCGAAGCTGCGTGAAGCCTTTTTAGCGTAGCAAGGATTCGATTTCCGAGACGGCCTGTTCCAGTGAGCGCACAGCCATCTGGAAATTCATATGCGTCGAGACCTCGGGTTGTAGCTCAGTAAAAGAGTCGGTCGCTCGGCGGAGTTTTCCGAGTTTTTTCTTTGCTTGTTTGAGGTAGGCCGCTTCGTCTTGGTCTTTCCAGGCAGAGCCGAGGGCGAGCATCGTGTCGTAGAGCGTGCGCTGGATGTCGCTGAGTTCAGGATCGTCTTCGAGTTCTTCGCTATGCTTGAGGAACGTGCGCACCATCCAGACGTGGCTGAACAAAGCATCAAGATGGTGCATCGTGGACATTTTTGAATGCGGATTTCGGATTGCAGATTGCAGAAAAAAATAGCCGGCGAGCTACGTCTCGCCGAAACTCGCACTTCACTCTTCACACCTCACGCTTCACCGGTGGTGGACTCTTCGGCGCGAAGACCAATACCATCGCCGCGCCGGCGATGACTAAAATCAAACCTGCCAAGAAAAAGGCGTCGACCTCGCCCCAGAGCCCGTTGGTAAAAGTGGTGAACAAGGTATTGACGACCGGCGCGCCGCCGAAAATCAGTGGCATCACGAAGACCGGCTTGCCACCAAAATTAAAAGCCATGATGATGCCAATCGCGCCAATGGCTCCGGCAGCACCGGCGGCAAGGCTCCAAGCGGTGCCGTTCCAGTTGAATTCGCTCGCTTCGGGCACCACCGTGGCAAGTAACAATTTGGGCACGATCACCGCGATGGCAAAGTACGCGAGCCCGACGCAAAGCAACGGACGGAGCCGGCTGTTTTGCATGGCGGCTTGCCCTTTGTGTAGCACGGGACCGTAGGCACCCCAGCAGAGAATGGTTGTGGCGATCGAGGCGATTCGTAAAATGAAATCTCGCATCTTGTGAGATTCTGGTTCGGCAACTGCCGAAGCGGATTCGGCGGCAGCATCGTCCACTTTTGTGGCTTCTGCTTGCGCGTTGGGCTCAGGGGCTGTTGGCTTGAAGATCAAGACCGTGACCGCACCGAGGAGAACCATCACCAAACCGGCCATAAAGATCGGGCCGATCTCTTTCATCCGTTTGGCCCAGTAGATCGTCAAAAACGAATTGACGACCGGCGCTCCCCCGAAAACGAGCGGCATTACAAAAATCGGCGTGCCGCCAAAATTAAAAGCCATGATGATGCCGAGTGCCCCGATCGCGCCGAGCGCACCGCCCGCTAGGCTGTAGACGATTCCTCTGACGGTCCATTCGCCTTGTTCGCCTTTGAGTTTCAGCAGCACCGCCGGCACGACGACACCGATCGCGAAATAGGCGAGCCCGACACAGATGAACGGCCGCAGTCGGGCAAACTTGCCAATGGTCGACATCTCGTGTTGGCCCCAGTGCAAGACGGGACCGTAGAGGCCCCAAGCGAGGATCGTGACGGCAAACGAGGCGACGACCAGGAGGATGCTACGCATGGATTTTAGATTTCAGCTGTTTGGTTGACGAATCGAAAAACTACCGCGATCCCGGCGCGCCGGGATCGCCGCAGCGTCCACTCTAAACCAAGCCGCACCCAGTCGCTAGTCGCCGCGCAGCGCAGGCAGCAGCGGCACTCGCACGGCAGCGCGAACAGCCAGCCACCCAGCCAGCAAACCGGCCACAATCACCGCAGCCAGCAAACCGAGCAAAGTTCCCCAGGGTGTGTCTGCCGCCTGCAAAAAATAATGGGGCAACACGGCCACCAAAGCGGCGAACGTACCGATGCCCAAGCCACTCAGCAGCAAGGTCGTGTTCTCGCCCAGCACCATCTGGGCCAATCGCGCGCGGCGGAAACCGACGCAGCGGAGCAGAGCGAGTTCGCCACGTCGCTCCAGCACACTACGCAACTGCGCCACGGCCAAACCCAACGTGCCAAGCAAAAGCCCGAGCGCTCCGAGCGATTGAAACGTGGAAAGATACGTGTTCTGTACGGCCAAAAAGCCGGCCAATCGCTCCTCAGTCAAAACCGCATCGAAGCCATAATCTTCAAGTTGCCCCTCCAGCACCGTCGCCATATCGCCGCTCGCCAGCTTCGCGCTACCACCATCATCCTTACCATCATCCTTACCATCATCCTTACCATCATCCTTACCATCATCCTTACAACGAATCAAAAAAAGCTGCTGCCCCGACGAACTTGGAAACATGCGCAAAAAATTCGTTTCCCCAACAAGCAGTTTCCCCTGCAGCACGCTATTGGCGAGCATCCCAACCACTTCAAGCGTAACCGGTTGATCGAAAGCATCGTCGACAGTCATCCGCGCGCCGAGGCCCGATAAGTGCAAGCTGTACGCAGCTGTGTTTTTGTCGAGAACCATCGGCACAACAGGACGGCCCGCCTCGTCAGCACCAAGATCAGTTGCGAGCAATTCCCAAGTCGCGTCGTTGGCACCCGCGCTATCTGTCCGTGCCGCCCAGCCAAACTGACGTTCAGCAGAAAAATCGGACGGCACCCCAACGATCTGTGGCTGAGCCGTCTGATAAAGATTCAAACAGCTCGCATCTTCGCCGGCGCGCACCCGAAAGCCGTAGATTTCAGTGCCAGCAAACTGCTCGTTCTCACGCGAACCAAAACCAAGTTCCTCGCGTCCTTGGCTCGTATTCAAATCAAAATGCAACGGTTGATCGCTCGTGGCAATCAGCTCGAACCCGCCAGTTCCCTGCTCGGTCGGGGCCAAGCGAAACGCACTCAAAGCAACAATCAAAAAACTAGCCACCGCCGCCAGCCCCACCGAAAGAATCGTACGCCCCGGATTCCGACGAGCATTCCGCGCCGCCAATCCCGCCAACCCCAACCCCGCCAACCCCAACGCTTGCGGCTTAGCGATCTCCCCCCTCCGCAACCGCTGCCGCAACCCCATCAGCAACGCCCCCAGCACCAAGGCCCCACTACCAAAAAACGCGCCAGCCTGGGCTTCGCCCTCAAGCTTCACAGCAAAAATGCCAAGCATTCCAGCGACAGCAACGAGAGTAGGCGGTAGCCAGCGACGGGCAGCAGCACCAGCTATTTCGGCGGAAGTGGTACAATCGCCTGCGAGGAGTTGCCGTGCTGGAATTTTTGAGAGCTTGCGAAGGGCCCAAGCGAGTGTGAGCAGCGCGACCATCAGCCCAATACCAAATCCTAGCGCGAGACTCATCGGTGTAGCATGAAGTTTAAGGAACGGTGTGACCGTCGCCGCCACCCACCAAGTCGATAGCCCGTGGATCATCAGCCGTGCGTAGGCGATGCCGGCAAAGACGCCAACGAAGGCACCTGCGATCGCGATCAGCGCCGCTTCGCTAAGCCAAAGACGTCGCAGCCGCGCTGGGCAGAAGCCGACGCTGGCGAGCAAACCAAGTTCGGTGGCGCGACTTTCGGCGCCGAGCCGAAACAACAGCGCGATCAACATGACGGCCGATGCCATCAGAAAAAAGCTAAAGCCGAGGAAGAGGCCCTCGAATGCTGTCGTGCCGCGCGACGCGGCCAAGCCCTGCGACCTAACCGGCAGCAACATGATGCCCATGTCAGTCGGCTCGGGGCGCACGCGCTGGCGAAAATCGTCGGCGCTCACGCCGGCGCTTGCGGGGAGGCGCAGCACGCTGTCAGTTCCCCAACGGGTCGGCCACAGTTTTTTTGCGAGCGCATAAGAAACAAACGCCTTGGGCGTCGTCGAGTACTCATCCCAATAGTCTTCGTCGACTTGGCGAATTGGCTCGACCAACTCAAACGGCAGGTCCCAATCGCTAATTGATCGCTGATCGGTCACGC
>JAADGD010000039.1:0-6639 GCA_013152515.1 Planctomycetota bacterium
CACATCGCCATGATTCAACTGATGGCAC
Organism: Planctomycetota bacterium; assembly: GCA_013152515.1. Classification (GTDB taxonomy): domain Bacteria; phylum Planctomycetota; class Planctomycetia; order Pirellulales; family Lacipirellulaceae; genus Bythopirellula. Next base: position 29 of record JAADGD010000039.1, read on the forward strand.
GACGCCTGACCGCCGCTGGCGTTGCCGCCACCCCATGATAGCGATTCAAAAACAGGCTCTAACACACGCTTCGCAAACTTTGTCAAAAACTTAACGATGTTTGAGGTTAGTAGTACAGAGCCATCACGCTTTTCTGCCAAAACTCAATGCCTTTTCCTCTGGGATCCTCAGTGTCTTCTATGGTCAGTCCTCTATCGTCAATTTTGTTTTCCCCTGGTTCCCAGGCTCCCGCCTGGGAACCCCATGGACAACAGGCTCTGCCTGTTTAGCGAGACCCAGCCGCCCAGACAGTGCGGCCCCAGGCAGGAGCCTGGGACCGAGAAATATCCTCCTACCAAGAGCCCATGCGACCTGGCAGCTTCACACGCCTTCTGCCAACAGACGCCCATCCAACACATGCCGAGAGCAGCAGCGCGAGGGAGCTTGGCTCAGGGATTGGGTCGCTGATTTTGGCAACAAACGCATCCCAGCCGCCGGCGTTAGGCCCTCCGAGATTGCCCGAGGTGAAGCCCGAGATGTAAACATTCCCCAATCCATCGGCTGATACGCCAGAGCTTTCGTCCAAACTGCTTGTGCCAAGCTGCTCGGTCCATTCGAGCGAATGCGTTGCGGCGTTTGCGTTGGTTTGCAAGTAGCAAAACGTGCTGACTAGCACGAGAGGTAAACAGGCAAGCCCTTTGATTTTTTTCATGAGTCTTTTCCTCGTTGTGAGTGAGAGAGGAAAGTGCGAATGCAAAGAAGTCGGACATCAACAACCTACCATCCTACATCAAACACCACCCCCTCTTTCCGGGTGTTTTTTTGCTAGATTTCCCCTTCACTCACGAGAGGAATACCGAACCGCGCCCGTAAGGAAGCGTCCCTACAGGCGTCTAGTTCAATCGACGCTTCCTTATCCCGGCGCGCCGGGACGGTTCGGCGTTTCGCAAGGTGTCACATTTGCAGTCTGAACACGGCCCCAGAAACCTTACGCCCGGACGCCGATGCGTTCGGACAGGTAGTTGAGAATGTCGCGGATCGAGACGACGCCGGAGAGTTTGCCTTTGGTCATAATCGGCAGGTGACGATAACCGCCGACGTGCATTTTGTGCAGGGCGAAAGCGATTTTGTCTTTGGCTTCGAGTGTGATCGGCGCGGGCGTCATGACCGAACTGATCGGTCGGTCGGCCAGTTGAGCGGCGTCGACGTTGACTTTGCGTACGGCGTCAAATTCGCTGAAAATACCGAGCAGCTCGTCCCCCTCGACAATCATGACACAGCCAATCGAGGCGGCGGTCATTTGGCTCAGAACTTCGCCAATAGAGGTTTGAGGCGCGACTGTCAGCGGCGCTTTTGGCGTCAGCGCTTCGATGCGGTCTTTCATCAAGCCTCGCTCGACGGGGGTCTCGAGCGCCGGATGATCGAGATCGGTCAGCGAGTGCTGGCAGTCGTTGCAGACGTCAGTGCCCTCGGTATTCTCCGATCCACAATAGGGGCATGCAATCATTTGACTGTCCATGTTTCACCCGTATTAAAGAGAGTTTCGAGATCGCCTTTGCCTTTTTCTTTGGTCGCGGTTTTGACTTGATCGTTGATCATTTCGTCGTAACGCGGTGCATCGACCGAGCGAAAGACGCCGATCGGTTCAGGGAAACCATCCTCGTAACGCATTCGGCTGAGCAGGTAAGCCAAGCTTGGCTCGGGGCTACGCTCGTCGTGGAACAAGAGATCGTCTTCGGTGATGCCTTTGCCAAGCTCGACAACTTCGGGCTCCAAGCCGTTGAGGCGGATGCCTTTGTCACGGTCCTTGCCAAAAATGAGCGGCTTGCCGTGTTCAAGCTCGATGGTGGTGTCCAACTTGGTGTTGCGATCTTTTGCGTAGCTCCAAGCGCCGTCATTAAAAATATTGCAGTTTTGATAGACCTCGATGAACGAGGTGCCATGATGCTCCGAAGCCCGCTTGAGGGTGTTGGCCAAGTGTTTGACGTTGGTGTCGATGCTTCGAGCGACGAAGGTGGCTTCGCAGCCGATCGCCAGCGAGAGCGGATGCAACGGATTGTCGATTGCACCCATCGGACTGCTTTTGGTAACTTTGCCAAGCGGCGAAGTGGGCGAATACTGCCCTTTGGTCAGGCCATAGATGCGATTGTTGAACAGGACGATATTGAGGTCCATGTTACGGCGAATGCAGTGCATCAAGTGGTTGCCGCCGATCGAAAGTCCGTCGCCATCGCCAGTGATCACCCACACCATTAAATCGGGGCGACTCGTTTTCAAGCCGGTCGCCACGGCTGGCGCGCGACCGTGGATCGAGTGCATGCCGTAGGTGTTCATGTAATAGGGGAAGCGGCTAGAACAACCGATACCCGAGATAAACACAATGTTCTCGCGCGGCACGCCGAGTGTCGGCATCACCTTTTTCATCTGTGCGAGGATGGAGTAATCACCACAGCCGGGGCACCAACGTACGTCTTGATCGCTGGCAAAATCGGCGGGCTTGAGAACGGGGAGAGGGGCGTCGATGCTCATGGTGGTGGCGGAGTCTTTTTGGTAGTGATGTTCGTTATTGCTGGAAATGTAAAATTGCAAGATGAAATTGTTTAGTGTGTGATATCTGTTCTATATGTTCACTTGCTCTGTCCATGTACGATATTGGGTAACCGTTCAGGGTTCTCAAGGAGTGAACCACGACGACACGACGAACACAACGTAAAAACCTTGTTGTGTTTGTCTTGGTCGTTGTGCTCGTCGTGTCGTCGTGGTTGATTTTTTCTTCTGTGCGTTTATTTACGGTTTCAAGCTGTGCCGATCGTGAACGGTTTACGATATTGAACATTAGGTCACTTCGTCGAGTTAGCTCAGTTCATCAATTTTTGTCAGTATCTCCGCCACGCTAAAGGGCTTGCCGGTCACTTTGTTCAGACTCACGACGTCGAGCAAAAATTCGGCGCGGAGGATTAGGCTGAGTTGCCCCAAATTTAGCTCAGGCACTAAGATATTCTTAAATCGCGTGAAAATTTCGGCGAGGTTTTTGGGGAAAGGATTGATGTAACGTAGTTGGCAATGGCTTACTTTCTTGCCGGCAGCTTGGGCTTGATGGACGGCGGTGGCACAGGCACCATAGGGGCCACCCCAGCTGAGAACTAGCAAGTCGCCGCTGTCGGGGCCATCGAGTTCTTGGTGCGGAATGTCGTCGGCAATTCGGGCCACTTTTTCGGCACGAAGCCGACACATATGCTCGTGGTTGTCAGGGTCGTAGCTGACGTTGCCGGTGATGTCTTGTTTTTCTAAGCCGCCGAGGCGATGCTCGAGTCCAGCCGTGCCCGGTATAGCCCACGGGCGCGAAAGACGTTCGTCGCGCTCGTACGGTTGGAAGTCGTCGCCGTTGCTCAAAGGACCTGGATGTTCAATGGGAATGGCTGGGATGTCGGCGATCTCGGGAATTTTCCAGGGCTCCGAACCGTTAGCGATGTACCCGTCGGTCAACACCATCACCGGCGTCATGTAACGCACGGCCAAACGCCACGCTTCGAGAGCGACATCAAAACAATCGCCCGGACTTTGGGCAGCGATCACTGGCATCGGGCATTCGCCATTGCGACCGTACATCGCCTGCAGCAAGTCGGACTGCTCGGTCTTGGTTGGCAAGCCGGTCGAGGGGCCGCCCCGCTGGACGTTGATAACGATCATCGGCAGCTCGGTAATCACCGCCAAGCCCAAGCCTTCGCCCTTGAGTGCAATGCCGGGGCCGCTGCTAGCAGTGACAGCCATCGCACCAGCAAAAGCGGCACCGATGGTCGAAGTCATCGCGGCGATCTCGTCTTCGGCTTGAAAGGTCAAAACGTCGAAATGCTTGTGCTTGGACAGCTCGTGCAGCACGTCACTGGCAGGCGTAATGGGATAGGCACCAAGGAACAGGCGTTTGTTGCTCTTCTGCCCGGCGGTCAGCAGCCCCCAAGCCAAGGCGATGTTGCCCATAATGTTGCGATACTGCCCCGGAGGCAGTTTGGCGGGCGCAACTTGGTATTGAGTGTTGATTGCCTCGACCGTTTCGCCGTAGTGAAAACCAGCCTTGAGCGCCTTCGTGTTGGCCTGGGCAACGGCGGGTGCCTTGGTGCCGAACTTCATCTCGATGAACCGCAAGGTTGGATCGAGCGACCGATCGTAGAGCCAGAAGACAAGTCCCATCGCAAAGAAGTTTCGACACCGGTCAGCCTCTTTTTGAGTCAACCCACAGTCTTCGACCGCCAATCGGGTGATTTTGGTCATCTCGATGGCGTGCAGCTTATAATTGGCGAGGCTGTCGTCTTCGAGTGGATTACTCGCGTAGCCCGCTTGTTCCATCCCTTTTTTGTCGAAAGCGTCTTTGTTGACCAACAAAATGCCACCAGCGCGAAGATCGGCAACATTAGTCGTCAGGGCAGCCGGATTCATCGCCACGAGCGCGTCGACCGTATCGCCCGGAGTGAAGATCTCTTTGCTGGAAAAATGGATCTGAAAACCGCTGACGCCCGCCTTGGTGCCACGTGGGGCGCGAATTTCAGCCGGAAAATCGGGAAAGGTCGCGACATCGTTGCCCAACAGGGCCGACGTGTTGGTGAATTGAGTACCGGCAAGTTGCATACCATCGCCCGAGTCGCCACAGAAGCGAATGGTTGCTTCTTCGATGCTGGCGATCGGTTTGGAGAGAGTCGAAGTGGCCATTGTCTGTAAGTCGTTAGTAGTAAGTCGTTAGTTGTGATTCGTTAGTAGTAAGAAATTAGTCGTTAGTTTTTTGCAGCAAGTTGTTAGCGAATTTAATCAACGACTAACGGCTTACGTCTTTACGCCCCTTCGCGTTCGCTAGTGATCGAGCGGGGATTGGGCGGTAAATTGTAAATGGTCTGCGGAAAGTGATCGACCAGATAGTGGACGATGCCGTAGACGTTTTCTACGCCGGTCGGCTTGCCGTCCGCGTCAAGAATCGGCAAATGACGATAACCGCCCTGCGACATCGTTTTGATAGTCTCGCCCATGCTGGCATCGGCTTGCAACGTCGTCACGTCGGTGGACATCACCGTCGAGACTGCTTGCTGCATGATGCCACTGTTAGCGCTATTTACGTCGTCGGTGCCACGACTTGCGGCTGCCATGTACTTGAGGGCGTCACGCTCGGTGAAGATTCCGAGCAGTTTCCCATTGTTGGCAGAATCACCCTCTGCAGAATCACTTTCGCACACCAGTACGCTGCCAGTCTGCTGTGCACGAAGTAACTGAATCACTTCGCCAACCGTAGCGGTTGGGAGGACAAACAACGGTTGGTCTGGGTAGGCAGTCGACACCGATTCGGTGCTAAGACTCAGTTGAAAACTCACGGTGAGCAACATTCCTCAACATTAAAGGCCCCAACGACGAAAGGACAATATCCCCAGACTCTACCATGCCACTACGAGGTGTAGAACAGCAAAACAGGGCGAAATTTCACGATTTCGTAGTTCACGCCGATCACGACGATTCGGACGCGTCGGGGCGATAGAAACGTTCCAGGTCGATGCCGCCACGTTGTTCTTCTTCGAGCAGTTTTAGCCGACCTTCGAGTTGCTCCACCCGGCGCGCTAGCGTGGGCAGCAGTCGCTGCTCGGGATCGGCCAGTTTGGTTTTGGGCACCTGCGGATAGCCCAACTGGCGATGCAAAGCGGCAAATAGCAACAGTGGGTCTTTCTGTCGATTGGCCCAGGCGATTCGCCCCTCTTGCCGCCCAAACAACAGCAGCGAGCGATCTGGCGTTTTTGTCGGGTCGAGCTGGGCCATCTTCTCGACGTAAAATTCGCTACGCACATAGATCATATCGGCCAGTTCGACGATGCCGATCTGCCGGCGGACGGTCAGAATCCAACTTCGCCAAGTCTCGTCGTACGACGGATCGGCGGCAATTGCTTCCAGACCCTCATCGTAGCCGAGTCGGTTGCGACAAAGGGCTTCGAGTTGATAAAGAAACAATCCAGCGAGAGAAATCGCTCTTTTCGGGTCTACCTCAGCACGATACTCGACTTCTCGAGCCAATATTTGCAGCCCGATACGCAGGTCGAACCGGCCGCGATCGTTTTCTGCTTCGCTCAGGACATAGCACTGAAACGGCGTGAAATAATGGGCCAATTGCCGCATTCCCGTCGCCAGAACTCCTTGATGCTTGAGTTCCGCAAGTAAGAATTCGATCGCCATCGGCAGCTTGGTCGTGGCCAACACCTCTTCGCGGATCGCGACGAGTACTTCCTGAGCCGGCACATTTTCGGCAAGCCGCTCACCTAAACCCGTGAAAAAAAAGCCCTGCTCGATATATTCCTCACGCGGCAAAGGCGAAAAAGTTTGCGAAGGGAGAGATGTTGCCAGCGAAGACAATGCTGCCGAAGTTTCGTCGCTCATGGCTCACGACCCACGTTCAAGGCCTCGACCGAACGAAGCTTTTCTGCCAAAAAAGAAACGCTCTTGGCCAGTGCCGTGCGATCCATGACCGCAAAGATGTGGCCAATTTTGGGAACGACATACAACTCCGCCGGCACGGCAGCCGCTTTGAGCGAGGCACACATCGCCTCGGGGCTCAGCATCGGCACGAGATTGTCGTTCTCGCCGTGGAAGAAAAACATCGGCGGGTC
>JAADGD010000039.1:6645-16515 GCA_013152515.1 Planctomycetota bacterium
AAGCCCTCGGCGAAGCGAGCCGATACAGCTCGCCCACTTCGCGCCGCGTGCCGCCCAGCCAAAACGCTAGCCGGCGAGAATCTTGATCCATCACCCGAAAATCACACGGCACGCCTCCTGCTGCCACTGCTTGCAGACGAGTGCTGGGGGCGAGCTGTGGATTGTCGATTCCTTCTAGACCATCGTCCTCGTCGGTGGTTCCCAGCAGCGTGACTAACTGTGCTCCCGCCGAGTAGCCAAAACCGCCAATTCGCTGAGGATCGATTTTCAAAGCCTCAGACTGCTCGCGCATCCACCGCACCGCCGCCTTGCAATCTTCGATCTGAGCCGGGAATTTGTGCTGCGGAGCCAACCGATAGCTAATCGCCACCGCAGTGATTCTCTGTTGAGCCAGCAGTTGGGCCACTCCCGATAGCTGTGCCCGCGTGCCGATGTACCAAGCCCCGCCATGAATGACCACAACCCCCGGAAATGGCCCTTTGCCCCGCGGCACGTAGACATCCGCCTTCAGCGGCCCCGAGTCACGCTCGACATAGACCTCGCCGTAACGCGTCTCGAACGAATCGGAATCTTTGCCCCAGGCGAGTGGTCCCCAGCTAAGCCCATCCCAGCCAGCCATACACGCAAGCACTGCCAGCAGTAGCGTTAATATCTTCGATCTGGTCACGGTAAATATCCTCGGCGGTTGGCCTCGACTAGCTTGGTTTCGATCCGGCTAACACTTATAATATCCTCCGTCCCCCAAGAGAACAGCAAGTTTTCCCCGCGAAACCGCATGCGGCGGTTCGCTTGCGGTTTCGCAAAGAAAAGGCAAAGACCCTTGAGCACCAATTTCTCCACCATCGAAGAAGCCGTAGCCGCAATGGCTCGCGGCGAAATTATCATTGTCGTCGACGCGGAAGATCGCGAAAACGAGGGCGATTTCATCTGTGCCGCCGAAAAAATCACGCCCGAGGCGGTCAATTTTATGATCACGCATGGCCGTGGGCAGCTCTGTATGCCGATCTTGCCCGACATTTCCAAGCGTCTGAAGCTGGCACCGATGGTTGAGGCGAATACCGCCCCGCTCGGCACCAACTACACTGTGCCGGTTGACCACCGCACCTCACGCACCGGCATCACCGCTGGCGAACGGTCAACCACAATTGCAGCGTTGTGCGACCCCAACAGCGTTCCCTCCGATTTCCATCGTCCAGGGCATTTGTTCCCGCTGGTCGCAAAAAAGGGCGGCGTTCTCCGCCGCGCCGGCCACACCGAAGCGGCGGTCGACCTAGCACGCATGGCTGGCCTGACGCCCTCGGGCGCACTGTGCGAAATTCTTGACGAGCAGGGCGACCGCGCCACACGCGACGAACTTCACGAGTTGGCCGCCCGGCACCACCTGCCCATCATTTCGATCGAACAGTTAATTGCCCACCGCCGTGTCCGCGAAAAGCTCGTCTACCGCCAAGCCGAAGCGAAGCTGCCCACGAAGTACGGCAATGGAAAAATTATCGCCTACGGCGTGAAGTACGAATCGCAGGAGCCGCTCGTCTTTGTCATGGGCGACCCCAGCAAAGTGCCTGCCCCGCTCGTGCGACTCCACTCGTCTTGCTTCACTGGCGATCTCCTAGAATCGCTCCGCTGCGATTGCGGCGACCAACTGCACATGGCGCTCGACATGATCAGCCGCGAAGGCTGCGGCGTACTGGTTTATCTGCCACAAGAAGGCCGAGGTATCGGAATCGTCGAAAAAATCAAGGCGTACAAGCTGCAAGACGAAGGGCTCGACACGGTCGAAGCCAACGTCGCTCTTGGCTACAAGGCCGATTCACGTGACTACGGCGTCGGCATCCAACTGCTCAAAGACCTCGGCCTGACGAAAGTACGACTGCTGACGAACAACCCGAAAAAGACCGACGCGTTCATCTACGGCGGTTTCGATTTGGAAGTCGTCGACCAAGTGCCTATCGTCCCGCCGATGAACGAACACAACGCCGAGTACCTGGCCACGAAGCGCGATAAAATGGGACACCAGCTTCCGCCGGAATGACGACGTTGAATGCAAATTGCAAAATGCAAATTGAACGATGTAAATTTACGAGTCCGCTACGCGGTTAAGCAATTTTCAATTTGAATTTTTCAATTTTCAATTTGCAATGTTAAAATTCCACGTCAACCTTTTCGGCCAGCCCTACTCCACCACCTGGGAGCAAGCCGCTGCAGCGCTTCGGTCTCTGCCACGAATGATTTTCGAGCCTGATGGCTCGTGGATTTGGTCTGGCGGCGTTGGCCCCACACGCTGGCAGATCGACGGCCACCTTTTCGATTTCGACGATTGCCTCCACCGCGTCGAACTCCACGGCCATTGCCCAACCAAGTCGTTTGACCGCCTACTCGCCTGCTTCGGCTGGCCCGAGACCGAACTCATTTTCGAGCAGGTTTTGGAGGGGACAACGCTACAGGAAGCAGAATTCCGGCAGCTGGCTGCTTGCGAAAATGACCCATGACCAAAACCGGGGCTACCGTCAATTCGGTTGACCTTGCGGCGTTTCTTCCAGTGGCTGAATCTTGATCGGCCCTGGCTCGACTCCTCGCGGGATGCTATTGGGCGGCGATTGTGGCGTTTCTTCCAACGGCTCTGGTGTCACTTTATCCTCGAAGCTTTGCTTCTCTCGCCACGGCTGACCCTCGCGATAGCTGTCTAGCTCTTTGGCCAATTGTGCGGCGTGTTCGGGGTCGTCAAGGTCGACCGCCTGTTGCGACCACTTGATGGCGGTCTCAAAATTTCCGTCCTCGGCAAACGCGGCCGCCAATGTGCTGAGAATATGCGGCGTTTTGTACTCGGTCTGTTCACACGCTTGGGTCGCAAGCTCAACGGCCTGCTTGCCATCGCGTAAACCGTCCTCGGGCGAAGTCGCTAGGACCCAGGCCAAGTTGTTCAGGAGGGTCGTATCCTCCGGCTTTAGTTTCAGGGCACGCCGAAAGTCGGCAATCGCTTCAGCATGTTTGCCGATGTTGAGATTGGCATCCCCGCGCGCTTGGAGTGCCATAAAATTGTCTTTGTCCAAATCGAGTACATCGCTGTAGGCTTCGATCGCTTGGCGTGGCTTTTTGTCGAACAAATAATACAGCGCAAGCTGCATTTTTAGCTCTAACTGATCGGGCATCGCCTCAGAAATTCGCTCCATCTCTTCGACCGCTTCGTCGAGGCGGTCCATCTTGACTAGGATTTCAGCGTGTAGGCGATGAGGGGCAGGTATGGAGGGTTTCTTTTTTAGCACTACCTCAATGTCGGCCAACGCTTCTGGCAATTTCCCAGCAGCCATGTACGCATCGGCCCGGTGCAACAACGCGAGCAGCACACCTGGCTGAAGTTTCAATACCTCGTTAAACTGGGCAATTGCCTTATCAAACTCCCCTTGCAGGCGGTAGATTTCCCCACGGTTTTGATAGGGACCAGGAGCTTGCGGAACGAGTTGGGTTGCTTTTTCAAAACTCGCGAGCGCCTCTTCAATGCGGCTTTGCTGGCGGTAAATTTCGCCTTGCAAGATGACCGCGTTGCCGTTTTCGGGGCTGATCTGTATGACCTCTTCAATCGTGGCGAGTGCTTCGTCGAGACGGTTGGCTTGTCGCAAAAAAATGGCCTTGGCTAACCGATAGCCGGTCTTTTCGGGAGCCAGCTTGATCGCCTGATCCATATTTTCAAGCGCCTTGCTCTTGTCTTTGGTCATGCGGGCGCGTAGCACCAAGGCTTCGGCACGCTGTGCATTGGGCAACTCTTCAATTTTCAGAAAGTTACTGATCGCTCGCCGTGCTTCGCGCGGATCACCACCTGGCAAAGCAAGCAATTTACCTAATAGAAAATAGGCCACCGCAGGAGGGTCGTCGTAAGCGATCACACCGCGGAGATCAGAAGTCGCCATTTTCCGTATCTGCTGAATTCGCTGATCGAGGATCGACTGAGAGTTGATAATTCGCATCAGTGCCGTGGCTCGTTCCATGAGCGAGTCAGACAGCATCCGTTCAGCGAAATCGTTGTCTTCGACATCAAGCCCTTTGTCGATGGCGATCTCTAGCCTTACGATGACCTTAGAAAGATCTTGCAGCCCGTTGCTCACGACTTTCATGCGCAGTGCTTCGTCAAGATCGGCCTGTCCCTCGCTCTGTGCGACAGGTTCTTCTGTGGCGACAGGGGTACCAGCAGCGGCAGGGGTTTCCGCGACCTCCTGAGCAGCCAGAGGGACGAATTCGGTTGACGCTGCTACCAGCAGCCCCGCAAGAACCAACCGGTGAAGTCGCTTTTGCCATTCGCCCATCGCAAACACCCTCGTTACTTTTGTTAGATTTTCCTCGCGCAGATCGCCCTCTTGGCTAGCACGCGGCTAGATACCCACCATTATTACCTTTCCAGACAGATTTGACCACGCGAGATCACGAACTTTTCGCTTCCGCCGCTGTTTCCCACCCATGACGTCCGCTAGAATGCGGGGCTTGGCTGGCTCAAAACGTAGGTTAGGCTTCCAGGCGTGTCAGTCTGCACAGAGTATTTTAACGTGTGACTGACAGGCTAGAAGCCTATCCTACGGTGGGCTCACGTTCTTCAAAAGGAAAAACATCATGGAAGCTGGAATTGTGGGGCTGCCCAACGTCGGCAAGTCGACACTTTTCAACGCGTTGACCGCTGCGGGCATCGCTAGCGAAAACTACCCGTTTTGCACGATCGAGCCCAACATCGGTGCCGTCCCCGTGCCTGACGCGAGGTTGGCTCGCATTCTATCGCACATCCCTAGCCAAAAGGTCATTCCTGCGGTGCTGCAACTGGTCGACATCGCCGGCATCGTCCGCGGCGCGTCCGAGGGCGAAGGGCTAGGCAACAAGTTCCTGTCGCACATCCGCAACGTCGACGCGATCTTGCACGTTGTGCGTTGTTTTGATGAGGCCGACGTGATTCATGTCGACGGTAGCGTCGACCCGATTCGCGATGTCGAAACCATCGACACCGAGCTGATGCTCGCCGATTTGACCTCGGTCGAATCGATGACCGACAAAGCCAAACGAACCGCCCGCACTGGCGACAAAGAGGCCAAACAACGGCTAGAAGTTTTGGACGAATGCCAACAGCTCTTGGTCGACGGCAAACCGGTACGTGGTCTCAAGTACGAGGACGCGGGCAATTCTAAGATTTTGGCCGAGTTGCAATTGCTCACCGCCAAACGAGTGCTGTACGTCGCCAACGTCGACGAAGACGACCTCCAAGGCGAGAACGCTCACGTACAAATCTTACGCAAACGAGCAGCCGAGGAAGGGGGCACCGTCGTGCCAGTCTGCGCAAAGCTCGAAGCCGAACTGGCAGAACTCGACGAAGACGAGCGCCAAGAAATGCTCGAAAGCCTCGGCTTGGAGGAGCCCGCCTTAGCGATCTTGACGCGCGCCGCCTACCAGCTACTCGGCTTGCAAAGCTACTTCACCGCTGGCGAAAAAGAGATCCGCGCTTGGACGATCCCTATCGGCGCGACCGCCCCGCAAGCCGCTGGCGTGATCCACACCGACTTCGAGCGCGGCTTCATTCGCTGCGAAACCTACTCGGTCGACGACCTCGACGAATACGGTAGCGAAAAAGCGATCCGCGACGCCGGCAAAATGCGTGTCGAAGGCAAAGACTACGTCATGCACGATAGCGATGTCTGTAATTTCCTGTTCAATGTTTGATCAATTTTGCTACGTGTGAAATCAAATGAAATTATTTTGTCGCCACATGTTTCGTTGCAGCCTTCTGCTCGGCGTCTTCGCCGCGCACTCCCACGCTCAACAACGGCCCATGATACGCCCCGCCCGCTTGCAACCAGGCGACACGATCATGTTCGTCGCGCCGGCTAGCGAGCTGGAAGAAAAACGAATGCTGCTCGCCAAAAAGCGTCTCGAAGCGCGCGGCTACCAGGTAAAATTCCGCGACGACTTGTTCGAGCAAGAGGGCTACCTAGCAGGCAGCGACGAGCGCCGTGCCGAGGAGCTCATGCAGGCGTTTCTCGACCCCGAGGTGCAAGCCGTCTTTCCTGGCACGGGCGGTTACGGCACGATGAGGATTCTTGATCGCCTCGACTACAAAGCAATCCGCGCCAACCCGAAACTACTGATCGGTTTCAGCGACATCACCGCCTTACACGCCGCCATCAATCGACATGCTGGCCTGATCACTTGGCATAGCCCCGCGCCGATGTGGGGACTGGGCGGCTATCCGAATCCCGAAAAACTAGGCCGAAACAACCTCACCCCATTCTCGGCAAAATACTTTTTTGCGGCGATCGAAGCAAACGACAACGGCCAGCCTCGCCCGCTAGCTTACACAATCGAAACCCCAGCAGGCGTCCCTCAGCCAGTCGCGATCGGCAAAGGCAAAGCCCGCGGCCGGCTTACGGGCGGCAACCTCTCGCTCGTCGTGGCATTGGAGGGAACGCCCTATGCCCTTGAGACTCGCGATGCTATTCTCTTGCTCGAAGACACTCGCGAAGCGCCGTACCGTGTCGATCGCATGCTCCGTCAACTCCAACTGGCAGGTAAACTCAAGCATCTACGCGGCGCGGTCCTCGGCCAGTTCACCAAAAGCTTCGACCGCGAAGACAACGAGACCGAAGATCCACGCTACCTCGTCAACGGCGTCCTCCGCCAATACTTCGAGCCGCTCGGCATCCCCGTGCTAATGAACTACCCCATCGGTCATCACAGCATGAACGCCACACTGCCGCTGGGTGGCGAAGTGGAGATCGATGCAGACGCTGGAGTAATACGGGTGTTGGGTGACGGCGGTCAATAGAACGGCACTTGATTGAAGCTATATGATTTTGTGGCTACGAATCGTTAGTGATTCTCATCTCCCAGGATTATTTGTGCGTGATTTTGTTTCAGAGAGCGACTCGTGGTATAGAGTTACATTCCCGAGGCTCAACTCTCTAGAAACTGCATTTCCACCACCACACTTATGACTTTGGGGACAGAAAGATGGCGTCCAAAACACGAACTTTTCGGGTCCGATATAGTTTGACTACGCTGCTGATCGTGATGACCGTCGTCGCACTTTGGCTGGGTCGAACGACTTTTCTGACTCGTAAGCAAGAAAAAGCAATTCAGATTATTTCGGCGACCGAGGGTGCTGTCATTGAAAGTGAGGACAGTGGCCCACCCGATTGGCTCCGAACGACTGTTGGGGAAGAATACTTCCGGAAAATAACAGCGGTTGACTTCGCTACCAACATGGGACGGAGGAAGGATGGCGGAGAGCCTAAAGTAACCGACAAGGCGCTAGCTCAACTCAAGTCGCTTCCTGGTCTCGAAGTACTGGAGCTCAGCCACAACGAGACTGTCACCGATGCCCAGCTTGCCTATCTAAGTCCACTGAAGGACCTCAAAACTATCTATCTTTTTCGGACACAGATTCGAGGGCCTGGCCTGATTCATCTTGTAGGACTTCGGCATTTGAAGGCTATTCAACTCGGTGGAACCAAACTAAACGACGCAGGCCTCGAACATCTGGCAAAAATAAAGGGGCTGAAGTATTTAGGTCTCAATGACACCGAAATTACTGATTTAGGAGTCGCCCATTTGGCAGAACTCAGAAACCTGGAGAGGATCGATCTCAATAACACGGATATCACTGACAAATCTATGGCGAGTTTAGGTAAACTCGAAAAGCTTAAAGAACTCGGTTTGACAGGAACAAAGATTACAGCCGAGGGAGCAAGACAAATCAAACTTGCTTTACCGAATTGCATGGTGATATGCTCATTCGCGCTGGGTAAAACTGTAGATGAGACCCCTCTTTTTCCGGTCGGCAAGAAGCCATCGGCTACCGAGATTAACGCCGAATTCAAATCTCGCAGCATCGACGGCCATGTCAGCACAGACTCGTCAATGTCTGGTAACCCCATTGTTACCCTGTATCTCAGCAGAACGACGCTATCCGACGAAGGAGTGCTCGACATTATCAAGGTCTTGCCGCAACTCAAAGCACTAATAGTGCGACGGGCGTTAGTTGGCAACCGGTTGTTAGAAGGGATTCCGTCTATGCAGCAACTCTATTACCTGGAGCTTACCGAAACTAATGTCACGGTGGATGGCTTGCAGCATTTGTTGGAGCTTCCGAACCTTCGCGAGCTATACCTGAAGAAAATGGTAATCACCGACCAAGATCTGGAAACGTTTCCACTCCTTTATGGCCTTCAGTTATTGTCACTTGAGGGTGCCAACCTCTCCAAGGAAGCCATCGAGAATCTCCGAGAACGCCTCCCTGGTTGCATGATCACCTATTGAATTGCCGGCAGCATCGATCGTACCATCGGCTATCGCAAGTGGTGTGTGAAGCCCTTACCCAAACAACTCCTCCACCACCTCGCCGCCGTCGACCAGCTTGACCGGACGGCCCAGGCGGCTCATGTTTTCGTGGTCGGCGTCGATGTCGAGGGTGTGGTAGATCGTGCGGAAGAGGTCGTTGACGGTGACGGGGCGGTCGGTGACTTCGGTGCCGGCGGCGTTGGTTTGGCCGATGACTTGACCGCCTTGCACTCCGCCACCGGCGACGACGGCGTTGAACGCTTTGGGGTAGTGATCGCGACCGGCGCGAGGGTTCACGCGTGGCGAGCGGCCAAATTCGCCCATCCAGACTACGAGTGTTTTGTCCAACAGGCCGCGCTCTTTGAGGTCTTTGATGAGCATCGCCATCGGCTGGTCGATCTGGCCCGTCAAGTTTGCTGTGCGTTCGAAAACGTCTTGGTGTGTGTCCCAACCGTTCGAAACGACCTCGACAAAAGTGACGCCATGCTCGACCAACCGCCGAGCCATCTGGCAGCCCGAGGCAAAGTTTCCTTGGCCGTACGCTTCGCGTAGCTGGCCAGGCTCTTGATCAAGATCGAAGGCTTTCATGCTAGGGCTGAGGATCATTTCGGCGGCGCGCTCAGTCAGCTTGCGATGGTCGCCGACGACTTGCGAGCCTCCGCTGGCGGCGAAACTGGACTGCAGCGAGTCGAGCAATCCCAGTCGACGATGGTAACGGTCGAGCTTGGTGGTCGGCTTGGTGTTTTGCGGCATCCGTTCGGCCGAGTTGAGTACGAGCGGATCGTACTCGACGCCCAAGAAACCGCCACTACCCGAGTTTGGCAGCCGACCGCCGATGCGGACGTAGCTGGGAAGTTGATTCGCAGCGTCGCCGATTTGGTGAGCGACGTTGGAGCCGAGCGTCGGAAATTTGACGCCACCCATCGGCAGATAGCCGTGATGCAGCAGGTAGGTCGCGCGTTGATGGTTGCCCTCTTTGCTAGTCATCGAACGGATGATCGCCAGCTCGTCCATCACTTTGGCACAGTGCGGCAGGTTTTCGGCGATCTGAATCCCCGCGACATTGGTCGAAATCGCCTTGGTCTCGCCACCATTGGCGTGGTCGGGTTTCGGGCTAAAAGTTTCGAACTGCGACGGCCCGCCTTGCATCCACAGCAAGATGCAAGCCATCCCGCGCGAGCGCAAATCGTCTGCCGAGGCGCTAATCACATCCGTCCAATTGCATGCGCCTGCTGCCAAGCCTGTGGCCGTAATCTGGCGGAGAAAATCGCGTCGACCGACGACATGACCTCGTTGGAGGGCGATGTTGGTGTGGTGTTGGAGACTTGGCATGGCGTGACTTTCTCGTGTTTTTGGCTCGAATGTTGCTGCGGGCGAGGACGCCGCAGTTCGCTTGTTAGTTCACAATCTTCAATCGGCACGTTCAAACTTCAAGTGCAAAGCTTTGCGAAACGCCGAACCGCGCCCGTAAGGAAGCGTCTTTACAGCCGTTAGGCGAGCGGCAGTTGAGAACGTACCCACGCGAAACCGCAGGCTAGCGCCAAGCGGCTGATTTTATCAGCC
>JAADGD010000144.1 GCA_013152515.1 Planctomycetota bacterium
GTCGTACACGCCGCCTTGGTTGCTGTAGAGGGCGTAGTTGCGGGCTGTGGCGAACCATTCACGCGTGGAGGGTTTGACTTGCTTGGCGGCTGCGAGGAGACCGCCCGCGAGCATTACCTCTCGACGACGGACGAGGATTATCGGGTCGCAGCGCGCGCCAAAGTGGCGCGCTTTGGCGTCGCAAACGCTCGCAACGCTGTTTCTTCTGCGCAAGCAAAAAGCTCGCAACCCCTTATTTTGCAAGGGGATGCGAGCTTTTGCGAGCAGCCACAAGATGCCCAAAGTAGTCCGGGAGGGACTCGAACCCCCGACCAAGGAATTATGAGTTCCCTGCTCTAACCAACTGAGCTACCGGACCATCGTGATAGGTTCTTTCTCAGTATCGCGGATTGGACGCTGGTCTGCAATCGGCAAGTTGCATTCCGCAAGGCGAACTGCAAGTTCCTCTTTTCGAGCCGAGAATCGAAAAAATGAACCACAACGACACAACGACACGACGGTTTTTTACGTGGTGCTCGTTGTGTCGTCGTGGTTAGCTTCTTGTAGGCATGGGAAGAATGAATGACTTTCAGATTGGCTGTTTCATTCAGCGAGGGCCTCTTGTTTGTCGTGCGATACGAAAAATCCCCGGGCAGAGGCCGTCGAAGACATCGTGTTACGATTCGTCTTCGCGCAAGTTGGCCAGTACGCTGTAATCTTCCAGCGTCGAGGTGTCGCCGATCGTCTCTTTGCCAGCGGCGATATCCTTCAGCAAGCGACGCATGATTTTTCCGCTACGCGTTTTTGGGAGCGAAGCGGTGAAACGAATATCGTCGGGTTGCGCAAGTGCCCCGATCTCTTTGCGGACGTGCTGTTTGAGAGCTTGCCGCAGCTCTTCGCTGGGCTCGGCATCTTTCACCGTAACGAAGACTGCGATCGCTTCGCCTTTGAGATCGTGGGGACGACCGACGGCTGCGGCTTCGGCGACGTTGGGGTGCGAGACGAGCGAGCTTTCGATTTCGATCGTGCTGAGACGGTGCCCCGAAACATTGAGTACGTCGTCGATGCGACCCATGATCCAATAGTAGCCATCTTCGTCGCAGCGGGCGTTGTCGCCGGCGAGATACTTGCCGGGAACTTTGCTCCAGTAAACCTCCTTGTAGCGTTCGTCGTCGCCCCAGATTCCGCGCAACATGCCGGGCCAAGGCTCGGCGATCATCAGCCAGCCGCCTTGGTTCGCCTCGACCGGCTGGCCACTTTCGTCGACGATCGCGGGAATGATTCCAGGCAGTGGTTTGGTGCAGCTACCTGGTTTGGTGGCGATCGCTCCCGGCAAGGGGCTCATCATGATGCCGCCTGTCTCGGTCTGCCACCAGGTGTCGACGATCGGACAGCGTTCGCCGCCGATTTTTTTGTGGTACCACATCCAAGCTTCGGGGTTGATGCCTTCGCCGACCGTGCCGAGCAAGCGTAAACTCGACAGATCATGCTTGTCGACATGCTCGTCACCCCACTTAATGAATGCGCGAATCGCGGTCGGGGCGGTGTAAAAAATCGTGACCTTGTATTTTTCGACGATCTCCCAAAACCGGCCTTCGTCGGGATGATTGGGCGCGCCCTCATACATCAGGCAGGTCGCCCCCGCCGACAACGGGCCGTAGACAATGTAGCTGTGACCGGTGATCCAACCGCAGTCGGCGGTACACCAATAGACATCGTCGTCGCGGTGATCGAAGACCCATTGGAACGACTTTTTTGCGTAAAGATTGTAGCCAGCGGACGTGTGCTTGATGCCTTTCGGTTTGCCAGTCGAACCGCTGGTGTAGAGGATGAACAGCGGCGTTTCGCTGTCGAGCGGTGTGGCAGGGCAATCGTCCGATGCGTCGGCCATCAGTTCGTGCCACCAATGGTCGCGACCTTCCTGCATATCGACCGATTCGCCAACGCGGTTGAGTACAATGCAATGTTCGACGGTCGGCGATTTGGCCAAAGCCTCGTCGACCGTTTGCTTCAAGGGCAAAGCCTTACCACGTCGCCAACCCGCGTCGGCGGTGATTTGCAACTTGGCGCTGGCGTCATTGTTGCGATCGGCAATCGCTTCGGCCGAGAAGCCGGCAAAGATCACTGAATGGATCGCACCAATGCGTGCGCAAGCCAACATGGCAATCGCTAGCTCGGGCACCATCGGCATGTAGATCGAAACCACGTCGCCTTGCCCGACACCAAGCCGCGTCATGCAGTTGGCAAATTTGCAGACTTGGGTGTGCAGTTCCGCGTAAGTCAACGTGAGGCTGTCGCCCGGTTCGCCTTCCCAAATGATGGCGGTTCGGTCGCCGTGTCCTTGCTCGATGTTGCGATCGAGGCAGTTGTAGCTGACGTTTGTTTTGCCGCCGACAAACCACTGAGCGTGCGGCTCATCCCAAACCAACGCCTCCGTAAATGGCTCGAACCAATGCAGTTCTTCGCGCGCTAATTCTGCCCAAAACTCCGAAGGATCGGCCTTGGCCTGGTCCCAAAGGGCTTGGTACTCGTCGAGCGACTTGATGCGCGCCTTCGATGCAAATTCCGCACTCGGCGGAAACAGCCGCGATTCGTGCATCACAGTATCAATTTGGCCAGCGTGGTCGGTCATTCTTTTTTCCTTGCCAGAAGTGTGGAGATACGCTCAAGCAGCGATTTTACCGGACAAGGCAGAGCTTAGCAAATGCGCCCGGCCGAGGGTGGATTGTGGATTGTGGATTGCGGAATATGGGTAACTGTTCACGGGCCAGCATCCACTTGCAACGACATCGGGGGGAATAAAGGAACCGCCGAGGGACGCAGATAATCGCAGATGCGAAACCTGAGTTCCTCTATCTGCGTTTATCTGCGTTCATCTGTGGCTTTTTCTTTTTTTTCGTGAACGGTTACGAATATGGGGCCTGACGATGTCCAAACCCGAATTCTTTACCAGCTGCGTGCTAGGAAGTAAAACTGCTGAAGATCTCAGCGACAGCACACGAAAAACCGGGGAGAAGCTGCTCGTCGCCGTGGAGAGTTTGGTCGACGGCATAGAGGCTGATGTCGGTGGTACTGCGATGGATGGTGACCGATTGAAGTTGGGGGTCTACGATCCACACCTCTTGAGAACCTGCCGAGAGCCACAAGCGAATTTTCTCACTGACGTACCCGGTGCGATCGTCGGGAGAAAGAACTTCCACGGCCAAGTCGGGCGCGCCAGGCCAGAAGGCTTCTTCGGGAACACTTGCTGGCAAACTGGCGTTGGGAATGAAAGCAAAGTCTGGCGCGCGCACCGTGTCTGGGTTGCGGGACAGCAGGAACCCTGTTTCAGCACAAAAAGTTTTTCCGAGCTTATGTTTTTCGATATGAGAAGCGAGAAGGCAGTGCAACGTACTCACTATCTCACCATGTATCCACCCTGCAGGGGACATCATAGTAACTTCTCCTGCTATTAGCTCACAGCGCTGCCCTTGATAAGGTGACTGTAGCAGCTGGTCGGCGGTAATGGCAGCGATCGTTGACATTCGTTCAGTCTAAATAGTCTGGAGTCCAAAGTCCAGTGTAGAGAGTGTGACTCTCGACTCTCTTTCAGCTCTGACTCAAGCGTTTCTTCGGGGCTTCGTAAAGTTGCTCGTGCGTCTCGCGTAGCCAACCCGGAATCTGCTCGGCGAACGGCGAATTTTTCAACGACCGCTCAAGGTCAAGCTTTTCGACGTGGGCAGAATTTTGCCCAGGAAACCAGTGTTCGCCATTGCCGAGCAAGTTGTAACGCATTTTTCCGTAGTCCTGCATGTCGTAGGCCAAGAGTAGATTGCGGAGCCACAAGATGACGGGGATGTTCATGTATCCGGGGGCGGCTTCCCACTCGGGCAAGCCTTCAGACCAATGCTGCGCTACGTCTTCGCCTACCGCGTCCACCATCGCTGCATACAGCCGGTCTTCGATGGTTTCCAGATGCTGCCCTGCGGAATCCAGCTCCTTCAGCGCTGCAACCTGCATCTCAAAATCATCTGGGCAAGAAGCACCCAGGCTGAGCGTGTGGACTTCGGGTCGTTGCAGGCAAAACAAGACATTGAACACGAGCGGATGGTAGGGCTGGCAGAGTTCTACGAGTTTCTCCGTCGGTTTGTAGAGCATCCCTCCTTTGTCGGACGGGCTGATGATGAAGACGCCCATGTCGGCCGCCGCCGCCGCTTCGACCCCCGGCCAATTTTTCTGATTGATGTAGTACCAATGCAAATTGACATAATCGAAACCTCCATAGGCTTCTTGCTGAATCGTGTCGAGAATCACTTCGGTCGAACCATGCGTCGAAAAACCAATATGCCGCACCAGCCCTTCAGCTTGCAATTCTCTCGCAGCAGCCAAGCAGCCATTTTTCCGCACACTCCACCAAAGCAACTCGTGTGTGTTGATACCGTGCAATCCGAGCAAGTCAACGTAATCGAGCTGTAGCCGCTGGAGCGACTCGCGAAAATGAGCGACGAACTCCGCTGGATCGGAGGTCGGTGCAATCTTCGTTTGCACGATCAACTCGTCGCGCGGAAAGGTCGGCAGCACCAACCCAAGTTGTCGTTCCGAAGAACCATAGCCGCGCGCCGTTTCGATATGATTGATCCCCAACTCGACCGACCGCCGAATGGTCGCCTCCAGATTCGCCTGATTCTCTGGCGGAACCTCGCCGAGCGGCACATCCCGCCATTTATACATGTAGCGCATCCCGCCACAACTGTAGACGGGCATTTGCAATTCAGTACGGCCAAAACGTCGGGTTTGCATTTTTATTTGGATGAAGAGTGAAGAGTGAAGAGTGAAGAGTGAAGAGTGAAGAGTGAAGAGTGAAGAGTGAAGAGTGAAGGATGAAGGATGAAGGATGAAGGATGAAGGATGAAGGGTGAAGGGTGAAGGGTGAAGGGTGAAAATAGCCGCGTTGCTACGCATCGCCGGAGGGCAATCGTATGCCAAACATTCTGCGCTCGTGCAAAAAACTAAGACTCTCAGCGCGCCCATGAACTCTGGGCCACCTCAGTATTTCTCAGTGCTCTCCGTGACTCCGTGGTTATTATCTAATTGGAAGTTTTGGGATAGGTTCTTAGCGCTGTAGCATTAGGAGGTTGAGCCGCTGATGAACGCGACTTGCCGTAGCGGGACGTCCTCGTCACCGCACATTACCGCTTCTCTTTTGCGGTGACGAGGACGTTTCCGCTACGGCAATTTCAAACGGCACACACCAAGCAGCAACACCAATCTACCAGATACACGTCAAGAAAATCAGAGGCGATTTTAGGCCGGAGGTGCGGCACCGCGAAAACGGCATAGAGATCTTGCCACTGAACCGCGCCCGTAAGGAAGCGTCCACTAGAGCTAGAAGCCTGCAAGAACGCTTCCTTACGGACGCGATTCGCTTTGTCCGAGAAATGAAATGGGAAGCTGAGGCCTCTTGTGACTGGTGTCACACTGGTAGGCTACCGCCAACCAGTGCCACCGGCGAGAATGTAGGGTAGGAGCAACATGCCTTAGCGCGCATGTTGAGCTTCGACAACAACCGAGCAGAAACGCATCGTTAGATACGATTTGATTAAGAATTAGCCGCAGATAAACGCAGATGGTTATTGTTACAGAAAACATCTGCGTTTATCTGCGGCTAGAAAAACGCCGAACGCTCGCCTTACACTTCAGCTGCCTCGAACAGCCCCTTACCACCAAGCCGCGGGGCGAATGAAGTCGATCTTGCTGACGTGAACGGCCAACTCGCCAAAGTCGTAGTCGACTGCTTCGTCGCCGCCGGCGATCTCGATGCCCAAGAACAAATCGTCGATTTGCTGTGTGCTTAGACCGTTCGGAATCAGATTGGGGCCAGGGTCGGTACCCCGAACCCCGCCGTTCGAGCCAATGTTATCTTTGCCATCTTGGTAACGAGTCGGCTGAGACTCAAGAATTCGATAGAGACCTGGGTCGAGATTTTCAAACAGGTAAGAGCCGTCGTCGGCGGTCGTCGTAGTGCGCGTGACGGCATTGTTATTGAAATCAGTACCTTGCAAGGTCACTAGTACGTTGCGAATCGGAGATTCGTCCACGTCGAAAACTCCATTATCGTTGCGGTCGACAAACACGGAGCCAGCCAAACTAGCGGGCTCGATTTGGACAGGAATCGAAACCGAGTCGTCGTTGTTGAGATAGGTGGTCTCTTCTTCGTTGCCCTGCACGTTGGCTTCGTTCAACAGTGTCCCTGCAAAGTCTTGGTCAACGCGTACGTTGACCGTCACGCTGGCAGTGGCACCACTTGCCAAATTGCCGACGTTGAAGGTCAACTCGCGGCCCGCTTGGCTTGCAGGCGTCTGCGAAGCACCGACGTAGGTAACGCCCGTCCCGGGCAAGGTGTCGGTAATCACAACGCCTGTCGCATCCGAAGGGCCGTTGTTGACAATATCGAGCGTGTAGCTCAACGAATCGCCCGGCCTCAACAACTCGCGATTCGCCGATTTGTCGATCGCTAGGTCAATCACCGGTGTCACAGGAACCGACACGAAGTCGTCGTTGTTGAGATACGTGGTCTCGGTTTCGTTACCTCGTACGCTTGCTTCGTTCAATAACGTGCCACTGAAACTTGCCCCAACGAGTACGTTGATCGTCACGCTGGCGGTCGCGCCGCGTGCAAGGTTGCCAATGTCAAAGGTCAACTCACGGCCCGCTTGGCTCGCAGGTGTCTGCGAAGCACTGACGAAAGTAACTCCCGTCACGGGCAACATGTCAGTTATCACGACGCCCGTCGCGTCCGAAGGGCCGTTGTTCACGATATCGAGTGTGTAACTCAGCGATTCGCCCGGCTTCAAAGACTCGCGGTCGGCCGATTTGTCGATCGCCAGGTCGATGCGCGGCGAGAGCGGATTCGAGACTTCATCCGTGTTGTTCGAGAGATTGACTTCTTTCGGAGCACTAACCGTCGCGGTATTCACAAGCGTGCCCGTGGCTGAGGCGTCAACCGTTGCGACAATGGTGACGATCACCGTTGCACCCGGCAGCAGCGTCCCTAGGTCGGCGGTCACGACGCCGTTGTTGTGCAGTACGCCGACGCCGGCAATGCTGGTGCTTCCTGAAACAAACGTGGCGAAGTCGGGTAAATTATCGGTAAACGTCGTGCCTGAGGCCTCCGAAGGCCCGACGTTGTCGATTTTGATTGTGTAATTCAGCGTCTCGCTTGGCGCGACGGTCGTCTGCTGGACCGCCTTGTCGAGTACCAAATCAAATCCGAAGAAACCAAAGTCGACGGTGCGGTTGGAATCGTTATCCGTGTCGCCATCGTTGGTCGGCTCGCCGGCGCCGACCAGCATAATTGCTTGGCTCACGACACCAGCACCTGCCAGCGGCGTGCCGTTGTCATCGTTGTTGATGTCGTCGTCAGGATCAGTGGCTACCGCATCGCCCAAGCTGCTGCGCAACCCCGAGAGCGGCCCCGTGCTTTGGAAATTCGTTGGATCGACCTGTACGATGTATTTGCCAGGGAACAGATCGGTAAACAGATACATGCCGTTGGAATCGGTGTTCTGCATTCCGATCAACTGATCAATGCCACTGTTGTATTGATTATCGAGGTTGGTGTCTTCGTAGAGATTCAGCTTTACGTTGGCGATCGGTTGCTCGCCATTTTCTAGCAGGCCATCGTCGTCGATGTCGGCCCACACTTTATCGCCCAAGCTCAAGCGTGGCGACGCGGTGAAGTCGGCACGTTTGGTTGCACGACCTACGAGACCAACCAGGGAGACTTGTGCGTCAACGGCCGTCACACCCTCGAACGTCAATTCCAGAGCGCCCACGTTTGCGAAGTTGGCTCCTTGTCCCGATTGAGCGGTGGTCGCGTCGTCGAAATTAAAGACCGCTTGACCGATGGCCGCGCCGCCGATCGACTGAGGGACGATCGTCGTGTACTCCGACCAGTTGTTGGCGTCGGTATAAACTCGTAGCATGATCTTGGCGTCGGGATGATCGGCCCCAGACGTCAGCGCGATGCCGGTCATCGTGTTGCCATTCGCATCGGTAGTCAAGTCGACTCCACCCAGGCCGGTCGCGTTGACGGTTCGGGCATCGTCGTCTGTTCCGTCCCAAACGATCTTCACATTTCCCGTCGCTCCCGGACCACTCGCGACATACAGATTGCCGCCGCTCGCAGCCAACGTGACCGAAGAAATCGGATTGGTGCTTTCGGTCAATTCCACATACAAATCGCGTTCGCCACCAAGGACGGAGGCGTCGGTTAACGTATTCGCGTCACTCGAGACGGGTGGTGGCGAAGCTTCAACCATCTGGAAAGTCGTAAAGCCGTCGATCGTGGGGCCGACAATGCCGTCTCCTTCGTCACCCGAGATCGAAATTGCTTTCACACCTTCGCCGGGGCGAAATTGCAGATGGCTCGGCAGCGAGATCTCTACAAAGTAGTTGCCTGCCGCGACTTGATCGAAGCGGTACATGCCGCTCGCGTCGGTCGTGACCGAAGCGCCGACCACCGAATCGTCGCCTCCGCCCAAATCAAAGGTGCCATTTCCACCATCGCGATAAAGTGTTGCGGTTGCACCTGCTACGACCACGTCGTTGCTGGCATTGCCATCGTCCTGCAAATCGGTGCGGACCACGCCGCTGATTTCCGCCATGTCGGCAGCTAGCATCTCGCGCGATTCCAATGTTTCGATCGCGAGCTTTCTGCCCGAGATCTTTGGGCGAGTAGAAACGCCTTTGTTTCTCGACTTATCGCCTTTGTTTCTTGAAATTATGGGGAAACGGACCATGACCATACCTCGTCAATGCAGAATTGCTAGCGTGAGACCAACGGATTGCGACGCAACCTCGTTAGGCTTGTATCGGCCAATGGGGGGGCCTTTGATTACCGTCAGCCAGATTACTGCGGGATTACCACGTATACTCGGCACCGAAGTTCACACCAGTAGCCCATAAGTCGGTTTGCCGGAACTCGAAACGTGGGTGAT
Organism: Planctomycetota bacterium; assembly: GCA_013152515.1. Taxonomy (GTDB): domain Bacteria; phylum Planctomycetota; class Planctomycetia; order Pirellulales; family Lacipirellulaceae; genus Bythopirellula. The sequence goes on from JAADGD010000144.1 coordinate 8,958, forward strand.
CGCCCGCCACAACGGTATCAACACCCGGCCCACCATCGCGTGGCAGCAGATTGGCGTTCACATCCAAATCGATCTGCTCGCCAGGTCGTACGATGTTGCTCCAGTACAACAGCGTGTAACCCGCCGTCAGTTTCAGACGAGGCGTCAAGTTGTAGCCCGCCGTCAGCCCGATTTCGGGGATCATGCTAAATTCGTCACGTTCGTACGTTCCGATGTTGCCAACAACCGTTCCATCAGGAAGGACATAGCGCTGTGCCAGCAAGCCACCGATATTGTCAGGAGGATTGACTGCCACGTCATCGATCACCGTCGAGCCATTGATGTCGACTCGCTGACGCGTATTGCCAATCGCAACTTTCGTTAAAAATCTCAACGACCAACGATTAAACCGCCAGTCGGTTTCATAACCAATCTCGCCGCCTATAAATTCGTTTTCGGTCGCAAAGCTATCAATCACGTCGAGTTGCGAGATGGGAGCCGTTAAAGTTTGCAGATCCTCAGTAATCCGAATGCTTTCGTTAAGGTTCGTCCAGCGAACACCATAGAGCATGTCCGTGCGACGTGTTCCTTTACGGAGCAGATTGCAAAGACGATTGAGCGGACCAAACGGATAGGCACTACCGTTACCAACACCGCTCCCACAACCAACGCCACCGCCACAATCGACGCCCGAGCCGCAACTCGTGCTGCTACCTTCGCGACAGCACAGGTTGTGACGCAACCGAAGGCTAGCCGATTGAAATTCGCTTCGCATATCAACGGTCACGGTTCCGTCGAGAGCGTTGGTATCGACATCTTCGACCGCAGGTCCCCGACCGCCGGGAAGAACAGCACCGATAACGCCCGTGTTAAAAAAGGGTCGACCAATATACGAGCCGATTGCCGGGGCGCTGCCATCACGAACTCCAGCAACAAAACTCTCCTCCAGATCAGCCAAGGCAAGATATTCGCCTTCCACACCCCATTGACCGTAGTCATCGAGCCACAGCCCTAACGTGACACGGCCGCCACTACGTTCGTCTTTCAGCGTTTGATTACGACCGAAAAGGGTCGTGAACGGGCCAATGGCTGAACCATTGTTGGGGTTAATGGCACTAAATTGAGTGACCAGAGCCGGCGTATCCATGCCTTCGAGCCACCAGAGCAAATACTCGCCGCGCGCATACATCACTCCCCGCGC
>JAADGD010000294.1:0-5778 GCA_013152515.1 Planctomycetota bacterium
GGTTGGAGCAGGCTATTTTCTCGCGCCGAGGGCAAGAGGTTTCTTTTTACACTTCGGAGTCACCTTACTGATGATAACCATCGCTAGATCGATTTTATCCGCAACCCTTCGTTTTCCCTTCTGCCGTTCTCAATTTTACGGGGTGGCGGCGATCGCGCTGTTGTTGAGTGGCCTCATGAATCAACATGCCTTGGCAGCTTGGTCAATTGCGTCAGGCAACGATCTGTTGCTCGACACCTCGGGTGTTGGTTTCTCGGTCGGCGAGATGAGCGGCGTCACGTACCTGGGCAATTCGCCCGCTGCGGGAAAATTCCGCTTCCTGGCTGTGCAGGACAATGGCGATGGGCTGATTACGTTTGATGCGGCTTTTGATCTCAGTGGCAATTTGGTTTCGGCAGAGGCGGTTAGCAATCGTCGATCGAAGTACTCAAGGATTACGAAGGGATCGCCAAAGTTGGTACTTCTGTTTTTCTTAGCGAGGAAAACGGTCCTGGTATCCGTGAAGTGGAGTTCTCAACTGGCAGCGAGTTGCAAAATATAGCTATCCCAACAATTTTTTCTGACAACAACCGCAGCAATTTCGGTTTCGAATCAATGGCTTACGATGAGCAAAACAGTAGGCTTTGGACGGCGACCGAGTCTGCACTGACGATTGATGGCAACGTCGCCACTTCGGCAGCAGGAACAACCGTTAGGCTGCTTGAGCTGGAGTTTAACGGAGGCACTCCTGTCGCAGGCAGTCAATTCGCCTACGAAGTCGAACCAGTACATGCCGCTGGCATTTTTCTCGAAGAAAGCGGCCTAGTCGATCTCGTTGCTATGCCAGACGGTGCCTTGCTCGCTTTGGAGAGATCGGCTTTTATTTCTTTTTCGGAGGCCGGTTTTCAAAGTCGTCTTTTCGAAATTAGCACTTCAGAAGCGACGGACATCAGCACGGTCGAATTTGACGAAGGGCTGACAGATCATGTCTCTTTTACCCCCGTTACCAAAGGAACAGCGCTGTGGACGGGGCCAGCAGGTGGCGGCAACGGACAAAACCTCGAAGGGCTCACCCTCGGGCCGCGTCTCCCCAATGGCGATTTCATTTTGTTGGGCGTCGTCGATGATGGTACTAGCGATCCGCTGAGCAGCAACACGGTCGTTTCTCTCATCGCAACTCCCTCGACCGCAATCCCCCTCGATCCTGAAACAGGCGACTTCAATCAAGACGAGGACGTTGATGGTGCTGACTTTTTGGCTTGGCAACGTGGATCAAGCTTGGCAACATTGGCCGGCCTCAGCGATGGCGATGGCAACCGCAACGGCACCGTGACCGGCGCCGATCTTACGATCTGGGAAAACCAGTATGGCACGGCTGGCTCGCGCTCGACGCTGCAAACCGTTCCCGAACCGACCGCTTTGGCGCTGTTGCTCGTCGCGGCAGTTGCGTTTGCTTCGGCGCGACGGGGAGAAAAGTAGCCGGCGAGCTACGTCTCGCCGCAGTTGTGCAACCTCTGCCTTTGTTAATGCGTCGCAAAACCGGCGAGACGTAGCTCGCCGGCTATTGAACATCCCGTGGCTCACGCCGATCCTGTCGCGCGCACGACGACGCGGTTGGCGTGGGCGTCGACGACCTCCAGCGGTGTGCCGCGGTCGAGTGGCTCGGCTTCGGCGATCACGTCGATCAGTTGGTGATCGATTTCGGCTTTGCCAGCGGGACGCAAATGGGTCGCGGCCACTCCGAGCTTACCGACCAAGTGCGAATAGTCGGCGAGCGATTCGCGATCGTCGAGTAGGACGCGTTCTTCTGGCTCGGGCGGCGCGAGTATCACGCTGCGAAACAAGGGGGCTTGGGGCAAATAGCGGCGTGACGCAATTATTATTGCGACCATCCCTGCCCCTGCGATTGCGACCTTGCCGACGGCGCTAGTCAGCTCCTCCATATCTTGCTCGCTCTGCGGACGAATAAACGTCAGGCTTGCCAAGACGAGCGAAGCGATCACCATCGCCCCACCACCGAGTCCAAAAATCCCAAATCCGGGTAGCACGAAAATCTCCATCAACACAAAACTAACGCCCGCGACAAACAACAGCACTTCGAGCCAACCGGCGGTGCCGTTGAGATATTGGCTCCAGAAGAACAGCAAGATCGCGACTGCACCAACAAACGCGCCTATGCCGACGCCCGGCGTACGCAGTTCGATGTAAATGCCAGCAAAACCGGCCATAAGCAGGATGACAGAAAACTCGGGCGAAGCGAGCGCCTCGATCAATTCCAAGGCCCAATTCGGTTTGGTAACGGGTGGGTCTGCGGTCAGGTGATAGAGTTGCTTGAGTTCGTCAAAACTTTCGACCGTTTGTCGGGCCAAGCCCATTTGTGTCGCCTGATCGCCATCAATCACCAGCGGCTCGTCGGCTGCGACCAAAGGTTCGCCTTTTTGCCAAACCGCTGGCTGGGCTTCGGCTAGATCCTCGGCAGCGAGGTCGTCCAGTTCTGCGGCTTCTTCCGCGCTCATCCAGCGCGTCTCGCCGGTCGACTTATTGCGGTACGAAAACAACTCGACGCTCGGGTCGATCATCGCTGCCAGCAGCGACCAGCTTCGCTCGGCACGCGGAGCGAGCGAGTGACGAATCGAGATTTTCGCGGCTTCTAATTCTGCTTTTTGGTCAGCTTTTCGGTCAGCATTTTGGTTGTTCTCACCGATCGCGGGAGCTTTCTGGGCATCCGCAGGCGCTGCTGCGATGACGTCGACAACGCCCAGGTGGGCGCTAGGGTGCATGATCAGTTGGTCGCAAGCCAGTGCCGCCAGGGCAGCCCCGCCTTTGGCCTCCGAAGCGACATAGGCGACCGTCCGCACCGAGTTGGCGTCGAGCTTGGCGAGCGTCGTGGCAATCTGCACGCTCGCCGCCCAATCGCCACCGCCGCTGTCGATCCGTAGGCCGATCCAGTTATAGCGATGTTCCAGAGCGGTCGTTAGCATCGTCTCGAGTTGATTGGCCATGCGGGGTGTGATTGGCCCTTGCAGGTCGATGATCGTCGGCGACCACTCGCCGGCGAGCGTGTCCTCTTCGCGAATCGCCGCGACAGGCACATTGAGCGCGCGGGCCAGCCCCTCGCGATTGGTGGCCAAGAATTTGACGAAGCCAAATTGACGACCTTCGCGCCCGTCGTACGAGGCGAGTGTGCCCGCCGGCACAAGCGTCAGTTCGTCGAGGACTTCGCGTTCGACATCCGCTCGCTCGCTCCGCAGGACAAATTCGGTGCCCTGTTCGGTTTCGAGCTGCAAGACTTCTGCCGACGCATCGATCATGCCGATGGCCAAGGCGACCGGCATCGTCCGCCGCGCCTCGGCAATTTCGCGGTACGCTCCAATGACCGTTTGGCCGATCGTCCCCTCGCGCAACTCGTCCACGCCCGCCTCGCCAAGCGTCGCCTCGGGCGCCATGATGATTTCTTCGCAAGCCAAGGCTAACAGCGTACTGTGCCCACGAATCGAACGCGGCACAAAGGCGACCGTTTTGACGCCGGCCAGCTCGCGGCTACACAAAAAACGAGCCAACGACAACACGCGTTCAAACTGACTGCCAGCCCCGCTGTCGGCATCTTGCTGGCGAGGATCGAGCTGCAACACGAGCAGCGGTCGTCGCGCGTCTTTGGTGCGCGAAGTAGCGTCCAACAGCCGATCGCGCACGCGGCTGATCGTCGCCTCGAGCACCTGATCGGCATTGCCCGTCAGCGGCAGATGAACCCGTACCAGCGCCACCTGGGCGACGACCGGTTCAGCCGGTGGCTCTGGCTCGACAGCCGCCTGGGCGTGCCCCGCAACGAGGACACCAGCGAACAACAATAATCCGGCAAGACGCATATTGCAGCTCAGGAGGGTGGAAGTGAGTGAGAACGCCGCAATTATACGTCGCAACCGACGCGGGGAAAAGCGAGCCGTTTATCGGGCGTTATCCAGGGAATTCGCCGTTCGCACCCATTTATCGCCGAGCATGACCGTATTGCGACTCGATCGCGATGTGCATGTTGCCTCGGGCCGAATACTGAAAACTCCCGGCGGGCGTGTGTTCGGCGGTCGAGAGCGTTAGCGGCCCCGACAGTTCGGCACGCACGGTGCGGCACGTTTTCGTTTGAATGACGATCTGACCGAAAGCGCGGATGCGGATCGGATTGGCCGGTTCGCCGACCGCCTCGATCGTGGCGACAAACACGGCGCAGGGTTGCCCGTCGATTTGCTGGACCGATTTGAGTTCGAGTTCAAACTGTTCGACTTTGCCAAACTGTTCGCCGAACCCCATCAGTTGCTCGGCAATTTCCTGTGGCAACTGCAAACGCTCGCCCACACGGATCGTCCGGCCTAGCAAAAACTGGATCAGCGGGTTGGGCAGCCCGAGATTTTGCAGACTCGTGACGACAATCTCGAACTCGGCTTGCGGAGGGATCGCCCCTTCGGCGTCGGTTACCAATAGTCGCTCGCCCGCGCGGGTCACGAAATAGCTTTTTTTCTCGACCGCCTGGGCAACTTCTTGCTCAGGCTGGTCGTTCTTGGGCAGAGTTTTCTTGGGCTGGGTTTTCTTGAGATGGGCTTCCTCTGGCGAGTTCACATGCGTCTGAGTCATACGAGAAAGAGGATAGCTCACATGCGCGCGGCGGACATTCCCGTCGACCACTTCCAACACTTCGACAAACCGTTGCTGCCGACGTTTGAGCGAAGTCTGGCTCTCGTTGGCCCGCTGCTCTGCCTGCGTGATGGTCGTGTGTATCTGCAAGTCGACGTTTACCGTTTGGGCAACTCGATCGCCCACCTGTGCCGGTTGCTGTGCAAAAGTGACCTGACTGCCGAGAGCCTGATTCCCGAGAGACTGTGCGGGCAGCGTGGTCGGAACCGTATGCGAAGTAGGTTGAATTTCGTTGTTGGCCGCCGACACGATTTGAGGCAAGCTCAGACCGACAAGACCCAAATGGACAAGTAGGGCGAGGTATCTGTTGAGAATCATGATTGGATGACCGCCGCCGCGAGGAAGGAATTTCAAAGGGATTTCTGCGGCGTATCATCGCAGCCAGCCGGTCGCGGTCAACCTCGATTGCCCTTGAGCTAGCATTGCCAGCAAGCGGGCTCGCCTTACTGTTCGCGTAGCAACGTATCGAGCAGGCGTTCCAACTTTTGTCGGACCGACGCGAAGGTGTAGGGATCGTCTGCGTCGGGTGGTTGGCCCTCTTTCTGGAGGCCTTCTTTCTGAAAGTGTGGTCGCTCCTGATACATCCGTCCCCACTCGGCATCGACCGACCTCACAAAACTCTGCAATCGCGGCTCAGTATCAAGCACCCGCACGAGGTAGCCTGCGATCGCGCCGAGGGGATTGGAAAAATTCATTTCGAGAAAAATATCGCTTTCCCGTACCTGGCGCAACAGCACCACTTCCAACGCACCTTCGGAGTCTGTGAGATGGCGTTCAAGGTACTGCTCGATTTTTAGCTCGGATTGGCGTTTTTGAGTAATAGGCGAGGTGCCTTTCAGCAAGCCACTGCCGCCAAGCCGCCCAATCGCTTCGGCCAGCGAGAACTTTCGCTCCGCACGGATTTTTCGCTCCAGGTCCAAGTCCTCGCGGCTCGGTGACGGCTTTTCTTTTTCGCTCATGATTGCCAAAAATGGTCCTTTCTGTGAAGGGAGCATTTCCATTTCGTTGGAGGAGGAATTTGAGCCGTTTACGGTTCTTTCCCGCCGTAGGCGGTAATAGGCCCGTGCTTTAGCACGGGTCAGCGGTGCGAGTTCCTCCCCCCTCGGTCGCCGCATC
>JAADGD010000294.1:5787-24300 GCA_013152515.1 Planctomycetota bacterium
ACCGAGGGGGGAGGGGCTGGGCGGTGTGTGCTAGGTAACCCGTGCTAAAGCACGGGCCTATTACCGGCTGCGCCGGGAAAGCCCGGTAAACCGGGCTGATAGTCAACCTCCTACAAAATGGAAACGCTCCCTCTGTGAACTAAAGAGAAGGCCTAATCCAGGCCCTCCAGTTCCCCCTAGCCTACGCCTCCAAGCCAAAATGTCCAACCCAACGTTTGGCACAGCTAGACAAGGAGGGGCTGAGCAGTTCCGGACCAGAAGCTACGCGCTAAGCGGTGTATCACTTCTGTGCAGGATAGCCAACTGCGGTTCGAGATGGCGGTCGATGTGACCGAAGGGAATTTGCAATGGAAACGTCGGTAAAGGGTGGCACCGACACTTGTCCGCAAACAGCTTTGCCATCTAACAGACTAATTCGGACACGTGTCGGTGTCGCTTGCGACGAGAGGTCAAACGGTATCCTTATGTGGCATTGCCTCCTGTGCTACGCACACCGATCCCGGTGCGCCGGGACTCGAAAAAAAGCCCTTTTGGTGGCAACGTCAATTCCGAGCGACTGTCGGTGCCACCCGCGGTCGATGTGACCGCAGGACATTACCGCCAATAAACTTCACATTCAGGCAGCATTTCCTGAAGCTGCTTTATTCCATCAGGCGACATAGATGTTTCCTTCAAGAATAGCCACTTCAAAGTTTTCAGTTCACCAAGTGTTGGAATGGATTTGTCTGACACGTTCGACGAAGAAAGGTCCAAGGTGTGCAGTTCGGGCAACGCGCTAAGCAAACTAATGTAATTATCTGCGTCGCGGCTCAGTTCTGTCGGCATGTCCTTCAGGCCTAAATAATGAGTGCGGCCGGGTACTTGAGGAATCAGAGTCTGCTCTACAAATTGCACGTGATAAACGTTGCTGAAGGGGTCATTGCCGAATAGCTTCCTAGCGAGCATCCAGTCATCTGGTGGTCTCGCCTCGTTTAGACTGCCTTCACCGTTTTTGTCGTAGTAATGTTGGAAGTCGTAATAGACGGTCCCGCCAAGGTGCTGAATCTTTCCAACAGCTCTGGCTTGTTTCCGAGACTGGGCTAATTGAAGGGATAGCCAGCCTAGGCATAGTGAACTGAAGAGCACGGCTAGAAGCAGTGCTCGCAGTGAAAATCGAAATCGCCATCTCCCGGCCATTTAGTCACCAAAAGATACAGTGATACTTTGAACTCTAAACGACAGTATTTGCAGCCCAGATTGTACCTTTTTTACTCTTATTTGGCAAAAGCGACCGATTTCTGACAGCACTTACTTAACTGACGGTGATGAGACGCACCCCCATCTCAAACCACCACTCCAAAAAACCAGCCTGATTTCTCGCTCCAAAGCCTGTTATTTGTGATTCTGCGAGCATTGCAGCCTGTCGGGACTTTCGGTATACTGAGCGATTCGCAAAATTTGCCCCTTATTAGCAATACACCCTCATAAACAAACATTTCCCGTCCGGAGTTGGACCATGACCATTGACAAAAGCTTGAAAATTCGCCGTGGCGGATCCTCCAATCGTAGCGTACTGACCCGTGGAGAACGGCTCGAAAAACTGAAAGAGACCGACCGCTGGCAAGAAGGCGATTCGCCCTTTGGCCTCGCCAAAGTACGCGTTCGCAAGCTTGTCTTGAAGAAGAAAAAGAAGAAAGAAGCCGGAGACGACGATGAGAAGGGTGATGAGTAACATTTGAAGAGTGAAACAATGAAAGGCCGAGGAGCGTAGTGCTTCTCGGCCTTTTTTTTCACTCTTCAAAATTCATTTTTTAATCATCTCCTTCACCGTCATTCCGCCGGGGATCATTGGCAATACGTGCTCTTGGTACGGAACTTCGACGTCGAGCAAATACGGCCCGTCGTGGTTGATCATCGCTTCGAGCGCGCCTTGCAGGTCGGCCTTCTCACGGACATAGCTCGAACCCCAGCCAAAGCCCTTGGCGATTTCGACGAAGTTCGGGTAACGCTCCGCTGGCGTGATGCCGTCGCCTTGGCCAGTGGCTTCGGGATGGTCGATTGGGCCAAGATAGGTGTGCGCGCGGTTGCCTTTCATGAAGCGATCTTCCCACTGGGCGACCATTCCCAGGTGTTGATTGTTGACCAGCACGACCTTGACGGGCAATTTTTCGCAGACGCAGGTCGCCATTTCTTGGATGTTCATCAAAAAGCTTCCGTCGCCTTCGATGTCGATCACCAGCCGGTCGGGGAAAACGGCCTGCACACCCATCGCTGCTGGCAAACCAAACCCCATCGTGCCTAGCCCGCTGCTGCTGAGCCATCGGCGTGGCTCGTCGAACTTGAAATACTGGGCGGCCCACATCTGATGCTGCCCCACGCCGACAGCGATGATCGGGTCGCGCTCGTGGGTCAGCTTCCACAGCGTATCAACTGTCAACTGCTGAGTGATACCGTCGTACGACTTGTCGTAGGCGAACGGATGGTCTTTCTTCCAGGTCATGCACTTGTCGACCCAGTCGGCCATGTCTTCTGGCGGCTCGACGATTTTGTTCAGTTCTTCCAGCACGTACTTCACGTCGCTGCATACCGGGATATGAGCCTGCTTGTTTTTATTGAGTTCCGAAGCGTCGATGTCGACGTGGATGATCTTGCCATGCTTGCAAAATTCGTCGACTTTGCCTGTCACGCGATCATCGAATCGCACACCGAGCGCGATCAGCAAGTCGGCCTCGTCGACCGCGTAGTTGGCGTAGACCGAGCCGTGCATGCCTAGCATGTCGAGCGACAAGGGATCGTTCCCCGGAAAGGCCCCCAATCCCATGAGGGTTGTGGTGATCGGAATGCCGGTTTTCTTCACCAGCTCGCGCAGCTCGTCGCTCGCATCGGCCAAGATGATACCGCCACCGGCGTAGATTACCGGACGCTTGGCCAGCTTGATTGCGGCAGCGATCTGCTTGATTTGCTCAGGCTTGGCTTGCGGAGGATCGAACGAATAGCCCGGCAAGTCGAGCGGCGCGTCGTAGTCGGGTACACACGTCTCGAGCTGCACACTCTTGGGTATGTCGATCAGCACCGGCCCAGGACGGCCGGTCGATGCGATGAGAAACGCCTCTTTCATCACGCGGGCCAAGTCGTTCACCTCGGTCACCAAATAATGATGCTTGGTGATCCCACGGCAGACCTCAACGATGGGCGTCTCTTGAAATGCGTCCGAGCCAATTGCCTTGACAGGCACCTGCGCTGAGATCGCGACCATCGGAATGCTGTCGAGTTTGGCGTCGGCGATTGCCGTGACGAGATTGGTCGCGCCAGGACCGCTGGTCGCCATGCAAACGCCGACTTCGCCCGTGGCGCGTGCGACGCCCTGTGCCGCAAAGCCGCCCCCCTGTTCGTGACGGGGCAAGATGGTGCGCAGTTGGTCGCTGTATCGCGTCAGTGCTTGATGGAGTGGCATACTACAACCACCCGGATAAGCGAAGATCACCTTAACGCCGAGGTTCACCAGCGATTGGATCACAATGTCCGACCCGAGCATCACTTCGCCTTGGGTCCGGTTATTCGTAGTTTTGGTCTTTTCAATGGTCGCCACAACTGCACCTCTAAGCCTATTGTTGGTTCACCTCGCCGCTCCCCGTAGGGAGAAGGACACGGATATATCACTACTAGTTCAATCGGAAATAGCTACCCGCTAAACCCATCCATAGTAAGGACAAATGGGCCTAGAAACAAGAATGAACCGTGGTTTAGGAGGTTCGCCCAGACGCTAGCGGCTTAGCGGCCCCCACCACCGTCAGAATCGGCACCGTCAGAATCGACACCGTCAGAATCGGCCTTGCGGCGGCGGAGCTTCACCCGCAGCCGCACCAGCACAAACGCCCAGAGCAGCAAAAAACCACCCGTGGTGGCGGCCACCACCCAAAGTTTGCGAGGATCGCCCCCTTCGCCCTCGCCGCCCGGTGCCCAATACGCCCCGGCAGCCAGCAGCCCCATCCAGACGATCAGAGCCCCGGCAATCAACACCACAGGCAGCCAAGTTTGATTTTTTTCGGTCGACATTTTTTTGATTGTAGCAGCTTCAGACCCGATTCGCTTGCCACTTATCGATGTTACACTGGCTCTCGATGTTACACTGGCATCAGATCGAAAAATGTCCAACGCCCTACTCCTATCAACTATTGGCTCTACTGGAAAATCATACGATGATCATCGGTGTCCCTTGTGAAATTAAATCTGACGAGTACCGCGTCGCGATGCTGCCAGTCGGTGTGGAGGAGCTCACCCGTCGAGGGCACCAGGTGCTCATCGAAGCGGGTGCTGGGCTTGGCTCGGGGTTAGAGGACGACGACTATTTGCAGCATGGCTGCGAAATGGTAAGTGACCCTGGAGAAATCTTCGCCCGCGCCGACATGATCGTCAAAGTCAAAGAGCCGCAGGCGAGTGAGTGGCCGCTGATACGCGAAGGGCAGATCGTCTTCACCTATTTTCACTTCGCCGCGGACCGTGCCTTGACCGAGGCCATGTTGCAGTCGGGTTGCTCGGCGGTCGCTTACGAAACCCTCTCCGACGATCGTGGACAGCTACCACTGCTGACGCCGATGAGCGAAGTTGCCGGGCGGATGAGTGTGCAAGAGGGCGCGAAGTATCTGGAGCGTCCGCAGATGGGGCGCGGGATTTTGCTGGGCGGTGTGCCGGGCGTCGCGCCGGCGAATATCACCATCCTCGGCGGCGGGGTCGTGGGTGCCAACGCCGCCAAAATCGCCGCCGGCTTCAACGCCAATGTCGGCCTGCTCGACATCAACATGGACCGACTGCGCTATCTCGCCGATGTGATGCCGCCCAACGTCGATGTGCTGTTCAGCGATCGTCACACGATTCGCGAACAACTGGAAAGGGCCGACTTGGTGATCGGTGCCGTACTGATTCCTGGTGCCAAGGCACCACGTTTGATCGAGCGCGACGATCTCAAACGGATGAAACATGGCAGCGTCATTATCGACGTGGCGATCGACCAAGGCGGGTGCATCGAGACCAGTCGGCCGACCTCGCACGCTGACCCGACCTACGTGATCGACGATGTTGTGCATTACTGCGTAACCAACATGCCAGGAGCCGTCGGCCGGACCAGCACCTACGCCCTTTGCAATGTCACGTTGCCTTGGGCCATCCAGATCGCCGAACTCGGCATCGAAACGGCTGCTAGCAAATTGCCGCCGGTCGCACGAGCGATCAATCTCCATGCTGGCAAAGTGACGAACAAGGCAGTAGCCGAGACGTTTGGGCTTCAATTTCACGGGCTCAGCGCTTAAAATGGAAAGGTCGAAGCAGCGTGGTCGCGTTGGACAATTAGGATTTTGAAAGGACACAGACATGGCACGGAAAAAGAAAACCGTTCGCAGCCCAAAGCAGGTCAGCACGAAGCGAACAAAAAAGACGGCCAAACGGAAATATCAGCAAAGAAATTGGCGAAAGCTAAAGCCAACCAAAAATCTAAACCGAAGCGACGCTCCTCTCGCACTCGAATCGGCATCCGCGATCGACTGGGGCAGCTCACCTACCGCGCAGCCTGCCGGCTGATGGGCGATGAGGATGGCGAAATTCGCTTGCGACAAGGCGCGAAGTTTGAGATCAACATCGCCGAAGACGTCTTTTTAGGCGGCGATACACTGCGCGTGAACGTCAAAGATACCGCGATCCGAAATCATCCGCGGGCGACGGTCATCATCAACGAGATGACCAACAAGCCCAACGGCTTGAATCTCACTTGCGATAAGTGCGCTATTCGCTGCGACCATATTGCCGCCACGCTGATGCTAGTCTTGGAAGACAAACTGGCACTTGGACTGAGTGCGCCGCCCGACCCGCGTGAACCGGTTGAAAATTTAACCGAAGAAGAATTACTGCGCCGCGCGATCGCCGATCGCCACGAGCGAGCTACCGCCGAACGGATGACCCTCAAGTCGATGAACCCCGAAACGCCGTGGACCGACTACACCGTGACCAGTCGCAACTCGGGGAAGACATATCGTGTCTCGGTGCGCGGTCGCGAGCCGGGGCAGTCGTTCTGCTCCTGCCCCGATTTTCGGACGAATCGGCTGGGAACGTGCAAACACGTATTACACACGCTAGGAAAGATCAAGAAAAAGTTCGGTAAGAAGCAATTTGATCAGCCCTATCAGCGAACCAATTTTTCGCTGCGAGTTGACTATGGCTCGAATTTGGTCGTTTCTGACGTCGGCTTGATCTTTAATGTGCCGCACGAAATCGACGAGGACACCGCGTCGATCCTGAGCGAATATGGCAAGCGTCCGACACAAAATGTCTCGGAAGTCGTGCGGCGTGTGCGGCTCTTGGAGCAATCGGGGAATCCGGTTCACCTTTATCCCGACGCCGTAGAATTCATTGATGCGCGGCTGCAACAACAGCGGCTGGAGCGCGAAGCGGCTTCGATTCGCGAAAATCCTGCTGAGCATCCCCTGCGAACCGAACTGCTCGATGCCGAGTTGCTTCCTTATCAACTCGATGGCATCGCGTTCGCCGTCGGAGCAGGCCGCTCGATTTTGGCGGATGACATGGGGCTCGGCAAAACGATTCAGGGAATCGGCGTCGCGGAGTTGCTCGCGCGGCGGGTAGGCATTCGTCGCGTGCTGGTCGTCTGTCCCGCGTCGGTCAAAAGTCAATGGCGCAGCGAAATTCATCGTTTTTGTGATCGTGATTGCCAGATCGTGTTGGGCAGCGCGTCCGAACGTGTCGAACAGTATCAGAACGACACCTTCTTTAAGATTTGCAACTACGAGCAGATTTTGCGCGACCATGCCACGATCGAAGCGATTCCCTGGGATCTCATTATTCTTGACGAAGGCCAACGCATCAAAAACTGGGAATCGAAAACCTCGCAGCTCGTGAAAACGCTTCGGTCACAATACGCGCTCGTCCTTTCGGGTACGCCGATGGAAAACCGGCTGGAAGAACTGTTTACCGTTGCCAGTTTTGTCGACGCGAGTCGTCTCGGCCCGGCATTTCGTTTTTTCAATCAGCATCGCATTGTTGACGAGCGTGGCCGTGTTCAAGGTTATCGTAACCTCGACACGCTTCGCGAGACGCTCAAGCCGATCTTGCTGCGGCGAACGCGTGGCTCGGTGATGCAAGATTTGCCGCCGAGAACGAACGAAATTGTGCGTATTCGTCCGACCGAGGAGCAACTGCTTCTGAACGACGAACATTGTGCCAAGGCGGCCCGCATCGCGGCGAAGCGGTATATCACCGAGATCGATTTGCTGATGATCCAAAAGCACTTGACGTGCGCGAGGATGGCTTGCGACAGCACTTTTCTGTGCGACAAAGAAGCACCCGGCTACAGCAGCAAGCTCGAGCGACTCGAAGAATTGCTCGGAGTGCTTGCCCAAGAAGAGGATCGCAAAATTGTGTTGTTCAGCGAATGGACGACAATGCTGACACTCATCGAACCGATTCTCGAAAGCGTGGGGCTCGGCTTTGTCCGACTCGATGGAAAAGTGCCTGTCAAAAAACGACAGCAACTGATTCATCAATTTCAAAATGATCCCGAATGTCGCGTGATCATCATGAGCAACGCCGGCACGACCGGCCTGAACTTGCAAGCCGCCAACACCGTGATCAATGTCGATTTGCCGTGGAATCCAGCGATACTGGAACAGCGGATTGGTCGTGCGCACCGCATGGGGCAACAGCGGCCAGTTCAGGTTTACATGCTAGTGACCGAGGACACGATCGAAGAACGGATGCTCGGCACGCTGTCGGCCAAGCACGATCTGGCACTTGCCGCCCTTGATGTCGAATCGAATGTTACCGAGGTCGAATTGCGCAGTGGCATGGAAGAACTGAAACGGCGACTCGAACAGTTGCTCGGCGAAAAACCGGCGACGCCCATCGATGCCTCTCGACGAGAAGAAGAGAGCGACGAGGCTCGCGAGCAGACCGAGCAACGCGAAGCCGCTGCCGGGCAAGCCGATTCGCCACCGACTCCATCGCCCCTGCCTGCTAGTTCGTCACAGGAAACACCATCACCACCCATGTCTGCTCGACAAGAGCCAACTGTACTGATGTCTGCTCGACAAGAAAAAGTCGCGGCGGCAGGTGGCGAGATGTTGGGCGCGGTCTTCAACTTTCTTGGCGAACTGATCAACAATGCGCCCGAAACGAATGCTCCTGCGCCAGAAGTCGTCCAAAAGCTGCGTGAGGGACTTTCCGATTGCTCGACGACCGATGCGTCGGGCCGCGAGCAACTGACGGTCACGCTCCCCAATCGCGAAGCGCTCGACAACCTTGCTAACACACTGGCGAGAATGCTGGTGGCGAAGGAGTAAGATTTTGGCGGATGTACACACTTTTACGACTCTTCGCTGGCAAGGTGCCCCTGGTGGAGATGACATCGACGGGCATTTAGTGTTGCTCGACCAAACACGATTGCCGGGCGAAGTCGTCGAGATCGACTGCCGGACGGTCGAGGACGTGTGGCAAGCGATCAAAAGGCTGGCGGTGCGTGGTGCGCCGGCGATTGGCTGTGCGGCGGCGTATGGGGTTTGTTTGAGCCTTTCAAGCAGTAGCCGCGTTGCCACGCAACGCAAGGAGTACCACGAAAAAACCAAGCCAAACGATCTGACCCTTGCGTTGCCTAGCAACGCGGCTATTGAACCTGTTGAGCGCGCATGCGATTATCTCGCCACCAGCCGCCCCACGGCGGTCAATTTATTCTGGGCCCTCGACCGCATGCGCAAAACGGCCCAGCGAGCTGCGGCGTCCTCGCCATCAGGAGAACTGGCCAAGCGACTGCTTGAGGAGGCCACGGCAATTCACAACGAAGATCGCCAAATGTGTGCTGATATCGGGCGGCATGGAGCCGACTTGCTGGGCAAATTGCCGGTGGGCAGCGGAATTCTCACACACTGTAACGCCGGCGCGCTGGCGACCGGCGGCGACGGGACGGCACTATCGGTAATTTTCGAACTCGCCCGTCGCGACCGCAAGCCGCAGGTGTGGGTCGACGAAACGCGCCCGCTGCTGCAAGGCGCGCGGCTGACGGCTTGGGAATTGATGCAGCGCGGCATCGACTGCACACTCATTTGTGATTCGATGGCCGCCCAAGTGATGCGCGAGGGCCGCATACAGGCGGTCGTTACCGGCGCTGATTGTATCGCCGCCAACGGCGACGCGGCGAACAAAATTGGCACCTACAGCGTCGCCTTGCTTGCAAAAGCTCATGATATTCCGTTTTATATCGCTGCGCCATCGAGTACGTTTGATCATTCGCTCGCCACTGGCAACGAAATCCCCATCGAAGAGCGAGATCCAGCGGAAATCACTCACAGCTTTGGCGTGGCCACAGCGCCAACAGGAATCTCCGTCTACAATCCCGCTTTCGACGTCACGCCTGCCGAGCTCATCGCGGGTATCTTTACCGAAACAGGCGTTATTCACTGCTAGCATCAGCAAGGCGATCGCCTACCTCGAAAGAAGGGCGATTCGTCACTTCTGTGGATATTGTTTGCCCCTCTACAGGCTTGTTTATCTCGAAAAAGAGCAGGATTTAGCGGTGCGGCAATGGTCAACGGTACTGCGGGTTATGCCGCTGCGGTTGATTGGTTTTTACTTGCGGCTTTCCCCTGTCGAAAACGAGTTAATGAGGATCTGGCTGCTGAACGGTCGGAGCTACTTAGCAAATCAACGACTTCGGAGGAGCTGAAGTCTTCTACCCACCGACTACGGAGAGTCTGTCTGATGAAACATGCAATCAAGTGGCTTGCGATCATGGCGGTGATTGCCAGTTGTGTGATGACGAGCCAGACGCAGGCAGAAGAGGGTTTTTACAGCAGCGTTGATCTGCTGTTTCTGTCGCCGAAGCTTAATGCGGTTGGGTTCAACAACATTTTTTATCTGGAAAGCCCGGCTGTTCCACAGTCCATTGATGGCAACACGGACGCAGACTTGCAGTTTTCTCAGCGAGTCATTGTCGGCTATGAAGGCGATCAAGGTGGCGGTGTCCAAGTTCGCTGGTTTTCTTTCGATAACGATGCGGACTACAATGGCAGCGGCGAGGATTCGATCAACGGAAACATCCCAATTTCCGGCTTGTTGAATTTTGATGTGGATGCAATCGATGCCGAGCTAACACAACGGGGGAAGTTCCAAGTTTGGGATTGGATGGCCACAGCTGGTGCCCGTTATGCGCGTGTCGATATCCGCAATGGCGCGAACGGCGCCTTCGACTGGACCGGCTTCGGCGACGCTGCTTGGTTTGGCCTCGCAGGGATGAAATTCGAAGGCGCAGGCCCGACGGTTTCTGTCCGGGGTTCTCGGGAAATCCTCTGGGAAGGTTTTGAATTTTATGGCTCCGCACGCACCGCGCTGCTTTATGGCGATATCGCGGTGAATAGCACTTTCCGTGTTAACGGCGGCCCCATTGTGATCAACGACGTTTTCGCACAGGTATGGGAAATTCAGACGGGTGTTCGCATGGAGCATGAGTTTGATGCGTTCGATTTGATCTGCGGCATCTTCTGGGAAGCTCAGCGCTGGGACAACGACTCCGGTGTCGGAGAATTCGCATTGCACGGCTTCGGTGTCAACACTGGGATCAGGTACTAAACGCCAAGCCCAATATATCTCGACGGCTCGACGAACCGGGATGTCACTCTCAAAGTTGAAAGTGACATCCCCGTTTTATTTCTTACGTGCTAAAATGAAAGCAGATGGAAATCATTTTTTCGCACTCGAGACATTCAACCAGCTATGCCCTTTCTCTTACCCGTCCTTGTTTTCCTGCTCGCTTTGACCATCTCGCTGATCGTGATTCGCGTCGGCACGATGGCGTTGATGCTGACGGGATTGTCGCGCGAGGCGGCTCGTTTTCAGTCGCACTCCGCTTTTACGGGCGTCGGTTTTACGACGAACGAGTCAGAAACCATCGTCGAACACCCGGTGCGCCGCCACCTGACGATGGGGCTGATGATGCTCGGCAACATCGGCATGGCCACGGTGATCGCGACACTCACCGCGACGCTGCTCAGCAAAAGTACGAGTGAACACTGGGGGGTGAGTTTTGGCGTGCTGGCTCTGGGAGTCATCGTGCTTTGGCTACTCGCAACGAGTGCCTGGATCGAGCGTCAGTTCAATCGCCCGATTGCGTTTGCGCTGCGAAAATTCTCAAAACTCCAAGTCCGCGACTATGTTTCGCTGTTGCAATTGTCGAGCGGTTTTTCGGTATCGGAGTTGCTCGTCGAACAAAACGACTGGATCGCAGACAAGACACTCGTCGAGTTGGGCCTAGCCCGCGAGGGCGTGTTGGTCCTGGGCATCCGCCGCCACAATGGCATCTATCTCGGCGCCCCTTCAAGCAGTAACCGCATCGAAGCGAACGATACTTTAGTGATCTACGGCCCGTTAGAACGGCTCGAAGAACTCGACAGCCGCTGCTGCGGTGCCAAAGGTGACCAAGCCCATCAAGTAGCGGCGCGCGAATATGATGAGTACTTGGAAGAGCTGCAAAAGAGTGAAAGCCACCAGTGACAGATTGCTAAAGATTGCTAAAGACCCTCTCAGGCCCCTCATGGCTCATGGAGGCGTCTGGTGGCTTGAAATCCGAACGCTCCTTCTTTTTCGTGGCAGTCCAGTTGCTTTCTCAAGCCTCTCTGCTGCGTTTGTCTTGACGTCTCGCTAGCACGACGACCGTTAGGCCCATCAGCAACATGCACCCGGTTGTCGGTTCGGGAACAGTCGTCGAAGCGGCAGAAAGCGTTCCACCGTTGGTAAGCTGTCGTTGCCAGGTCAGGAAATCAAACCCATCCGTCAGGGCGTTTGCATTGGCGTCGCCATCGCTGTGCGTAGCGGCTGTGCTACCAAATCCACCTTCCCAGGCGGCTAGATCGTCGCCATCGACATCGCCGTCTTCGTCAAAGTCAGCACTATAGGTCGATACCAACTCGACCGAGGTTGCGCCATAATTCACAAACCACAGCAAGTCGCCGGGTAGCGCTGGCAAATTCAACGTGTCGAACGTATCAACCACGTTCGTTGCGGTGATGATCTCGAATGTGTCACCGGCTGAGGGAGTAAAACCGCTGATAAATTGCACGTCGAGCACACCTCCCAAGTCGGCGAGGCCCGCGCCCAGAACGTGGATGAGCTGATCAAATTCGCTGCCGGGGTTCAGCCCGCCGAGTTCAATCTCCAACGTACCGTCGTAAATAACACTGCCACGATTGACCGCCGCGGGTGAAAATCCGGGTGCGTCGGTGCCGGTGATGATAACGTTGTCGAGCGTGCCGACACCTTTTACGTAGCCTGTGAGCGTAATCGGATTAGTCAGCGAGTTACCGGCAATATCGCCGTTGTTAATAAACGGCTTGGCCGGATCGTTAGGCGATTGGACTGTGCCATAGCCAGTGATGTTGTCGCCAAAGTCAAGGTTCACTCCGTTGGCGGCAATAAGTGTGCCGGGAAGTGGGCCAACGAAAGGAGGGAGGCCAGGAAAGCCGATCGTAGTGAGTGTGCCGAGGTCTACCGCATTCGAGTCGTTGAGTGTAACTGTACTAGCGAAGATTTCCAGCACACCATTGCTAGAGAACCCGATGGGCGAACTGCTGTCGCCAAGGGAGAGGTCGCCGGAGGCCCTGATCGTGGAGCCAAACCCGGCAGCAACCCTTGTGTTGACTTCCCCTCTACCGGTGAGGTTGTCACCGATACCGAGGACTACGCCGCGCGTGGAGGTCAGCGTGCCATCAAGGAGTGTGGTAAGCGGCCCAAGTTGCGCGAAGCCTCTCGACAGCAGGTTGACAGACTCAGCTCCCACGTCGAGAGTTCCTTCATGGATAAAGCCAAAGAAGCTGGTGCTATCGCCGAGCGTGAGGCCGCCGTCAATGGCGGCGATTGTCGATCCGAATTGGCCGTTAATCTCGCTGCTGACAAATCCATTGCCACTTAGCGTTCCTGAGCTAGGCAAAGTCAAAGGTGAATTACTGCTGTATACATCTCCATTGAGAGTCAGCGTCCCGCTGCGAAACGTGAACGTACCTCCCGAATTATTGGTGAAGCCGTCCGTCAGCAAAGTTCCGCCATCAAGTACAATCTCACCCGTAGCGCCGATCACCGTATCAGCCGCTGTGAGCTGAAAGCCACCGGTTACATTCAGCGTAGCATTGCCCGTGCTGCCGACATTCAGGTTATTGAAGCTGGAAGACCCAGCTCCCTTGAGATTAAGGGTAGAGGTGCTAGTCCCGTTGAGCGAAAAACTGCCACCGGGATTAAACACCCCGCCATCGACCGTAACCGTGCCGTCGGTAAACGTAAAAGTACCGCCGCTCGTGTTGTCGAGCGACGTGGTGGTAAGCGAACCGCCGTTAATAGTAAGCGTGCCCAGCGGTCCGATGTCCGTAGTGCCGCCCACCGTAGTAGCGCCACCGGTGTCGATCGTCATCTCCCCGGTGCCCGCATTTCCGACAAGAAGATTGCTGCCAACGGTGACAAGAGAGCCTACTCCGCTGACGGTCACCGCGCCGGTGGAGCCAGTGCCATTGGCGATTACCATGCTCGCATTGGTCACAGTGCCTCCATTGAGCACATTCAGTGTACCGCTGCCGCCCGAGCCAACCTGCACGCCGGAGGCCACCTCCCAGCGAGAGCCAGCGCCATCGACTACAGCGATACTACCGGCCGAAGAGACACTTAGCGAGACAACACCAGATGGGCTGCTAACCACCGCTCCGCCGGTGATGTTGAACGTGCCAACGCCACTTCGACCAGCAATCAGTGAGCCTGTGCTCGTCCAGGTGGTTCCCACTCCGTCGGCCGTGACGGTCGCTGTGGAACCGTCTTGGTACGCAATGTCGGCAGCAGCCGAAGAGAACGCCGCTCCATCAAGCACATTGAGCACAGCATCGCCATCGTCGCCGATGCGAACGGCACCCGAGTTGGTCCAGCGCGATCCGGCCCCCGTGATGGTCACCTCGGCGCTGCCATCCTGAAATTCACCAAGCGTCGCCGAGGTGTTTTCGACGGCTGCTCCTGCGGAAACAATTATTGATCCCTGGCCCCATTCACCGATGGTAAGTGTTCCCGAGTTATCCCAGATCGATCCGATGCCATCCACCAAGACCGTTGCCGAGCCTACCGTGTTCGTCGCTAGCCTTGCGGCTGTGTTGGCCAGAGTGCCTCCGTCTGTGACTTCGATCGTTGCAGAACCTTTGTCGGCAAGTGTCAAATCACCGGCAACATCCCACAGTGCGCCTACACCGCGGACGTACGCACGACCATTGCCGCTGATGTCATCGGCAAGCATGGCATTACCGCCTACCGTTATCTGGCTGCCTGCTCGAATATCAAGTTCTCCTGCTCCGGCAAATCCGAGATACAAATCGTTACTGACAGCCCACGTGCCGCCGAAGTCAACTGCGACTCGGCCTACACTGCTAAAGTCTGAGCCGACCGTGCCAGCGGAGCTACTGACATTCCCTGCATCAATGTTGAGGCTTCCCCAGCCTACGTTGCCAACAATTACTGGACCGTTTATGGTCAGTACCGAACTGAGTCCGCCGACATTGACCGTGCCGTTACCTGGACCATTGTTCCCGAGAGTCGCCGCGTTAATTGTCATTTGCGCGCCGTCCGAAATACTCAACGTCCCCTGTCCGAAATCTCCTACGTCAAGAGTATTCAGCGTCACGTTGGCTGTATTGCCAACGTCGATCCGCCCACCGCCGGAGATGTCGATGTTGTTAGCGTTGAGGCCCGCGCTGAAAAAACTGATCGACAAAAAATCGGTTGCGTCGGGAACGGCCAACGGAGACCAGTTCACCGGATCAAACCAGTTGTCAGTCACACCGCCATCGGTCCAATTGCGAGAAACACCTTGCGCCTGTGCCGGATTTGGCGAGAGCAGCAAGAGCACGGCATAGGCAGCAACGGTAGAAAAACCAAAAAAACGAATCCGCAAAGACCGACATGCCATGAAAAGCTCCCCAAAAAGTTGCCCACCCGCGATGTAAACTCCCCGTAAACCAATACTGCATTTTCACCTTTCGACAAGCCAAATGCAAGAAAATAGGGTAAGAACGACAGGAGGACTGCAAAGTCCTAATTTCTAGCCAAGGATTGAAAAATGAACCACGACGACACGACGGACACGACGTTTTTTTGCGTTGTGGCCTTGTGGCCGTTGTGTCGTTGTGGTTAGAGTCTTGTAGGTAGGGGAGAAAAGTGACTTTGCAGTTCTCCTGGGTAAGAACGATTGGAAACTATTGGAAACGGGTAGAATGTGAGACGGTCGAGAAGTGCCCTTTTTCTTTAGCTGCTGACCGTTTCCTCCGGGCTGGGAAAAAGCCGGGAAATGAGAGAGATTTCCTTAAATGTCGTAATACAAACAAAACTCATACGGATGCGGTCGCAAGGCGAGGGCGTCGACTTCGTTTTGCTTTTTGTAGGTGATCCAGGTGTTGATCACATCTTGTGTGAAGACATCGCCGCGGAGCAAAAATTCGTGATCAGCGGCCAAGGCGTCGAGCGCCCCGCCGAGCGAGCTGGGCGTCGTGGGGACTTTGGAGAGTTCTTCAGGCTCCATGTCGTAGATGTCTTTGTCGAGCGGATCGCCAGGATGAATCTTGTTTTGGATACCGTCGAGCGCGGCCATCATCAGCGCAGAGAACGCCAAGTAGGGATTCGCACTGGGGTCGGGACAGCGGAACTCGATCCGTTTCGATTTGGGACTCGCGCTGTACATCGGAATCCGGCAGGCTGCCGAACGGTTGCGCTGCGAGTAGGCTAGGTTGACGGGCGCCTCGTAGCCAGGGACGAGCCGTTTGTAGCTGTTGGTTGTGGGGTTGGTGAAAGCCAAAATGGCGGGGGCGTGCGCCAAGATGCCACCAATGGCGTGGATTGCTTCGTCGCTCAGGCCGGCGTAACCGCCACCGGCGAACAAAGGTTGATCGCCTTTCCAAAGCGAAATATGGATGTGCATTCCCGAGCCGTTATCGCTGAAGATCGGCTTGGGCATGAACGTAGCGGTCTTGTTGTGTTGGTTCGCCACGTTTTTGACGATGTACTTGAACAGGCACATGTCATCGGCCATTTGCACGAGGTCGCCATACTTGAGATCGATCTCCGATTGCCCGGCGGTCGCGACTTCGTGATGTTGCGCTTCGACTTCTAGGCCGCTGTCGATCATCGTTTGCATCATTTCGTTGCGTAGGTCCATCAACTGATCGGCAGGCGCGCAAGGAAAATAGCCCTCTTTGTGCCGCAGCTTGTGTCCCAGGTTTGGCCCGGCACCTTTGCGGCGATAGTTGGTGCCGCGATTCCACTCCCCTTCGGAGCTGTCGAGGTAATAAAAACCTTTGTTAGGCGTTTGGTCGAAACGGACATCGTCGAAGACGAAAAACTCTGCTTCAGGGCCGATGTAGCAGGTGTCGGCGATGCCGGTGCTTTTGAGGTAGTTGACCGCTTTGCGCGCCACGTTGCGCGGGTCGCGCGTATAATCTTCGCGTGTGATGGGGTCTTGGATATTGCAGATCATGCAGAGCGTGGCCAGCTCGGTAAACGGGTCGAGGAACGCCGTTTCAGGCTGAGGGACCAGCAACATGTCGCTCTCGTTGATCGCTTGCCAACCGCGGATGCTGGAGCCGTCGAAGCCGAGTCCGTCGTCAAAGACTTCCTCGTCGAGTTTGTCGACAGGGATCGTGAAATGCTGCCACATACCGGGGAAATCCATGAAACGCAGGTCGACCGCTTTTACGTCGTGTTCGCGACACATTGCCAGGACATCTTGTGGGGACATTGGAGGGTCGCCTTTTTGGGGGGAGCGTGAATTTGGTGCGGCTAAACCGCAAGCGATGGGGGCGTCGCTTGCGGTTTAGCAGCGCCGCTATTTCCCTCCACCAACCTACAAAAGAAAACCCCTCTTCGCCAGCAGGGCCAAGAGGGGTGTAGAAATCCAATTTTCGCGATCTTCGCTATAAAACGGGGCTTACGAACGCAACGTCGCCAGAATCTCGTTGACGACTTTGTAAGGGTCGGCGTTGGAGGCGGGGCGACGATCTTCCAGGTAGCCCTTCCAGCCGTCTTGGACGGTACCGATCGGGATACGAATCGACGCACCACGGTCGCTGACGCCGTAGCTAAACTGGTCGATCGACTGCGTTTCGTGCAGGCCGGTCAGCCGTTGGTCGTTGTCCGAACCGTAGGAAGCGATGTGAGCATCGTGGCGACCGCGGAATTTTTCGCAGATGCCTTCAATCATCTCTTTGCCACCCTTATCGCGGATGTCGGTGTTGGAGAAGTTGGTGTGCATACCGCTACCATTCCAGTCACCCTTGATCGGCTTGGGATGCAGCTCAATGGTCACACCGTATTGCTCCGAACTGCGGTGCAACAGGTAACGCGACAGCCACAAGTCGTCGCAAGTGCTTTTGGCACCTTTGCCGAACAACTGATATTCCCACTGACCCTTCATCACTTCGGCATTGATGCCGGTGATGCTCAGACCTGCTTCGAGGCAAGTGTCGAGGTGATCTTCAACAATGTCGCGGCCGACACAGTTGTCGATGCCGACCGAGCAGTAGTACGGACCCTGGGGACCAGGATAGCCCTCGGCAGGAAAGCCCAGTGGCTTCACGCCTTGCATGATGGTGTACTCTTGCTCGAAGCCGAGCCAAAGATCGGTATCGTCCTCAAAAGTGCCGCGACCGTTCGAGGCGTGGATCGAACCATCGGCATTCAAAACTTCGCACAAGACGAGCGAAGCGTTGTTGCGCTGTGGGTCGATGATCATCTTGACCGGTTTCAGCAAGCAGTCAGACGAACTGCCTTCGGCTTGCTCGGTGCTACTACCGTCGAAGGACCACTCGGGGCAATCTTCCACGTTGGCCGGCTCGCTGCCGACCACCTTGGTCTTGCTGCGGAGGCTCGGTTCGGGTGTGTAACCGTCCAACCAAATGTATTCTAGCTTGTAACTCATCTAAAACTTACTCCTCGGTCTGCTAATGTTCTACTAATGTTACCTACTCACTACGGATATCGAAAAGACTCTGCAGCCTCATTCATAACAAGATGTAGGGGCCAACAACAACGTGTAGGGCCTCTGCGTACGCGCAAGCCCTCATCGTAAAGGGATCGCGACGGAACCGCTAGACTCTGCGTGGCAATCTTGATGCCATTTTTTCGTTTGCGCAGCGAGATTTATCGTAAGTGCTGGATAGGCTATGATTTAACGAAATCCGAAAAAATCGGCCTCTGCGACGGACCGCCACAGACTGCTTGCAGAGAAAGCAGGCCTTGCCGCCTCGTTAGGCACTGCGTAACAATTCAATGCTGGTGTAGGGTAAGAACGTGATTTAGAATTCTCTCGCTCGGAGGGTATCTGGAAAGCGAGGTGGGATAGGTGAAATTGTTGGAATTCGAGACCCATGGTGGGTATTGGACGAGAGCCGTTTACGGCTCTTTTCCGCCGCAGGCGGTAATAGCCCCGTGCTTAAGCACGGGGTAAACAGGAAAACCAAATCCGATTCCCCTCCC
>JAADGD010000294.1:24317-26375 GCA_013152515.1 Planctomycetota bacterium
GGGTAGGCGGGGGAGGGGCGGGAAGACCCCGTGCTAAAGCACGGGGCTATTACCCGCTTCGCGGGATTGGACCATAAATGGCCCAGGAGATGTTGCACCCTTCATGGGAGACTGAGCCACCACCGGGCCAACTCGAAAACGAAGAACTGCTTACGCATATCACTTTAAACTTCCAGATGCCCTCTCAGTAAATTAGTAAATCGATCAAACAGGAGAGAGGCTAGCATAGGGGGACTGGCATAGGGGGGCTGGGGGCTAGGATTTGGGGACTAGGGAGTGAAAGGACCCGTTTCCCCCGTCCCCAAATCCCCGTCCCCAAACCCTAGTCCCCAAAGCCCAATCCCTTGCCCCGTTTTGCAATTTCAAAACACGTTCTGAGAAGACCATGTCCGATTCCGCAGATTCCCAGCCCCACAAGCTGAAATTCATTCCAACAGCCGCTAATTTCAAGCTGCTGGAGCCGCTCGGAGTCGGCACCGTTGGCACCGTCTATCGGGCTGAGAGTCCCGAGATCGACCACCCGGTTGCCATCAAGCTTTTGCATCCGACGATCTCCCACGACCCGAACATTGTTGATCGTTTCCAGCGCGAAATCACCATCATGGAGCGGCTGAACCATCCACACATTGTCCGCAACTACGGTGGCGGGATGATGGATGGCCAGTATTTCTACGCGATGCAACTGCTGAAGAGCGGCACTCTCAAAGATCGTTTGCAGAAACATGGCCCACTACCTTGGGCACAAGCGGCCGCCTTCAGCGCGCAAATCGCCTCGGCCTTGCAACATGCACACAACCACGGCATCATCCATCGCGACTTGAAAGCAAGTAATCTGTTCTTCGACGATCATGGGCGCATCGTGCTAGGCGACTTTGGCATTGCGCGCGACACGCACGAAGCCGATGTGACCGGTGACGGGATCACCGTGGGCACTTATGCGTATATGTCGCCAGAGCAGATTTGCGCGGACAAAGAAATTTCGGGCAAAGCCGACCTTTATTCGCTCGGTTGCGCGATGGTCGAGATGCTCACGGGCAAACCGCCGTTTCAGGGCGCAAACTTCGCACAGATTTGGGATCAACATCTCCACAAAAAACCGCCAGGCCTACGCGAACATGGGATCGACTGCCCCGAGTGGCTTGAAAAATTGATCCTGCAGTTACTCGAAAAAGACCCCGAGCGCCGCCCGTTTAACGCCCGCGCAGTACAAGGTTTGATCAAAGATCACTTAGAAGATGAGTTTGGCCCCGACTTCGACCAATTGACTCAAAACCTGCCCCCGTTGGAAGAG
Source organism: Planctomycetota bacterium (assembly GCA_013152515.1). Lineage (GTDB taxonomy): Bacteria > Planctomycetota > Planctomycetia > Pirellulales > Lacipirellulaceae > Bythopirellula. The sequence continues at coordinate 25,609 of JAADGD010000294.1, forward strand.
GCCACCTCGCCCAGAAGTACCCTTTGGGTACGCCTCGTGATAGGTCTCTTGGTAATCGGCGGAATCATTGCCGCCGTGATGTTCATGGATCGATAATTGAATCACGGCTTACGAAGCTACGTTAGTTTCGCCAGATTTTCCTCGAGCGCCTTCTCTGCTTCAAACTCTTCAAGACTTTCTGCACACGTTGCCTCGTCGATGAAACCCATTTCCACAAGCAACCTCCCCAAGGGAGGGCCACTTCGTTGCCATGCATCGTGAATCTGTGTGTGTTGTTTTTCTGAGATAAATTGCTCGTTGACGAGTACTTCCAAGAAACCTGAGTGGTTTTGATCGGCGATCGTGAAATAGCGCAACGCTCGATAATCGTCTAAAGCACCCAGCTCAACGAGAAGTAAAGGGATAAATTCTCTTCGATTGGATTGTTCCGCCAACGCTTTTAGAATCTGATGGGCCGACAGAACTTTCTGCTGCACCAAAAACTCACCAAAATGCATGATCCTGCCCCGATCAATCTTTACAAGAGGACGCTTTAGTACTACATCGCTAAGTTAAAAGCTGAAGACCTCGGATAGCACTGATATTCACGGATGAATTCTTGATGAAATGAATGGATGTTGTTGACAGTTCAATGCCCCAGCAGCAAACCTGCCAAAAGTCTCCAAAATCAGTGGTATCCGTGATACTAACGGTAAAATTTTGCGTAAGACACGAAGGTTTTTATTAAACGCAGAGTGCGCGGAGACGCAGAGAAAACAGATGAAAAC
>JAADGD010000154.1 GCA_013152515.1 Planctomycetota bacterium
TTCGCCAGACCGGAGTACCCACAGAACTTGTTAATAGACACAAAAAATGTAGATAAGCAGGGCTTATACACATTTAACGTAGATAAGCAGACCGCAAGGGTCAATACTTCTGATCAAAGAACTATCTGGCCCATATGATATTCACTCGGGGCGAAACCTTCAGGCGATGTTTATTCAGGAATAGCACGCCCGTGTGGGTCTTGTCCTTCGTTGTCGATCTCGCTTGCTAGCTCTTGGCGGAGGCGTTCGTCAATAAAGTGCTCGACGCGGTGGGCCGGTTCGTGGACGTGGTCGAGCGGCATGCCTAGGTGTTGGACCAAATACGTTTCCCACAGTCGATGCGAGCGGACGAGTTGGCGCGCAGCGTCGCGGCCTTTTTCGGTGAGCTGTAGCTGATCGCCGGCGAGGAGTATGCGGCCGTCTTGCAACAGCTCTCGCATGCCCCAGCGCACCAACCAGCCGCCGCCGACCGCTTCGCTCGCTTCGGCCCGCGTGAGCCGCTTTTCGTGGGCAGCGTCGAGTTCCTCGACTCGATAGAGCATCGCCAGCAAATCTTCGCGCAACACTCGCAGCGACATCCGCACATTGCGATAGACGGTGCTGCAGATGCCATAGCGGGGCGAGAAAAACACGGCCAGCGCGTACAACAACCCGGCCGCGACGGTCATCATGCCGGCGATGTTGGTGTTCCAATATCCGGCGGCCCAATAGCCTAGCACCGACGAGGCCACGCCCACAGCACACGCGATCGCGACCATCCACGACAGCCGGTCCGTCAGCAAATGCGCAGTCGCCGCAGGCACAATCAGCATCGCCACCACCAGAATCGAGCCGACGGCCTCGAACGAGGCGACCGCCGTCACCGCGACCAACGTCATCAGCAAATAGTGCATCGCGGTTGCCGAGATGCCCATCGTCGTGGCGAGCGCGGGGTCGAACGAGCTGAGCTTGAATTCTTTCCACAACAGGATGAGTACCGCCAAGTTTAGCAGCAACACGAGCAGCGTGGTGAACAACGGACGCGGCAGGCCAGCGATCGGCGTCGCGAGCGAGACTAGCTCCAGCGTCCCTTCGTAAACACACGCCACATCAAAATGCAGCCCGCCGACATATCTTTTGACCAACACCACGCCAAGCGCAAACATCGAAGTGAACACGACGCCCATGCTCGCGTCGCTAGGAACACGAGCGTACTGATGAAGCGTCTGCGTCAAAAAAGTCGTCAGCAGTCCGCAAACGACTGCGCCGACGAACAGCGGCACGATGCTCGTCGTGCCAGAAAACAAAAAAGCGATGACCAACCCCGGCAACACAGCATGCGAGATCGCGTCGCCCATCATGCTCATCCGTCGCAAAACCAAAAAACACCCGACCAGCGCGCAAGCGACATTCGTGGCAGCCCCGGTGAGGACGACCAATTGTCCAGGCGAGAGTTCGGCGAATAGAGGGATGGTTGAGGTCATGCTATCGGCTTACTGAACGTAGTTTCAATGGCTTTGTTTCAAAAAATCCCCCTCCCTTGCAGGGAGGGGCTAGGGGAGGGTTTTGCAGCAGTGTAACCCTAAAGCTTCGTGTCAGGCTGGCCCCTCCCCTAGCCCCTCCCCATAAAAATGGGGAGGGGGATTATTGTCGAAAATTTCTGTAAGTTGCTTCCAATTCAATATTGTCACACGGGCGTTAACGCGAGCGGCAGTTGAGAACGTACCCACGCGAAACCGCAGGCTAGCGCCAAGCGGCTGATTTTATCAGCCGCAACGCGCTAGCGTCCGGTTCGCGTCCGGTTCTTCACAGGTAAATTCTCATCTGCCGCTCGCCTAACGCTTCCTTACGGGCGCGGTTCGGATGTGTGATGCTATTGTGCGATGTTATTCATTCAGCTCCTATTTTGTGTGGCGAGTGAGGGACCTCCTCCACTACGTCGGGCAACCGACCTTCGGTAGCCAATTGTTGCTCCAACTCGATCAGTAGGCCTTCGGGCAACAGGTGTTCGACATCGTCCGCGTCGCGGTCGACGTGGTCGGAGGCGATGCCGACGTGTTGCATCATGTACATTTCCCACAGACGATGCGCTTTGGTGAGTTTTGCGGCGCGACGCAACCCCAGTGGAGTCAGCTGCGCCGTTTCGCCGCTGCGGACAATTTCGCCAGCCTCGGCAGCATCTTGCAGCAGGTTTTTCAAGGCTCGCCAGTAGCGGTAATCGCGGATTGTTTTTAGCTCTAGCTTGGCGAGTTGCGGCAACTGTGATTCACTCAGTTCGTAAAGCGAACGCAGCAAATGCTCACGGGCGATACGTTTTCGCAACCGATACTCGGCCACCAATCGCGCGACGATGCCACGCTGCGGCGCAAAGAGCAGCGAAAGCAAAAAAAACGACGCGGCAGTCAACACAATCGCCGCCCCTGTTGGCAACCCTCGACCAAACCTTGTGCCCAGCAGCGCTGCGGCAATGCCAAACAGACCTGCCAAAAGCAACATCACATGCAGTCGATTTGTCCAAAAACGGGCTGTTGCTGGCGGTAGAATGATCATCGCCGTCATTAAAATCACGCCAACGATTGGCAAACCAACGATTGTCACGACCGCCAACGATGCCATCATTACCAAATCGAGTCGCAATGTCGGCCAGCCTTGCGATTGGGCAAAATCAGTGTCGAAGCAAACGATCTTGAATTCTTTGAACAACAGCCCAACCGTCAGCAGCACGATCAGCGCTACACCGGCGAGCAACAACAAGTCGCCTGTCAGCATGTTGCCCGGCTCGCCGAAGAGGTACGAGTTAAGCCCCGCCTTGCTTCCCCCCACGCCCGGCTTTTGAATCACCGAAAGCAGCACCACACCGGCCCCGAAAAAAGTGCTGAGTACGATGCCGATCGCCGCGTCTTCTTTCGTACGTGTCCAGCGCACGATCATCGTGACCAACGCGATGGCCAACAAGCCGCTCGCTAACGCGCCCAGTGACAGGCCCAACATGTTCTTTGAGCCCATGATCAAAAACGCCAGACAAACGCCGGGCAGCGCCGCATGGGCCAGCATATCGCCGACTAAGGCGCGGCCGCGTAGTACGGCAAAGCTACCAATCACGCCCGACATCCCGCCGAGCAGTGCGGTACCGATCATCACTTTTTCTGTCAGCGAAAGGCCCGTCATCACTGGCCATCCCGTTGCCGCATCGCCTCGGCAGCTTCGTCGAGAATCGTGAGTCGGCCACCGTAGGTTTGTTGTAAGTTTTCGTTGGAAAAGGTTGTGTCGACCGGGCCGCAAGCAACGAGTCGCATGTTGAGCAAAATCACATGATCAAAGTATTCGCGGACCGTCTGCAAATCGTGGTGGACTACCAGTACCGTTTTTCCGCTGGAGCGCAGCGTGTGTAGCAGCTCGATAATCGCCGACTCGGTTGCAGCATCGACGCCCGCAAAAGGTTCGTCGAGAAAATAAAGCTGTGCATCCTGTGCGAGCGCGCGGGCCAGAAACACGCGTTGCTGCTGCCCGCCCGAAAGCTGACGTATCTGGCGATTGGCAAACGCCGACATGCCAACTTGCTCGAGACATTGCTCGGCGATTTCGCGTTCCGCTTTGCCCGGCCGGCGAAACCAGCCTAGACGACCATAGGTGCCCATCAACACCACGTCGCGAACCGTGACCGGAAAATCCCAGTCGACCGACTCTCGCTGCGGCACATAACCGACGAGGTGACGTTGCTCGGAATAGCTCTTGCCGTAGATCTCGACCTTTCCACTGGCCAGCGGCACCAAACCGAGCGCCGCCTTGATGAGCGTAGTTTTGCCGGCGCCATTTGGCCCAACGATTCCGACAAGATTGCCTTCAGGAATCGTCAGGTCAATATCCCACAACACAGGTCGCCGCTGATAGGCAACGGTCATGTCATGGATTTCGAAGGCAATGGAAGACATGCCGCTAACGCCTGAATGACAAATGAAAAAACGGCGAGCCCCGACCGTAAGGGACGGGAGAAAAATAACAAAACGCAACGACGAATGTCCCCGAATGATTTCGTCATTCGTCATTCAGCCGCAGGCGCTAACGCTTCAACAATCGTCTTCACGTTGTGCCGGATCATCCCAGTATAAGTGCTGGCATCGCTGCCTGCTACGCCCAGCGCGTCTGAGTAGAGTTCGCCGCCATTTTGCAAATCCCAGCCAGCAGCTACGCAAGGCTCGATCAATGCTTCGATTGCCCGCGAGTTAATGGTCGACTCGACAAAAACTGCCGGGATTTTTCGCTCCATGATCATCTGTTGCACCTCTTCTTGATGCGCTAGATCAATCTCCTCTTCCGAGCTGATCCCCTTCAAGCCAAAAACCTCGATGTCATACGCCTTGCCAAAATAGCCAAACGCATCGTGAGCCGTGATCAGTACGCGGCTTTGCTCTGGAATGGTCGCAATTTCGTCACGGCAATGTTGATGCAGCTTGGCCAATTCTTCGCGGTACCGGTGCGCATTTTCGTCGTACTCCTTGGCGTGGGGCGGGTCTAGCTTGCCAAGCACGTCGGCTACGTCTTGCACACAGTCCGACCACAGCAAAACGTCGTGCCAAACGTGCGGGTCGTACATCCCTGCAAACTCCGGCGGCTCGCGCAGACGCTTGTCTTTGCGAGCGACCAGCCCTTCGGTTACGGCGTAGGTCGGCTTCTTGCGGGCACGCTGGACGAACATGTCCGCCATGCGGCCTTCCAGATGCAATCCATTATAAAAAATGATGTCCGCCTGGCTCAGTTTCGCCACATCGTCGAACAGCGGCTTAAAAAGATGCGGATCGACGCTGTGATCCATCAACGCCGTTACCTGGAGATGCTCGCCACCAATCCGCCGGACCATCTCTGCCACTTGGCCGGTCGTACACAGCACGTTGATCGGATATTCGCCGCTGAAAACTTTTATTTCTTGCTTGATGGGCACGTGAGAGTGCGAATCGGCCTTGCTACAGCCAAGCAAAAGCAGTGGAAAAAAGAGGGAAAGGTAGGCATTGGGGGTGCGATTCATCGAAAACCTTGCTGGTTATATTGAGACGGTGTCTCAATAACTTACAGGTCTCTGGGTTGCTCGGCTAGGGCTAAACGTTGAATATCAGGCGACTTCGCGGGGATGAAAACCGGTTTTCACAAGCAAAATGCCCAGTTCGTCACCTATTTCTGTCCAAACCGGTCGATTGTGGTATCCTTGCAAGACCGCTTTTTGCTAGCTGTCCGCTGCTTTTTGCAGAGAAAAGGGTTTGGGTAACCGTTTGTTGAGCCGCTGAGTGAAAACGTCTTTCATGCGATTCATGAATCTTCAATATGTCAAGCGCTATCGCATGGAGCTTGATCTGCGCCGTTGGCGGCGTCCCAGAATCGAGGTACCTGTCGACTTTCGTCTCGTGACATGGCACCCGTCGCTAGGGCAAGCTCATGCCGAAGTGAAGTACGCCAGCTTTCGCGGCGAAATCGATTCGCAGGTTTTCCCCTGTCTCGGCGAATTGGAAGGCTGCGAGCAGTTGATGTCCGAAATCGAAGCCCGTGATGGTTTTTTGCCCGAAGGGACTTGGCTGGCCCAGTACATTGGATCGGAGTGCGTAGGTGTCGAAGAGTCGGTCCCCGAGTACTGTGGTACGATCCAGGCAGTGCGAACGCACAAAACCAAAGCCAACATTCAAAACATCGGTGTCGTACCCTACCATCGCGGACGTGGCATTGGCACCGCGCTGATTTTGGCCTCGCTGCTCGGTTTGCATCACCTCGGCATTGGTCGAGTTTGCTTGGAGGTGACGGCGGAAAATGAGGCGGCAGTACGGTTGTACCGCCAACTCGGATTTCGCACAGCGAGGACGCTCTACAAAGCGGTTGAACTTGCGTACAGCGAAGCGGGCCGATAGGCTGATCGGGTTCCTCCCCAGGAGCCACAATGGGCTCAGCCGTTGAGCCCAGATTATTTGTCATTAGTAAATTGTCAATAGTCATTTGTCAGCCGCTTTTGTGCGTCAGCCTCTTTCGAGGACAAATGACTTTTTTCAATGACCAATGACTATTGACAATTAGCTATTGAAAAATCCTCCATGCCCTCAGTCAGCCAAGTCGAACTGCGCACAGCACGTACGCATCAACTCGCCAACGGTATGGTTTTGGTCGGAGAACCGACCGACGCCGTGGAATCGGCTGCCTTTTCGTTGCTGGTTCCGAGTGGCTACAGCACCGATCCAGCGGAGCGATTGGGTTTGTCGTCGCTGCTGTGCGATATGGTGCTGCGCGGGGCTGGCTCACGCGATAGTCGGACCTTGATCAACGATCTGGAAATTCTCGGCGTCGAACGGGGCGAATCGGTTGGAGCTTCGCAAACGAGTTTTAGCGCCGCCACAGTTGCCAGCAACTTGTACGACGCGCTCGACATTTACGCTGATATCGTCCGACGACCCTTGCTACCCGAGGAACAACTCGACGCGGGCAAACTTGTCTGCCTGCAAGAGCTGCATGGTGCAGATGACGAACCGAGCCAAAAGTTGATGATCGCCCTTCGCCGCCGGTCGTATCCTTCGCCTTGGGGGCGTTCGAGCATGGGTACCGAGGCGGGGATCAACGCCAGCACTTCGGACGAAGTCAACGATCATCTCTTGCAAGGCTACCGTCCCAACGGCGCGATCCTCGGCGTCGCCGGAAATTTCGACTGGCAACAGCTTGTCGGCCGAGTCGAAAGTCTGTTTGCCGATTGGCAGACAACCGAGGTGGTTGCAATCGAAGAATCTGCACCCGAATCGGGCGAGGCGCACACGCACTACGATTCCAACCAGTGCCATGTCGGCATCGCTTTTCCGAGTGTGCCTTATCGTGACCCTGACTATCTGCGTGCCTGGGCAGCCGTCGGAGTGCTGAGCGGTGGGATGAGTTCGCGTCTGTTCACCGAAGTACGTGAAAAACGGGGCCTCTGCTACACCGTCAGTGCTTCTTTGCAAACGCAGCGCGAGCGTGCCCGTGTGTTGTGTTACGCCGGAACGACCGCCGAAAGGGCACAAGAAACGCTCGACGTGACGTTTGCAGAAATCGTGAAATTGGGCGAGGGCGTTCTCGACAACGAACTAAATCGGTTGAAAGCTCGCATCAAGAGCGGTCTGATCATGCAACAAGAATCAACCAGTGCCCGTAGCGGTTCGATCGCACGCGATTGGTATCACCTCGAGCGCGTCCGTTCGCTCGAAGAGGTGGGCAAATTGGTGGATGAATTGACCGGTGAAGCGATTAACGAGTATTTGCAAGCTCATCCGCCAAGTGGTTTTACGTTTGCGACCTTGGGGCCGGCGGCGTTGGAGTTACCAAAAATTGCAAATTGAAAATTTTATCCGAACCGCGTCCGTAAGGAAGCGTCCAAGTTGGTTCGACGCTTGTTGGGACGCTTCCTTACGGGCGCGGTTCGGCCTCTCGTAAATCATTGCGTTAGGCTTTTAGTAGGAGAAGCAGGTGGAGTTTCGCAGTCACACACTTGAAAACGGCCTAGAAATCGTCGCCGAATGCAACGCAGGCGCGCACTCGCAGGGCGTGGGTTTTTTCGTCCGCACAGGCGCGCGCGACGAAACCGACGAGTTGGCAGGTGTGAGTCATTTTCTCGAACATATGGTTTTCAAAGGGACGCCGCACCGCTCGGCCGACGATGTGAACCGCGAATTTGACGAACTAGGCGCGCACTACAATGCGTTTACTAGCGAAGAAAACACGGTCTACTACGCCGCCGTCTTGCCCGAGTATCAAAAACCTACGATCGATCTGCTCGCCGACATCATGCGGCCCAGCTTGCGCGAAGAAGACTTTGCGATGGAAAAGAAGGTCATCGTCGAAGAGATTCAGATGTATGCCGATCAACCACCGTTCGGCATGGACGACAAAATCAAGGAACTGCATTACGGCAAGCATCCGCTCGCGCGCAGCGTGTTGGGTACCGTTGAATCGGTCGAGGCCCTGACCGCCGACCAAATGCGCACTTATTTCGAGTCGCGTTACAGCCCCGGAAATCTGTTTGTTGCTGCTGCGGGAAAAGTCGATTTTGACGCCTTAGTCGAGCAGGTCGCTCACCGTTGCGGCGACTGGCCAACGCAAACAACCTCTCGCGACGTGCCTCCTTCTGCTTCGCAGCCCGGTTTTCATTGCCTGCATCGCGAATCGGCAACGCAGCAGTATTTCTTGCAACTTGTCGACGCTCCTGCTTCGGAGTCTGCCGACCGTTATGTCGCCAAGTTACTAGCGACGATGTTTGGCGACGACTCTGGTAGCCGGCTGTACTGGGAGTTGGTCGATCCCGGATTGGCCGAGAGCGCAAGCCTGGGGCATTACGAATACCTGGGCGTCGGCATGTATTTCTCGTGGATGAGCTGCGAGCCGAGCGACGCGCATGCGAATTACGAAAAAATCGTCCAGTTGCAGCAGCAAGCCCAAACAGACGGTTTTACGATCGAAGAACTACGCCAAGCCCAAAGCAAGGTGAGGGCTCGCGTGGTACTCGGCAGCGAACGGCCTCGGAACCGACTGTTTAACGTCGGTGGTAATTGGATGCAGCGCAAAGAATATCGTAGCGTAGCCGATGACCTGCAGGCCGTCGAACAAGTCACGCTCGACGATATTCATCGCGTATTGGCAGCCTATCCACTCACAATCGGCACCACCGTTACGATTGGCCCACTGGAACAATGGGGCTAGGAGAGGGGAGTTGGGGACTGGAGGAATCAATCCCCAACTCCCAATCCCCAATCCCCAACTCCCAGCCTCCTTTCCTGACCTACACTTTCCCGTAGACAAATAGCTCTTTTGGGAAGTACCAACGATGATCCGTGTCTTGTTTGTTGATGATGAACCCAAAATCCTGGACGGTTTGCGACAAATGCTGCGCGCCTATCGTCGCGAATGGACGATGGAGTTTTGCGAAGGTCCCGAGCTGGCCCTAATCGCAATGGCCGCAGCACCGTTTGACGTGATCGTGACCGACCTGCAAATGCCAGGGATGGATGGCGCAGAACTGTTGTCACGCGTCCGCGATCGGTATCCCGACATGGTACGAATCGTGCTGAGCGGACAGTCAGAGCAAGAGCGCATCTTGCAAGCGGTAGGTCCGGCACATCAATTCCTTTCCAAACCGTGTGACCCCGAATTTTTGAGAAATACAATCACGCGTGCCAACTTACTCGGTAAACGGATGAATAATCCGCAGCTCAAAACGCTTGTTTCGCAGATGGATTCGCTACCTTCCCTGCCTGACATCTACTTCGATTTGGTAGAAGAACTACGAGGCGAAGACGCCTCGGTCGATCGAGTCGGCGCACTCATCTCGCGCGACCTCAGCATGACCGCCAAGGTGTTGCAACTAGTCAATTCGTCGTATTTTGGCCTGCCAGTCCATGTGAACGACGTCAAACACGCCGCAGCGCTACTGGGTTTGAACACTCTAAAGCCCTTGGTGCTCACCGCCAGCATTTTCCGCCAATTGGAAGAATCGCGAGTCTCGGCAACTTTCTTAGAAAAAGTCCTTTCGCACAGTTTGTCTGTTGCTGGCATTGCCAAGCAGTTGGCCAAAGAAGAAGGACTCGATCGCGACACGGTCGACAATACTTTCATCGCCGGTGCCTTGCACGACGTGGGCAAAGTGGTGCTGGCCGATAATTTTGGGCGCGAATATACCGTCCTTTGTCACAAAGCAAAAGCTCAGCAAACGTCAATCGTCGGACTAGAAGTCGAACAGCTAGGTGCGTCGCATGCTGATGTCGGCGGCTATTTGCTTGGCCTGTGGGGACTGCCACAAGACATCCTCGAGGCAGTCGCTTTTCATCACGACCCAGCCACCAGCGCTGACGAAAGTTTTACGCCGCTCGCCGCAGTCCATGTCGCCGATGTCTTGACCGCGCAAGCGAACGACACAACCCTCGACCAGGCCGTTGTCAACACTGTCGATCAAACGTATCTCGCCAAGCTAGGCCTAGAGCACCGTCTGGAAACCTGGCAAGCAATCTCCGACGCGTGTGCCGAGCCCGTTGTGTAGACGTGGCTTCAAGCCAAGTAACCACGGGCACATCGACAGACATGCAAGAAGCCTGCCTGCGGCCACTCTCGGCTTCTCTTGCTGCAGATTCCCTTTCGTCTGGCCGTTCTCTGTGATTTTTCAGGCAATCGGTTGACACGCATCGACGATGCCCCTATGATATGCGTTACATAGTATGCGACGACTACAAAAGGGGTTTTGCCATGAAAATCGAACGTGAACTAATGCGAGGGGCGGGGCCGACGGCTGTGTTGCAGTTGCTCTCTGCCGGTGAAAAGTATGGATACGAACTGGTCGAGGCGCTCAGCCGTCAGACCGAGGGTGTGCTGGCGATGGGGCAGTCGACCCTGTATCCGATGCTTTATAACCTCGAAGCCAAAAAACTGGTCAAGTCGAGGATCGACAAAACCGGGCCGCGTCCGCGACGTTACTATCGGCTGACCCGCAAGGGCGAACGCAAGCTGGCCACCGACACCAAGCAATGGCAAGCCGTGTTCGCAGCCATGCGCTCGCTTGGTATCGCTCCGCAAAATCCTGCCCCACAGGGCGCAACGGCAGGAGGTGCGTGATGGCCTTGGTCGCAGAATCGTTTTGGCGACGACTTCGCTTCACTCCGTTGGGAGACGTCTGGCGTGGGCAATTGAATGGCCGACTCGACTGGCGTTACCTCGTTGCCGAAGCCGACTTGCCTGCGGAAATCGCCAACACGATCAGGCAAGTCACCCACAAAACGCGGCTTTGGAATAGCGAACGGGTCGATGTAGCCCAAGAGCTGATTGCCCACTTTCAAGACGGTCTCGAAATGGGCCGCAATGCGAAGCAGCTTGCCAACGAGTTTGGAGACGTTCTACAGGCTGCAAAACTGATACGCCGCGCGAAGCGACGCGGGCGCCCGATCTGGTGGCAGACGTTGCACGCCGGTTGTTGGTTCGTCGGCGGTTTTTTCGTTCTCTACACACTGCTTGCGATCTATATGCTGACCGAGCGGCCCATGCTCGACACCGACTATTTGGCGATCATCAATCGCCGCGCCGATGCCCAGGGCGAAGCAGCATGGCCGCAGTATCGCAAGGCGATGTTGTCTCTTGGTTGGCGCAATGCGCAGCCGCCGAAGGGACCACTTTTGAACTCTTGGTACCAAACCGATATTGCCGCTCAACTCGATGGCATTCCAGAGGACGACGACTCGGACGCTGCCGCCACAGACAACCCCCCGACACTGCGTGAGTTTCTCACGGAACCCCAGCCACAACTCGCTGAACTTCGAGCTGCAACCAAGACGCCGAACCTCGGTTTTACTATTGGCCAATCCTACCAGCCCGAGGACACCGAGTTGCTGGGGATGCAGTCACGAACATTTCTATCCACTCCCGCTGGCGAGCCGCCCGAGCTGATCAGTATGCTCATGGGGCATATCCAGATTCTCAACCACGCAGGTGCTTTGCTGGCGTCCGACGCGGCACTTGCTGCCGAGTCGGACGACGCCCA